>JAFSMA010000039.1 GCA_017448145.1 Oscillospiraceae bacterium | reverse complement strand
CCAGCGACACTGCCCTCGTTGCGGCAGCCGCGTTTCAGACCCTTCAGGCCATGAAACGCGGGCCGCTGCCTTGCCACAGCCTCGCTTCTTCCGCCGCTGGCGGCGCTTCGGCTGTAGGCCCCGCGAAGAATGAGCGGCTGGTGGAGCCAGTGCCCTTGGGGTACATGTCGTCACTTTTTTCGGATTTCATGGGTTCGCGCCTGCGGGCGCGAAATCTGCGATGCTTTTTTGACAATCTGAGCACCCCCGGAGGATGATACCATCCTCTGGGGGTGTTTTGCTTTCGTTGATGGGAAGCGTCGTTGGCGCTTACTTGGTACCGAAGATACGGTCGCCGGCGTCACCCAGGCCGGGGACGATGTAGCCGTTCTCGTTCAGATGGTCGTCCAGGGCGGCGCAGTAGATCTCCACGTCGGGGTGCTTCTTGTAGATGAACTCCACGCCCTCAGGGGCCGCCACCAGGATCATCAGCTTGATGTTCTTGCAGCCCAGCTCCTTCATCTTGGTGATGGCCATATCGGCGCTGCCGCCGGTGGCCAGCATGGGGTCCACCACCAGCACGTCACGGTCGGCGATGTCCTTGGGGTACTTCAGGAAGTAGAAGTGGGGCTCCAGGGTCTCCTCGTCGCGGTACATACCGATGTGGGCCACACGGGCGGAGGGGATGAGGCTGAGAATGCCGTCCTCAAAGCCCAGACCGGCACGGAGGATGGGGACGATGGCCATTTTCTTGCCCGCCAGGGTGGGCATCTCGCACTGGCACAGGGGGGTCTCGATGCGCTTGGTGGTGAGAGGCAGGTCGCGGGTGGCCTCGTAGGTCAGCAGCACGGCGATCTCGCTGACCAGGGTGCGGAAGTCCTTGACGCTGGTGTTCTTGTCCCGCATCTCGGTGAGCTTGTGCTGCACCAGGGGATGGTCAACGATGTGCAGGGTGGGGAATCTCTCGTTCATTGCAGTATCCTCCGTATATAAATTGTTCAAAATGAATGCAAAAATGGGGGAAAACAGTGATTATTCCACCGTGATGGGCAGGCCCTTGGCCAGACGCTCCCGCTCGGCCTGGGACAGCCGCAGGTACACGGGGGCCAGTTCCTGGGCGGACACGGTGCGTCCCTGGCGCACCATTTCCTCCGCCGCCAGGGCCACTCCTGTGGCGGACTGCATGATGCGGTCCGGTGGGGCCAGGCGGCAGGCGATGCCCTGCTCTGATAGATAATTATAGCATAGAGTGGCGCCATCGCCAACTATGATTTTCGAATTTTCGTCATTTTTTAGCGCCTCCGCCAGCTCGGACAGGGCGATGGCCCGGTCGGGGGTGCATCGGGTGAGGACGCCGTCGCGGCAATGGAACACGGCGTTGTAAATCTGGCTGCGGCGGGCGTCCATGGCGCAGACCACGGTGCCGGTGTGGAGGGCGGCGTTGTAGGCCATGGCCTCCAGGGTGCTGACGGCGCAGCAGGGCTTTTCCAGCGCCCAGGCCAGGCCCTTGGCGGCGGACACGCCGATGCGCAGCCCTGTAAAGCTGCCGGGGCCGCAGGCCACCGCCACGCAGTCCATATCGGCGGGGGTCATGCCGGCGTTTTGCAGCATGGCGTCCACCATGGGCATCAATGTGACGCTGTGGGTGAGCCCCACGTTCTGGTAGGCGTAGGCCAGCACGCGGCCATCCTCTGCCACGGCGGCGGACACGGCCTTGGCGCTGGTTTCCAGCGACAGAATCTTCACGTCAAATCCCTCCCTGTGATGGTGATGACCCGGCTGTCCTGTTCCGCCTCCCGGCGGATTTCCACATAAACCGTGCCCTGGGGAAGGGCGTCGGACACGTTTTCGCTCCACTCCACGGCGCACACGCCGCCACGGTCCAGATAATCCTCCCAGCCGATGTCAAACAGCTCCTCGCTGTCCCCCAGGCGGTACATATCGAAATGGAACAGGGGCAGGCGGCCCATATACTCGTTGACGATGGTGAAGGTGGGGCTGGTGACGCGGCCTTCGTAGCCCAATCCCCTGGCAAGACCTCGGGTAAAGGCGGTTTTGCCCATGCCCAGGCCGCCCCGGTAGGCCACCACGTCGCCGCCCTTGAGATGGGCAGCCAGCTTTTCCCCCAGGGCCTCCGTCTCGGCGGCGCTATGGGTGCGATATTCCACGGATGGACCCCTCCCTGCGTTTTGTTTCGCGCTATTATAGCATAGTTTTTTCAAAAAGAAAAGACCGTGGCCGGTTTACAGACAAATGTACTTGTGGTAAACTACATGGGATAAATCCGCCCATGACGGGGAAGGAGGGGCAACCGTGAGCAGACGATCCCATGGATTTCTCATCGACGTGCTGCGCCAGTGCGACTATATTCTGCTGGGGCTGTGCCTGGTGTGCTCCGCCTTCGGGCTGGTGATGATCGCCAGCGCCACCCGGTACATGAGTTCCATGCGGTACGTGGCGGTGCAGGCTGCGGCCACGGCGCTGGGCGTGATCCTCTATATCCTCATGTCCTCGGTGGACTTGCCGGAGATGACGAAAAAGGGCTGGAAGTGGATCTTGATCGCCAACTTCGTGCTGATTCTGCTGCTGCGCACCCCCTTTGGCGCGGCGGACGACACCGGCAACCGGGCGTGGCTGAAGTTCCCCTTTCTGCCGGTGATGGTGCAGCCGGCGGAGCTGGTGAAAATCGGCTATATCCTGCTGCTGGCCAAGCAGCTGGACTGGCTGAAAAAGGAGAAAAACGACCTGAAATCCATGAAGTCCATGGCCTTTTTAGGCGGCCATTTTCTGGTGCTGTTCGGCCTTTACTACGTGATTTCCTCGGATATGGGCAGCGATCTGGTGCTGCTGTTCATCTTCGTGTGCATGTGCTTCGTGGGCGGCGTGGCGCTGCGGTGGTTCCTGTTGGGACTGGGCGGCGGGGCGGCGGCCTTCTACCTGCTGTGGCAGGAGGATAAGATTCCCGTGTATATGAAAAACCGGTTTATCGTCCTTTTTGACCACGATTATGACACGCTGGACACCGGCTGGCACCAGACCCGCAGCCTGCTGACGTTGGGCGGCGGCAAGCTGACGGGGCAGGGGCTGTTCCACGGCACCCAGACCCAGAGCGCCTTTTCCGCCAGCCTGCCCGCCCGGCACACCGACTTTATCTTCGCCGTCATCGGCGAGGAGTTGGGGATGCTGGGGTGCCTGCTGGTGCTGTTGCTGCTTTCCGCCGTCATTATCCGGTGCATCTACGTGGCGGTAAAGGCGGCCACGCCTATGGAGACGCTGGTGTGCGTGGGCGTGGCGTCCATGCTGCTGTTCCAGATGATCGCCAACGTGGGCATGTGCCTGTTTGTCATGCCGGTCATCGGCCTGACGCTGCCCTTTTTCTCCTACGGCGGCTCGTCGGTGGTGGCGCTGTACGCGGCGGTGGGGCTGGTGTCCAGCGTCCACAGCCACTCGCTGCCGGAGTGGTTGCGGTAGCAATTTGCAATGAAATCACGCCTCCGCAGGGTTTTCGCCCGGCGGAGGTGTTTTTTTCCATACGCGCGGTTGTAATTTGGGCGGCAATGTGATATACTGCTATGCTGTTAAAATAGGCTGATTGCGTTACTCTAGCCATCACAGGAAAGAGGTTGATGATATGAAAATCGTGGTATTGGCCGGCGGGCTCAGCACCGAGCGGCACGTGAGCCTGGTCAGCGGCAGCGGCATCTGCAAGGCGCTGCGGGAAAAGGGCCACCAGGCCATCTTTGTGGATATGTTTATGGGGCTGGAGAGCTATACCGGCTCTCTGGAGGACATTTTCGACGCCCCCGACGGCCTTTTGACCGAGGTGCGCATCGAGACCACCGCCCCGGATCTGGCGGCGGTGCGCCGCAGCCGGAAGGATCAGAGCGCCTCCGTGCTGGGCAAGGACGTGCTTACGGTGTGCGCCATGGCGGACATCGTGTTTTTGGCCCTCCACGGCGCCTGCGGTGAGGACGGGCGCATCCAGGCGGCCCTGGACCTGCTGGGCGTGCCCTATACCGGCAGCGGCTATCTGGGAGCGGCTATGGCCATGGACAAGTCCGTCACCAAGCGGTTTCTGGACAGCGAGGGCATCCGCACCCCCAAATGGCAGGATGTGCGCTACACCCGGGAGGACATCCCCCGGCTTACCGCCGCGCTGCCCCTGCCCTGCGCGGTGAAGATCGTCAACGGCGGCAGCTCCATCGGCGTGTACCTGCCCGAGACCAGGGACGAGTTGCGCACTGCGCTGGAGGAGGTGCTGCGCTACGGCAACCACGTGGTGGTGGAGGAGAAGATCCGGGGCCGGGAGCTGACGGTGGGCGTGCTGGGCGACAGCTACCTGCCGGCGGTGGAGATCATCCCCAACGCAGACTACTTCAACTATGAGACGAAGTATCAAAAAGGCGGCGCCCGTGAGGTATGCCCCGCTCCCATTACCGACGCGCAGTGGCGCGAGATGGGCGAGATGGCCCTGAAACTTCACCGTGCCCTGGGCCTGGGGGTCTACTCCCGCACCGACTTCCTGCTGGATGAGGGCGGCACTCCCTGGTGCCTGGAGGTGAACACCCTGCCCGGCATGACACCCACCAGCCTGGTGCCCCAGGAGGCGGCCCAGGTGGGGCTGGACTACGGCGCGCTGTGCGAGAGGATCGTCACGGATTCTCTGGCGGCGAGAAAGGCGGAGCGGGCATGACACCCTGTACCATAACGGAAATCTGCGATGCCGTAGGCGGACGGCTGCTGCAACGGGGCGGCACCATCACCGGCGTCACCACCGACAGCCGCCGCGTATCGGCGGGGGAGCTGTTTATCCCCCTGGTGGGGGAGCGGTTTGACGGCCACGACTATCTGGAAAAGGCCTTGACCGGCGGCGCCGAGGGCTGCCTCACCATGCGCGCCCCGGCGGAAATGGTGCCCGGCAAGGGGTACATTCTGGTGGAAGACACCCGGCTGGCGCTGAAGGCGCTGGCGTCCTGGTACCGGGGCAAGTTCAGCATCCCCGTGGTGCAGGTCACCGGCAGCGCCGGAAAGACCACCACCAAGGAGATGATCGCCTGCGTGCTGGCCCGGCGGTTTCACACGCTGCGGACGGAGGCCAATTACAATAATGACATCGGTACGCCCCAGATGCTGTTGCGGCTGACACCTGAGCACCAGGCGGCGGTCATCGAGACGGGCATGAACCATTTCGGAGAGATTCGCTACTTAGGCGAGATGGTGCGGCCCCACTTCGCCGTTATCACCAACGTGGGGGACGCCCACATTGAGAACATGGGCGGCACCCGGCAGGGCACGCTGCGGGCCAAGTGCGAGATTTTTGAAAACCTGGATAAAGACGGCGTGGCGGTGCTGTGCGGCGACGACCCACTGCTGCGGGCGCTGGATCTGCCCTTCCGCACGCTGCTGTGCGGCGAGGGGGAGAACTGCAACGTCCGGGTGACGGACGTGGTAGAAAAGGGCATGGACGGCACCGACTGCGTGGTGACCACGCCCCGGGGCCGGTATGCCCTGACCATCCCCACCCCGGGCCGATATATGATTTACGCCGCTGCCATGGCTGCCGCCATCGGCGAGGAATTGGGCCTGACGGCGGAGGAGATCGCCGCAGGCGTGGCGTCTTACGCCCCGGTGGGCAGCCGCATGAAGGTGGCCCGCCTGTCCGGCGGGCGTATGGTGATTGACGACTCCTACAACGCCAATCCCCAGGCCATGGCCGAGGCACTGAAATGCCTGATGCAGACCCCTTGCCGCCGCCGCGTGGCAGTGCTGGGAGACATGGGGGAGCTGGGGGCGCTGGGCAAGAGCGCCCACGAGGCTTTGGGCCGCCTGACGGCGGAGATGGGGCTGGATGGCGTGGTGGCCATCGGTGAGCTGTCCCGGGGCATCGCAGCGGAAAACCCGGCGGCGCTGTGGTTCGCCACCACCCACGAGGCCATGCCCACCATCAAGAAGCTGTTTACCGAGGGTACGGCGGTGCTGGTAAAGGCATCCCACGCCATGGCTTTTCACAAGATTGCAGAGGAACTGGAACGCTGAATGATCGACATACAAGTACAGGAGCTGGTCAAGTCCTTTGACCTGGAAAAGCGCATATTGGACGGCCTCACCTTCCAGGTGGACACCGGCGAGCGCCTGGGCATCCTGGGCAGCAACGGCGCGGGGAAAACCACCCTGTTCCGCCTGCTGACCGGGGAATTGACCCCCGACAGCGGCCAGATCAGCATCGCTTCCGGGCGGCGGCTGGGGCTGATTTCCCAGATCCCCGTGGTGCCGGCGGGCTTCACGGTGGAGGACGTGCTGCGCTCTGCCTTTGATCGCATGGCGGCCCTGGGGCGGGAGATGGAAACCCTGGCCCAGGCCATGGCGGCGGGGGACGACAGTCCCAAAACCTTGAAGCGCTACGGCGACCTGTCCGCCCGGTTTGAGGCGTTGGGGGGCTATGACACCGACACCGCCGTCAACAAGGTGGCCAACGGCCTGCGCATCTCCGCCGCCATGCGCACCCAGCCCTTTGACCTGCTCTCCGGCGGGGAAAAGACCCGGGTGAACCTGGGGCGGCTCATCCTGGAGGACACCGATATCCTGCTGCTGGACGAGCCCACCAATCATCTGGATTTGCAGGCCACGGAGTGGCTGGAGGAGTATCTCAAATCCTTCCACGGCACGGTGCTGACCATCTCCCACGACCGGTATTTCTTAGACCGCACCGTGACGCGCATCATCGAAATCGTGGACGGCAAGGCCGCCTTTTACAGCGGCAATTACAGCTTTTATTTCATTGAAAAGGAGCGCCGCTACCAGGAGCAGCTGAAGCAGTACGAAAAGGAGCAGGCCAAAATCGCCCAGTTGGAGAAGTCCGCCCAGCAGCTGCGCATGTTTGCCTTCAAGGGCAACGACAAGACGTATCGCCGGGCCATCTCCATGGAAAAGCGGATCGCCCGGATGAACACCACCGTGAAGCCCACCAAGGCAAAACGGATGGACGCCCGGTTCGCCAGCCGGGAGTTCCGGGGCGACGAGGTATTGCAGCTCCGGGGCGTCACCAAGGCTTTTGGGGACAGAACGCTGTTTGAGGAGATCTATCTCCACGTGGTGCCCGGCGAGCGGATCGCCCTGCTGGGGGAGAACGGTACCGGGAAAACCACATTATTGAATATGATCATGAACCGGGAGAGCGTGGACGGCGGTGTCATCCGCACAGGCCCCAGCGTCCGCACGGCCTACCTGCCCCAGATCATCCACTTTGACCACCCGGAGCGCAGCATGGTGGACACCATGTTCTACGAGAAGAAGAACATGTCCGCCACCTCCGCCCGCAACCGGCTGGCGGCCTACGATTTCCGGGGAGAGGATGTATTCAAAAGCGTGGCGGTGCTGTCCGGCGGGGAGCTGTCGCGGCTGCGGCTGTGCATGCTGATGGACGAGGAGATTAATTTCCTCATTCTGGACGAGCCCACCAACCATCTGGACATCGCCTCACGGGAGTGGATCGAGGAGGCGGTGGAGGCCTTTGAGGGCACGCTGCTGTTCGTCAGCCACGACCGGTATTTCATCGACCGCTTTGCCACCCGGATTTGGGAGCTGGCGGAGGGCACCATCACCGATTATCCCATGAATTTTGCCCAGTACCGGGCGGTGAAGGCGGCCCAGGAGCGGGAAAAGCCCGCCCCTGCCCCGGCGGAGAAGAAGAGGGACACCCGGCCTGTCCGGGGCAACCGCGCCCAGCAGGCGGCCCGGCGACAGCTCACCATCTGCGAGAGCGCCATCGCCCGGCTGGAGGAGGAGTGCCGCCGCCTGGACGAGGAGATGACCCTCCACGGCGCGGAGGCGGATAAGCTGGCAGAGCTGTATCAGCAGAAGCAGGACGCCGAGGCGAAATTGGAACAGGAAATGGAACGCTGGGAAACGTTGAGTTTACAGGCGGAAGAATAGGAGGAACGACACATGAGCGACGTATTGTGCGTGTATTATTCCCGCAGCGGCAATACCAAGGCCGCCATGGAGGAGGTGGCCCAGGCACTGGACGCCGAGTTGGTAGCGCTGGATGACGGCGAGGATCGCAGCGGCGTGCGGGGTTATCTCCGCTCCGGAAGAGACGCCATGCGCAAGGCCACCCGGCCGCTGGCCCCGGTGGAGACGAAAAAGCCCCTGAGCGAGTACAGCCTCATCATCATCGGCACCCCTGTGTGGGCGGGGCGGTGCGCCAGTCCGGTGCGGGGCTATCTCAAGCGCCGGGGGCTGGAAATGGACCGGGTGGCCTACCTGCTGACCCGCAGCAGCACCGCGCGGTATGAATCCGTGTACCATCAGATGGACATGTACACCGCCCAGCCCCACCTCTTTGAGGTATCGTTGCAGCCCGGCAGCGAGGGCTACGACTTCTGGAAAGAGCAGTTCATCGGCGACGTGAAGCGGTATCTGGAGCAGGATCATGCTGGATAAATTGGCAAAAATCGCAGCGCGATATGAGGCACTGGAACAGCGCCTGGGCGACCCGGCGGTGTACGGCGACCGGGAGAAGCTAAAGGAGCTGAGCCGGGAGCAAAAGGAACTGGCCCCCATCGTGGCGGCCTACCGGGAGTACCGGGACGCCTGTGAAAGGGCCGACCAGGCACGAGAACTGCTCTCCGATGCTGAGATGGGCGAGCTGGCCCGTGAAGAACTGGAGGCCGCCGAAGGGGACAAGGCCCGGCTGGAGGAGGAGCTAAAGCGTCTCCTGCTGCCCCGTGATCCCAACGACGACAAGAACGTGATTCTGGAGATCCGCTCCGGCATCGGCGGCGAGGAGGGAGCCCTCTTTGCGGCGGATTTGCTGCGGATGTACCAGATGTACGCCGAGCGGCGGGGCTTCCGCATGGAGCTGGCGTCGGTCAACGAAACGGAGCTGGGGGGCATCAAGGAGGCGGTGGCCACCGTGGAGGGCGAGGGGGCCTGGTCGCGGCTGAAGTTCGAGGCGGGCACCCACCGGGTGCAGCGGGTGCCGGAGACGGAGTCCAGCGGCCGCATCCAGACCTCTGCCGCCACCGTGGCCGTCATGCCCGAGGCGGAGGAGGTGGCCCTCACCATCGACCCCAAGGATTTGCAGATCGACACCTTCCGCTCCTCCGGCGCGGGAGGACAGCACGTGAACAAGACTGAGTCCGCCATCCGCATCACCCATCTGCCCACGGGCACGGTAGTGGAGTGCCAGGACGAGCGCAGCCAGTATAAGAATAAGGACAGGGCTATGAAGATTCTCCGGGCCCGGCTCTATGAGGCGGAGCGGGAGAAGCAGAACGCCGCCATTGCGGACACCCGCCGCGCCCAGGTGGGCACCGGCGACCGCAGCGGCAAAATCCGCACCTACAATTTCCCCCAGAACCGGGTCACCGACCACCGGCTCACCGGGGACAATAAAAATTTCAACATCACCGCCATCATCAACGGCGATTTGGACGGGCTCATTGACGCCTTGACACTCAATGATCAGACCGCCCGATTGCAGGGCGGGGAAGGGGAGGCATAACCATGCTGCAAGCGAAGAAGAACTGGTACGACAAGGCGGGCCCCCGTGTGGCGGAAAACCTGGGGCGGCGGCAGTTTGAGGCGTATTACTGCGCCACGGCCCAGGAGGCGGCGGAAAAGGTGCTGTCGCTGATCCCGGCGGAGGACACCGTGGCCTGGGGCGGCACCATGACCATGGACGAGCTGGGGCTGAAGGCGCTGCTGCAAAGCCGGGGCCAGACCCTCATCGACCGGGACACCGCCCAGACGCCGGAGGAGCGGATGGCCCTGCTCCACGCAGGCCTTGGCTGCGGCACGTTTATCATGAGCAGCAACGCCATCTCCGAGGACGGCCAGCTGGTGAACATCGACGGCACCGGCAACCGGGTGGCGGCGCTGTGCTTCGGCCCCCGGCAGGTCATTGTGGTGGCGGGCATGAACAAGGTGTGCGGCGATCTGCCGCAGGCGTTCCAGCGGGCCCGGCACATCGCCGCTCCTGCCAACGCCCAGCGTTTCGGCGGCAAGACGCCCTGCACCGCCACGGGCCTGTGCGGCGACTGCAAGTCCCCGGACTGCATCTGTGCCCAGATGGTGGTGACCCGGTTCTGCAAGGTGCCCGGCCGCATTAAAGTGGTGCTGGTGGGCGAGGATCTGGGCCTGTGATTTTAAGGTAAGCGAGAAGGGAAACCATTGAAAACGAGAATTTTCCACCCGGAGCGGGAAAAGGACGCTGTGGCGGAGGCCGCGGCCATCCTGCGAAACGGCGGTCTGCTGGGCATCCCCACGGAGACGGTGTATGGCCTGGGGGCCGATGCGCTGAACGAGGCGGCGGTGGCCCACATTTTTGAGGCCAAGGGGCGGCCCCAGGATAACCCGCTGATTATCCACGTGCCAGACGATACATCGTGGCTGGCGCGGTACTGTCGGGAGGTGCCACCGGAGGCGTACGCCCTGGCGGAGCGGTTCTGGCCGGGGCCGCTGACCATGATTTTGAAGCGGCGACCCATCGTGCCCCTGCGCACCACCGGGGGGCTGGACACCGTGGGCGTCCGCTGCCCGGATCACGCCGTTACCCGTGCCATCATCGCGGCGGCGGGGGTGCCGGTGGCGGCCCCCAGCGGCAACACCTCCGGCCGGCCCAGCCCCACCACGGCACAGCACATGCTGGAGGATATGGACGGCAAAATCGACGGCATTGTGGATGGCGGCCCTTGCGCCGTAGGCGTGGAGAGCACCATCATCGACATGACGGTGACGCCGCCCCGGCTGCTGCGGCCCGGCGGGCTGCCGCTGGAATCGCTGGAAGCCGTGCTGGGCACGGTGGCTGTGGACAAAGCCGTGGTGGGCAAGCTGGCGGAGGGGGAGCGACCCCGTGCCCCCGGCATGAAGTACCGCCACTATGCGCCCCACGCCCCGGTGACGGTGGTGACGGGCGCGCCCCACCGCAGCGCCGGGTTTATTATCCGGCACATGGAGGCTGGGGACGGCGTCATCTGCTTTGACGAGTTTGCGCCCCTGTTTGCGGGCCACACCGTTCACCGTCTGGGGCCTGCGGCGGACAAGAGCGCCCAGGCGCGACATGTGTTTGACGCCCTGCGCACCTTTGACGCCACGGACGTGCCCCGCATCTGGGCTCAGTGTCCCGACGATGCAGGGCTGGGCCTGGCGGTGGGCAACCGGCTGAAAAAGGCGGCGGGCTTCCACGTGGAGGACGGGGGCCAGGCCCTGATTGTGGGCATCACCGGCCCCACCGGCGCGGGAAAGACCAGCGCCCTGGAGGCCATTCGCCGTCTGGGGGGCTATGTGCTGGACTGCGACGCGGTGTACCACGAGATGCTTGCCACCGATGAGGATTTGCGCCATGCCATCCGTGACGCCTTCGGCGATGTGTTTGAGGGCGAGAGGCTTGACAGGCAGAAGCTGGGGAGCATCGTGTTCCAAGACAGCGCCGCCATGGCGAAGCTGGACGCCATCATTTTTGCCCGCATTCCGGCAGAGCTGCAGCGGCGCATGGCCCTGTCCGACGCCGACCTCATCGGCATCGACGCCATCAACCTGGTGGAGTCGGGGGTGGGGGCGCTGTGCCGGCGCACCGTTGCCGTGCTGGCCCCGGCGGAGGCCCGGGTACGGCGGATCATGGCCCGGGACGGCATCTCTGAGGACTACGCCCGGATGCGGGTGGCGGCCCAGAAGCGGGATGACTATTACCGGGAAAACTGCACCGATATTTGGATGAATACATCGTCTTCGGCAGAGGAATTCTGCCAAGTTGCCATGCAAAACTTTCAAAAGCTACAGGAGGAAACACACCATGAGTGACGCGCTGAAAGAGAGAAAAGAAAAACTGTTTTACGACCACAAGAACGGCTATGACCGTCTGACCGCCGCCGACGAGGCCGCCATGGCGGACTACTGCCAGGGCTACATGGCCTTTTTGCAGCGGGGTAAGACCGAGCGGCTCTGCGTAGCCCAGGCGGTGGCTCTGGCTCAGGCGGCGGGCTTCAAGCCCTTTACCCGGGGCATGGCCCTGACCGCCGGGGACAAGGTGTACACCGTCAACCGGGGTAAGAGCGTGATGCTGGCTGTGATGGGCAGGGAATCCCTGCGGCAGGGCTGCCAGATCACCGCCTCCCACATCGACTCCCCCCGGCTGGACGTGAAGCCCAGCCCCCTCTATGAGGACAGCGAGCTTGCTTACCTCAAGACCCACTACTACGGCGGCATCCGCAAGTACCAGTGGGTGACCATTCCCCTGGCCATCTACGGCGTGGTGGCGCTGAAGGACGGCACCGTTCGTGAAGTGGCCCTGGGCGAGGGCAGCGAGCCCAAGTTCGTGGTTACCGACCTGCTGCCCCATCTGGGCGCCGAGCAGGGCAAGAAGCCCCTGAACGAGGCCATTCCCGCCGAAAACCTCAACATCCTCCTGGGCTCCCGCCCGGTAGAGGGTGAGGGCAGCGACCGGGTGAAGCTGACGGTGATGGAAAAGCTCCACGAGAAGTACGGCATCGTGGAGGAGGACTTTATTTCCGCCGAGCTGGAGGTGGTGCCCGCCATGGATGTGACCGCCATCGGCCTGGACGGCAGCATGATCGGCGGCTACGGCCACGACGACCGGGTGTGCGGCTACGCCGCCCTCCGGGCCCTGCTGGATCTGGACACCGTACCCGAGAAGACCGCCGTGTGCATGCTGGCGGACAAGGAGGAGATCGGCTCCATGGGCGTCACCGGCATGCAGAGCGCCTGCTTCGACACCTTTATGGAGGATCTATGCGCCGCCCAGGGTGTGGCGCTGCGGGAGTGCTACGAAAAGGCCTTCTGCCTGTCCACCGACGTAACCGCCGCCTTCGACCCCAACTTCTCCGAGGTGTATGAGAAGAAGAACGCCGCCTATCTCAACTACGGCGTGGGCCTGTGCAAGTACACCGGTGCCCGTGGCAAGTCCGGCTCCAGCGATGCCGGTGCCGAGACGGTGGCCTACGTTCGCCGTGTGCTGGACGACTACGGCGTCATGTGGCAGATGGCGGAGCTGGGCAAGACCGATGTCGGCGGCGGCGGCACCGTGGCCCAGTACATGGCCAACCGCAACATCACCACCTTGGACGCCGGCGTGCCTGTTCTGAGCATGCACGCCCCCTTTGAGGTGGTGTCCAAGCTGGACTGCTATATGACCTACAAGGGCTGCAAGGCCGTGTATCTGGCTAAGTAAAGCACGCCAAGAGCATAGAAAATCTCCCCGGGAGCCGTGGCTTCTGGGGAGATTTTGCGTAAAGGCAAATTGCTTGCCATAGCTGTTCAGTAAATGAAAGAGGCTGTTTTTTGCTGTGAAGTGATTTTACTTGCGGCCCATGGCAAAGGCTGCGGCGGCGTTGGCGTTGGTGCAGAAGGTGTCGGCCTCCAGGGCCACGTCGGCGCCGTGGCCGATACGTTGCAGCATCTGCCACCATTCGCTGCGGGCGATAGCCCAGCCGGGGGCGTCCTGCTCATAGGGGGCCATGTGGGCGGCAAAGGCGGCCCAGATGTCGTCGCTGTCCGTGGCCTTGACGGCGTAGTGTCCGGAGAGAGAGAGGAGAGACTGATAGGCGTCGTCGCTGCGCAGCAGGTGGCGGGCCACCGCCAGAGCGGCGTCCGAGCGCTCCTCGTCCTGGGCCGTCACGCCCAGGGCCCACACCTCGCCGGGCAGCACGGCCTGCTCCTGATTGGTGGGGTAGAACATGGGGAAGGCGGTGAAGCTCTCCGGCTGCTCCTGGGCGCTGTCCCAGCAGAAGGTCATGGCCAGCTGCCGCTGGCGGAACAGCACATTTTCATCGTCGCCGGTGATGGCGTCGTCGAAGGCCATGCCGCCCATCCTTTGCAGCAGTTGGAGGGCGTCTACGGTGGGCTGCTCGTTGAGGATATAGCGGGTGTGGGTCTCGTCGGTAACACTGCCGCCGTAGAGATTGGTGACCAGCGCCTGGGTGCCCTCGTCCTCGTTCTGCCCGCCGCAGTACAGCTTGGCGGCCTGGGGGACGGTGAGGGAGGAGGACAGCACCTTCATGGCGCTGATAAAGCCCTCGGTGGTCCAGGTGTGGTTCTCCTGGTCGATATACTGCACGGCGCCGGAGGCACGGAACACGTCCAGGTTGATGGCCATGGCGGTGACCTCCATGGCAATGGGGGCGGCGAACACCACGCCGCCATCGGTGCAGGCATCCCGGACAGGGGCGTAGGCGTCCGGCATCAGGCCGGAGAGGTCGGCAGTGCCGGCGCCGTTGCGCCGGGCGTGCTGGAGCTGGCTGACGGTGCCCAGCAGCAGGTCGGGGCCCTGTCCCGCCTCCATGGCGGCGCTGAGGGTGGCCTGGTCGGTGTCGTCCAGCACCTTCCATTCCACGGTGACGTGGTTCCACGCATCACCCAGACCGGACAGCAGCTTCTTCCCGGCGGCCGCTGACCACTCGCCCTCGTCATAGACCCAGAAGCGCAGGGTGATGGGCTCCGGCGGAGCGGGCTCCTCGTCCTCCGGCGCGGCGGCGCCACAGCCTGCCAGGGTCAGCAGGGCAAGAGCCAGTACAAAGGCAAGGATAGGTTTCACCTTCATAGTATCATCCTCCCGAAATCAGTGAAGTGAGGGCAGGGCGGCGGCAGCCACAGCCTGTCCGGTGCGCCGCGCTGCTTCGTCCGGCAATACGAGGGACAGGGGCAGCGAGGGATATTCCTCCGCCAGCACATGGCGGCAGCTTTGCAGCAGCGTGTCGCCCCCCACGCCCGACACCACCCGGCCTTGCAGCAGCACGTGGCGGCAGCCGTACAGCCGGTAGTACAGTGGCAGGGTGTGGGCCAGGCACTGACCTATGGTGACAAACACCGCCAGGGCGTTTTTGTCCCCGGCCTCCGCCATGGCCTGGATGGCTTTGAGCTGCTGGCCCAGGGGCTGGGTTTCATCCCAGGAAAGACCCGCCCGGCGGGCCAGACCAATAACGCCGTCCTGGGAGAAATAGGACACGCCGCAGCCCCTGTCACCGGACCAGGGATCCACAGGGGCGGCGGGATTGTCGTCCACCGGGAGAAAGGCCAGCTCGTTGAGCCAGCCGGTAAGGCCGCGGCGCTCCGTCACGAAGCCCCCGGCCTGACTGGTGCCCATGGCGATGCCCAGAAGGGAGGCGCATCCCAGCGTCATTGCCCCGGACAGGGCGCTGACATCGCCGTCATTCTCCACCCGGCAGGGGATGGGGCCGAACAGCTCCCGGACCACCCGCAGGTATAAATCCCGTGTTTCCGTGGGGTCGGCCACGGCGGAGAAAAGACTGGAGCGCATGACCCTGCCGGCCACGCAAACACCGGCGGTAGAGATGCCCACCCCGTCCACCCGGGGCAGATGCGCCGCCGCCGACAGCAGCGCCTGCCGCACTTGCGCGTAGTGATAGGCGGGGTCAGCCTGGGTTTTCGGCGCCCAGACAACTTCCTCGGTGTACACCGTGCGGCCGTCCTGCACCGCGGCGGCCTTGCGGTCGGTGCCCCCGGCGTCGAAGCCGATACGGCAGCCGTCGCCATGGGTGTCGCAGTGGATTTCATGGGCGGTACTTTCGGGAATATCTTTTGTATAAAGGACTGTAAAGGGATTTTCGTATACACCGCTGAAAAAGGCGTAATCAAAGGTGCCGGGGCCGAATTGACGCCCCAGGAGGGACGCGGCAGCGGCGTCATCGCACAGAAGGGTATCGCCGCCCTTTTGCCAAAGCAGTGTTTTCACACTGCGGCGGAGGAAGTGGGCGTCGGCCTCGCCGTAGTCGCCCCGGATGCGCAGGGAGAGACGCGCCACGCCGCGACGGCCCAGCAGGGCCAGGGTGAGTGGCTTGTCCGCCGTGGCCAGATACGCCCTGTCCCACGCCTCCACCGGTACGAAGTCCGGCGCCAGCGCCGGGGCGGAGCAGGGGGCCGGGGTGATGCCGTACAGCGTCATGCGAGTTCCCTCCCATCGTGTCATTTCAATATTGCAATATACCATATTCCGGCCCCCATGTCACGAAAAAAGTGGATCGCCGGTATATTTCCCTGCCATCGGCGCAACATAGGCGGGAAAGGGAGGGATTTTGGGTGTACGACGAAACGGAGGAGTCCCGGGAAGGCGGGGAGCTGCGGCAGATCGTGGAGATGGGTTCGTCGGTGGTGACCAACCGCCACGGTACCGTCCACTGCCTCACCATCATCGGCCAGATCGAGGGCCACATGGTGCTGCCGGGCAACACCAAGACCACCAAGTATGAGCACGTTTTGCCCCTGCTGGCTTCGGTGGAGGAGAGTGACGAGGTAGACGGCCTCTTGCTGCTGCTGAACACCGTGGGCGGCGACATCGAGGCGGGCCTGGGCATCGCGGAGCTGGTGGCGGGCATGACCAAGCCCACCGCCACGCTGGTGCTGGGGGGCGGACACTCCATCGGCGTGCCGCTGGCGGTGTGCGGCAAGCGGACGTTCATCGTGCCCAGCGCGTCCATGACCATCCACCCGGTGCGGATGGGGGGCACGGTCATCAACGCCCCGGCAACCTACCGCTATTTCGAGCGGATGCAGGAGCGAATTGTGGATTTTGTGGCAAAAAACAGCCGAATCAGCAGCGAAAAGTTCCGGGAATTGATGCTGTCCGTGGGGGACATGGCCAACGACGTGGGCAGCGTCATCTACGGCAAGGAGGCGGTGGCCCTGGGGCTCATCGACCGCATTGGCTCCCTGGGGGACGCGCTGGACAGCCTGTACCGCATGATGGAGGAAAAGTAGGCGTGAGGGGCGCCTACTTTTTTGAGCCTGTCAAAAAACGGCATAGCCGTTTTTTGACAATGGGATTGCAGTCTACTACGCGCACGAATCATGCGCCTTTGGCGCACGATTCGCACACTTCGTAGCCTGAGAAGTGAAAAAAGTGACGCGCATGTCGTCACTTTTTTCGATTTTATGGGTTCGCGCCGTGCGCGGCGCGAAATCTGCGATGCTTTTTTGACAATCTGGGAAAAGTGAGCGTTCATCCCGCCTACTTTTTTCTTGAAAATACGCCCGAGTGTTGGTATACTATCATGGATTCAGTATGCAACGACAATTGAGGTGAAATGCGTGTATATCAAGGCCTTGGAAATCCAGGGATTTAAGTCCTTTCCGGAGAAAACCGTGCTCAACTTCGGCGAGGACATCACCGCCATCGTGGGCCCCAACGGCTCCGGCAAGTCCAATATCTCCGATGCCATCCGCTGGGTCATGGGCGAGCAGAACAGCCGCCAGCTCCGGGGCGCCAAGATGGAGGATGTCATCTTCGGCGGTACCGAGAAGCGCAGCCAGATGGGGTTTGCCCAGGTGACGCTGGTCATCGACAACACCGAGCACATTTTCCCCACCCGGGACGAGACGGAAGTGGCGGTGACCCGGCGGTACTACCGCAGCGGTGAGAGCGAGTATTACATCAACAAGCAGTCCTGCCGGCTCAAGGACGTGAACGAGCTGTTTATGGACACCGGCATGGGCCGGGAGGGTTATTCCATCATCGGCCAGGGCAAAATCGACGAGATATTGTCCGTCAAGTCCGGCGAGCGCCGGGAGGTGTTCGAGGAGGCCGCCGGTATCTCCAAATTCCGCCACCGCAAGGAGGAGGCGGAGCGCAAGCTGGAGCGCACGGAGGAAAACCTGGTGCGCATCAACGACAAGATCGCCGAGCTGGAGCTGCAGGTGGAGCCGCTGCGGAAGCAGTCGGAGGTGGCCAAGCGGTACCTGGTGCTGCGGGACGAACTGCGGGTGCTGGAAATCAGCGTGTGGCTGGAAAACCTGCAATCGCTGAAAACCGCCAAAATCCAACTGGAAAAGGACGTGGAGACCGCCCGGCAGGACAAGGAAAATGCCGAGCGGGCCCTGAACGACACCTACGCCCAGGCCGAGGCCCTGGGCGAGCAGGTGCGGCAGAAGGACGTGGAGGCGGAATCGCTGCGGGGCCGGGCCTCCGACTTTGATGGGCGCATCGCCCAGGAGGAGAGTGCCATCGCCGTGCTGGAGACGGCGGCGCAGCACAACCGTGAGAACATTGACCGCATCCGCGCCGAGATGGCCGACACCGTACACCGGGCCGGGGATATGGAGGCCCAGATCGGGGAGATGCAGCAGCGCATCGCCGTCATCGACGCCGAAAGCGCCGCCCTGGAGGACGAGATCGACAGACTGCTGGCCCAGGCCCGCACCATGACCGACAGCGCCGCCGGTGCCGCCAAGACGGCGGAAAACCTGCGGGCGGAGGAGACCATCGCCCTGGCGGAGGCCGCCGACAAGCGCTCCGCCCTCAGCGCCCTGCGCTCCGGCATCCACGAGGTGGGCGAGCG
Source organism: Oscillospiraceae bacterium (assembly GCA_017448145.1). Classification (GTDB taxonomy): domain Bacteria; phylum Bacillota; class Clostridia; order Oscillospirales; family Oscillospiraceae; genus Vescimonas. The sequence goes on along the minus strand of JAFSMA010000039.1, from coordinate 27,063 downwards.
TATGGCTACCCTGGATGGCGACCTTGCCGCTGCCCGGGAAAAGCTGACGGCTGCCGAAGGTGAGGCCAAAGAGAACCGCAAGCTGCTGAATGCGGCCAAGGAGGACGCCGACGCCGCCGGGAACATCATCAATGGCCACAGCCTGCGAATGGAGAGCCGCCGCAAAAAGGCGGAGGAGGCCGCGGCGGAGAAAATGCAGCTCACCATGGACGTGAACGCCCTCACCGACCGCATCCATCTGCTGACGGAGATGGAGAAGGAGTATGAGGGCTTTTCCAAGGCGGTAAAGGTATGCATGCAGGCGGCGGGCCGGGGCCTGCGGGGCATCCACGGCCCGGTGGCGGGTCTGATGCGCACCGACAGCCGCTACACCGTGGCGCTGGAAATCGCCTTGGGCGCAGGGTTGCAGAACATTGTGGTGGACGCCGAGGAGGATGCCAAGGCCGCCATTCAGTATCTGAAACAGCGAGACGGCGGCCGCGCTACCTTCCTGCCTATGAGCGCCGTCCGCGGCGACGTGCTGCGGGAGAATGTGTCCGGCGAGATGGGCTTCGTGGGCATCGCCTCGGAGCTGGTGGAATACGATAAACGATACGACGGCATTTTCAAAAATCTGCTGGGCCGCACGGTGGTGGTGGAGGACATGGACTGCGGCATCGCCATGGCCCGGAAGTTCCGCCAGGCCTTCCGCATTGTGACATTGGACGGCCAGGTGCTGAACCGGGGCGGCTCCATGACCGGCGGCAGCGTCAGCCGCAGCGCCGGTGTGTTGAGCCGGGCCAACGAGCTGCGCACCTTACATGATAAGCTCTCCTCCACGAAGGAGAAGTTGGCCCAGGCTGTGGAGCGCTCAGAGCAGACCCAGCGGGAGCTGGACAAGGCCAACTACGAGCTGGAGGTGGCCAAGGAGCAGCAGCGCCACGCCGAGGATCAGATGCTGATGTTCCAGGGCAAGCAGGATCACTACGATATTCTCATCAACACCCTATACCAGAGCTGCCAGGACATGGAGGCCGAGCAGGAGAGCCTGCGCCGCCGCGTCAGCGACGATGAAAACCGCATCGCCGACACGGAGAAGGCGGCCCAGGCCGCCGAGGAGCGGGCAAGCCAGCTCCACCAGCAGGCCCAGGAGGCGGCGGTGGGCCAGAGCCAGGCATTGGAGGAGACCAACGCCCTCAGCGAAAAGCTGGCCCAGGCCAAGACCCGCCAGGCCGCCTTGCAGGCCGAGCGGCAGGAAAAGCTGGGCAGCATCGACCGCACCGAGGCCCTCCGGAGCCAACTGAAAAACGACACCTCCGACCGGGAGGCGTTGATTGCCGACTTTGAGGGCAAAATCGCCCAGGCGGAGGCCGACATGGCCCGGCACCGCGCCGCCATCGAGGCATTGCAGGGGGACAGCGGCGCACTGCGGCAGCAGATGGAGGAGCTGACACGGCAGAAGCTGGCATTGGAGGCCGAGAGGGACGCCAAGACCAGAGAGAGCCGCTCCTGTAACGATACCCTTTTGGCCACCTCCCAGGAGCTGACCCGTATGGAGCAGAAGCTGGAGACCAACGCCTTGCAGGAGAGCCAGATTCTGGACAAGCTGTGGGAGAACTACGAGCTGAGCCACTCCGACGCCATGGAGCAGCGCATCGAGCTGGAGAGCATCCCCAAGGCCACCCGCCGCATTGCGGAGCTGAACCGGGAGATCAAGGGCCTGGGCACCCCCAACATCGGCGCCATCGAGGAATACGAGCGGGTCAACACCCGCTACACCTATCTCAGCGAGCAGCGCACCGACGTGGAGAAGGCCAAGGAGGAGCTGGGCGGCGTCATCGACGAGATCACCCGCCAGATGACGGAGATCTTTGACCAGCAGTTCAGGCTGCTCAACGAGAGCTTCCAGGAGACATTTTTGGAGCTGTTCGGCGGCGGCAAGGCCCGGCTGGAGCTGGAGGACGAGAACGACATCCTCAACTGCGGCATCGAGATCAAGGTGCAGCCCCCCGGCAAGCAGCTCAAGACCATTACGCTGCTCTCCGGCGGCGAGAAGGCCTTTGTGGCTATTGCGTTGTATTTCTCCATTTTGAAGGTACATCCCACGCCGTTCTGCGTCATGGACGAGATCGAGGCGGCGCTGGACGAGTCCAACGTGGTGCGCTATGCCCGGTATATGCGCCGCATCGCCGGGAGAACCCAGTTCATCGTCATCACCCACCGCCGGGGCACCATGGAGGAGGCCGACGTGCTCTACGGCGTCACTATGCAGGAGCGGGGCGTCAGCCGGATCCTCACCATCAACATGAACGACCTGGCCAAGGAACTGAATATTAAATAAGGAGTATTCCATGGGATTTTTTGACAAACTGAAAAAAACCTGGCAGGACAACATCCTGTGGGAGAAGATGGACGACGCTTTTTATGAGGACTTGACCGATGCCCTCATTATGGCGGACGTGGGCGCGGAGCTGTCGGAGGACGTGGTGCGTCAGCTGCAAAACGTGGCCTACGTGAAGCGGCTGCGGACGGAGGAGGATATCAAGGGCGCGTTGCGCCAGGCGCTTGCCCAGCGCCTGGCGGTGGGCCCCACGGCGCTGAACCTGTCCACCCAGCCCAGCGTGGTGCTGTTCATCGGCGTCAACGGCGTGGGCAAAACCACCTCCATCGGCAAGATCGCCCACGTGCTCAAGGAGCAGGGCAAAAAGGTGCTGCTGTGCGCCGGTGATACCTTCCGGGCCGCGGCGGCGGACCAGCTGGAAATTTGGGCCAACCGGGCGGGGGTGGACATTGTGCGGCAGCACGAGGGAGCCGACCCCGGCGCCGTGCTGTTTGACGCGTTGCAATCCGCCAAGGCCAAGAATGTGGACGTGGTGCTGGTGGACACCGCCGGACGGCTCCACAACAAGCAGAATCTGATGAACGAGCTGGCCAAAATGCGGAAGATCATCGACCGGGAGTGCCCCGACGCCGCCAAGGAGACGCTGCTGGTGCTGGACGCCACTACCGGCCAGAACGGCCTCATCCAGGCCCGGCAGTTTAAGGAGACGGCGGGCCTTACCGGCATCGTGCTCACCAAGCTGGACGGCACCGCCAAGGGCGGCATCGTGTTCGCCATCGCCCAGGAGCTGGGCGTGCCGGTGAAGTTTGCCGGCATGGGCGAGGGCATTGACGATTTGCAGCCCTTTGACGCCAAGGCGTTTACGGAGGCGATGGTATGAGAGCGGACGGACGGAAGTGGGACGAGGGCCGCAAGGTCAGCGTCACCACCGGCTTTACCAAATTTGCCGAGGGCAGCGTGCTGATTCGCTGCGGCGACACGGTGGTGCTGTGCAACGCCTCGGTGGAGGACAAAACACCGCCCCACGTGAAGCCCGGCTGGGGCTGGGTGACGGCAGAGTATTCCATGCTGCCCCGGGCCAACCGGGAGCGCAGCCGCCGGGACGTGGACAAGCTGAAGCTGTCCTCCCGCAGCGCGGAGATTCAGCGGCTCATCGGCCGCAGCCTCCGGGCGGCGGTAGACCGGGAGGCCCTGGGCGAGCGCACCATCACCATTGACTGTGACGTGCTCCAGGGCGACGGCGGCACCCGCACGGCCAGCGTCACCGGCGGCTTCATTGCCCTGGCCCTGGCGGTGGGCAAGCTGCGGCAGCAGGGGCTGCTGGAGCGGAATCCCATTATCCATTATGTGGCGGGCATCAGCGCCGGCATCGTGGACGACCAGACCATGCTGGACTTGCAGTACAGTGAGGACAGCCGGGCCCAGGTGGACTTGAACTGCGTGATGAACGAGCGGGGCGAGATCATTGAGCTTCAGGGCACCGGCGAGGGCCGGGGCTTCACCATGGCGGAGCAGCAGACCCTTTTGCAGCTGTGCGCCAAGGGCAATGCCGACTTAATCGCCATGGAAAAAGAGATTTTGGGCGATATTTTATAAGGGAGGATGGAACGTATGAAATTTGTATTGGCCTCCCACAACCGGGGCAAGCTCCAGGAGATGCAGGCCATTTTGTCCCACCTGGGGGTGGAGGTGGTGCTGCAAAGCGACCTGGGGCTGAACCTGGAGCCGGAGGAGACGGGCACCACCTTTTTGGAAAACGCCGCCATCAAGGCCCGGGCGGTGGCCCAGGCCAGCGGCCTGCCCGCCATCGCCGACGACAGCGGCCTTTGCGTGGATTGGCTGAACGGCGCTCCCGGCATCTACTCCGCCCGCTACGGCGGCGTGGGCAGCGACGCCGAGCGGTATCAGCTGCTGCTGCAAAACCTGCGGGGCGCCACCAACCGCGCCGCCCATTTCCACACCGCTGTGGTGTGCTGCTTCCCCGACGGGCGGCAGCTCACCGCCGAGGGAGACTGCTACGGCACCATCGCCTTTGCCCCCATGGGGGAGGGCGGCTTTGGATATGACCCGGTGTTCTTTGTGCCAGAGCTGCGCAAGACCTTTGCCCAGCTGACGGCGGAGGAGAAGAACGCTATCTCCCACCGGGGCAACGCCCTGCGGAAATTCGCACAGGTATTAGAGAAAGATATGGAGAAGAACGGCTATGGAACTGACAAGTAAGCAGCGGGCCCAACTGCGGGGCATTGCCGCCGGGGAGGACACCATCCTCATCGTGGGCAAGGACGGCGTAACGGAGAACGTGATTCAGGAGGCGGACAACGCCCTGGAGGCCCGGGAGCTCATCAAGGGCCGGGTGCTGGAAAACAGCCTGCTCACCGCCCGGGAGGCGGCGGAGGCCATCGCCCCCGCCACACGCAGCGAAGTGGTGCAGGTCATCGGCAGTAAATTCGTGCTGTACCGCCAGCAGCCCCGGAAGGACAAGCGAAAAATCACGCTGGTGAAGGCAGCGAAGTCCCTATGAAGATCGGCATTTACGGCGGCACCTTCAACCCCGTCCACAACGGCCACATTACGGCGGCCCGGGCGGCGGTGAAGGCCCTGGGGCTGGACAAGTTGCTGCTGCTCCCTGCCAACGTGCCGCCCCACAAGACGCTGCCGGAGGGAAGCGCGTCGCCGGAGCAGCGCCTGGAAATGGCGGAGCTGGCGGCGGGAGCGGTGGGCAAGCTGGCCCAGGCCGACGGCATCGAGCTGCAGCGCACCGGCAAGAGCTATACCAGCGACAGCCTGCGGCTGCTGCGGCAGCAGTACCCGGAGGATGAGCTGTGGCTGCTGATGGGCAGCGATATGTTCTTGTCCCTCCACCGGTGGCACGAGCCGGAGGTCATCTGCGCCCTGGCCCACATCGGCGCCTTCCACCGCACGGATGGTGACGCGGACGAGGGCTTTGCTGCCCAGAAGCAGCTGTTGGAGCAGCAGTTCAGGGCGCGAGTTGCCATCATTGATAATGAGGAGATCATCCCCATCAGCTCCACCCAGGTTCGCCAGGCCCTGGCGAAGGGGGAGGGGGAGAAGCTGGTGCCCACGGCGGTGTGGGGCTATATCCGGCGGTGTCACCTGTACGGTACGGCCCTGGATTTGACCCGCCTGACCCCTGACGAGCTGCGGCCCATCGCCATGAGCTACTTAAAGCCCAAGCGGATGCCCCACGTGCTGGGCACGGAGCAGGAGGCGGTGCGCCTCACGCAGCGCTACGGCGGCGACGAGCAGGAGGCCCGCATTGCGGCGCTGCTCCACGACTGCACCAAGAAGCTGGACATGGCGGAGCAGCTGGCGCTGTGCGCGGCATACGGCCTGACCCTGGACGACCTGGAGCAGCGGGCGCTGAAGCTGCTCCACGCCCGCACCGGGGCGGAGATCGCCCGGCGCACCTTCGCCGTCAGCGACGGTGTGTACAGCGCCATCCGCTGGCACACCACCGGCCACGCCAACATGACCCGGCTGGAAAAAATCCTGTATCTGGCGGACTACATTGAGCCCACCCGGGACTTTGACGGCGTGGACGCGCTGCGCAAGGTGGTCTACGAGGATTTGGACCGGGGCCTGCTGATGGGCCTCACCATGACCATTGAGGAGATGGAGAGCGAGGGCCGACCGGTACACCACCACACCATGGACGCCAAAAACTACCTGATAGAGAAGGGAGTCACACTATGAAGACACCGAAGGAACTGGCACTGATGGCCGCCAAGGCCCTCAGCGACAAGAAGGGCAAGGAGATCCAGGTGCTGGAAATCAGCGATCTCACCACCCTGGCGGATTATTTCGTCATCTGCACCGGCAGCAGCAACACACAGATCAACGCCCTGGTGGACAGCGTGGAAAAGGCGCTGACCGAGCAGGCCGGTGAGGAGCCCCTGCACCGGGAGGGCTACCGGGGCGGCACCTGGGTGCTGCTGGACTATGGCTGCATCGCCGTCCACGTGTTCAACGGCGAGGCCCGCAGCTTCTACGACCTGGAGCGGCTGTGGCGCGACGGCAAGAATGTGGATCTCACCGGCGTCATCGACGAGGCCGACATCCGTAAGCTGACGGTTTTGGAGTAAAAACGCCATAACAAAAGGCCCGGGCATAGTCCCGGGCCTTTTGGCATATCCTATCACCGGTGATGGATATGAAAAAACGAGGAAGCTGGAAAACATACCTGTTCTGGATTGCGCTGACGCTGGCGGTGGGAGGCCTGTCCGCCCTGCTGACAAGGGAGGGCACGGAGGCCTACGCCACCACCATGGTGAAGCCGCCCCTGTCGCCACCGGGCATTGTGTTCCCCATTGTGTGGACCATTCTCTACGTGCTGATGGGGATTTCCATGGCACGGGTGCGGCTGGCCCGGCCCCATCCGCTGCAAGAGCGGGGCACGCTGCTGTACGTGGTGCAGCTGGCCTTCAACTTCTGCTGGAGCATCTACTTTTTCAACCTGGCGGCCTACGGCTTCGCCCTGGCGTGGCTGGTTGTCATGTGGGGGCTGATTCTGGCCATGGTGCTGACATTCCGGCAGGTGGATAAACCGGCGGCCTACCTGCAAATCCCCTATTTAATATGGGTGGCCTTTGCAGGGTATCTCAACGCCGGGGTGTGGCTGCTGAATGGGTAAATGGGAAAGGGACGGGTGCTGCCCGTCCCTTTTGCCATGCTAAAACGGTATCCGGGGCCAGATGAGGCTGCGCCACAGAATAGGCCCCACCGCGCCGGTGACGTCGAAGCCCAAACGGCGCTGGGCCGCCATTACCGCCGCCTGGGTGGCGGGGCCGAAGATGCCGTCGGCCTCCACAGCCGGCATATCGCCGTAGACCTGGGCCATGTATTGCAGCGCCCGCTGGAGCCGCACTACGTTCTCCCCTGTGTCCCCCCGCACCAGGAAGCGGCCGGGGTAAATCTCCGCCAGCCGCTCCCGGTAGGGGTCGGGCAGGTCGGTGAGCAGGCGGTCGTAGGCGTTTTGCAGGGCGTTCCAGGTGTCATTGCCCACGATGCCGTCCACCGGCAGTCCGGCGTAGCGCTGAAAGGCGTACACCGCGTCACGGGTGGTGTCGTCAAAGCTGCCGGTGACGCCAATGGCGGGGAGCTGGGGCAGGAAGAAGCCCAGAAAGCCCAGATAATACTGTATCGTTTCCACGCCGATGCCGCTGTCGCCGTAGCGGAGTTGGGAGGGGTAGGCCCGGGCTACGTCGGAGAGGGTCAGACCCTGGGCACTGAGCTCACTGAGGCCCCGGACGCCTGCCCACACGGATTTCAGCTTATACCAGGTCACAGGCCCCACCACGCCGTCCACGGCGATATTGAAGGCGTTCTGGAAGGCCCGCACCGCCTGCTCGGTGGAAAGGTCGAAGATGCCGCCGGTGTCCCGGATGGGGGGAATGGCGGGGAAGTTCATGCCGATGCGGTTCAGCACCCGCTGCACCGTGCGCACGTCCTCCCCCACGCTGCCCCGGCGCAGAGGGCGGCCGGGGTAGGAGGCGGTGCGGCTGGACACCGGGGCGTCGGTGACGATGTCGATGTCGTCGCCGTAGTAGTATTGCAGTATTTGATAGGGGGTGTAGCCCTGCTCGGCCAGCTGCACCGTGCCCCACTGGGAAAGCCCCCGGCACTGACTGCGAACGCCGTCGCAGAACATGGCGAACAGGGGCTCTACGTTGCCCCGGCGGACGATGTAGCTGCGGAATATCTCGTCCACAATGCGGCTGATGTTCTCAAACTGGTCGCCGTTTTCCACATAGTACTGGTCGTACTGGGTGGTGCTGGTGATGTCGAAGTCGTAGCCCCGGCTGGGGTAATACTCGGTGTAGATCCGATTCATGGTAAAGGAGAGCTGGGCCAGGATGTTGGCCCGGATGGCCGCCTCCGGCCAGGTGGGGTAGATCTCGTGGGAGGCCACGTTTTTGATGTAGTCCGTAAAGGGAACGGTGACGTTCCGGGCCGGCTGGTCAGGGCGGCCCAGGTGCACGGTGATGAACTCCGGCACAACGGGAGTGGTGGGCATGGCGCGGCCTCCTTACAGCAAAATGGGCTCCAGCATCACGGGCAGCAGCGTCTCCACCCCGTCGTAAATCACCACCCGGCGGTCGGTGAGAGGCCGGTAGCCGGGATGGGTGACGGTGACGGTGTAAATGGTGGTGCTGCCGTCGGCGGTGTCCTCCCGCTGGGAGGCCTGCCGGGCTTTGGCAGGCAGAATGAAGCCCTCCGCCACGCCGCTCTGGTCGGTGGTTTTGCGGTAGATAGGCAGGCGGGTGCCGTCCAGATTGGCGTCCACCGCCACCGTGGCCCCCGCCACCGGGAAGGCGCCGAAGGCGGTGAACACCTGCACCCGCAACGTGCCCCGGCCGGGATTGTCCCCCAGGTAGGGGCCCAACTGCTCCAGGGAAAAGGTCTGCTCATTCATAGCGATTCCTCCTGATGAGAATAGGGGAGTGGCTCCCCATTCTCATGGTATGCGCCGCGAAAACATCTTGACAAACGGCGGGGGAGTGGGTAGAATAGCTACGATATTTTTCATCGGCAATGATGGGAAAAAGACGGAGCCATGCCCGCCGCAAGAGAGTCGGCGTCTGGTGCGAGCCGATGGGGGCGCTCCGCTGTACTGGCCCCGGAGCCTTCCGCCTGAACAGGGCGGGACGGACGCACACCGTTATCCGTGCCGCCTCGAAAGAGGCACTGAGATGGCGCATTTGCGCCGAAATCAGGGTGGTACCGCGTTCATTCGCCCCTGACCCATTTTTGGTGGGCCGGGGTCTTTTTTATGCCGCAAAACAGAATTTCCAAAGGAGAAAAGCTGATGTATTACGATTTTTCCGCCATTGAGAAGAAATGGCAGGCCCGGTGGGAGGAGACCAAGCCCTACGCCGCCGTCACCGGCGACCCCCGGCCCAAGTTCTACGGCCTCATCGAGTTCCCCTATCCCAGCGCCGCGGGGCTCCACGTAGGCCATCCCCGGCCCTTTACCGCCATCGACATTGTCAGCCGCAAGCGCCGCATGGAGGGCTACAACGTGCTGTTCCCCATCGGGTATGACGCCTTCGGCCTGCCCACGGAGAACTTTGCCATCAAGAACCACATCCATCCCGCCATCGTCACCCGGGACAACATCGCCAACTTCACCCGGCAGCTGAAAATGCTGGGCTACGGCTTCGACTGGGACCGGGTAGTGGACACCACCGACCCCAAGTATTACAAGTGGACCCAGTGGATTTTCCTGCAGATGTACAAGAAGGGCCTGGCCTACAAGACCACCATGCCCATCAACTGGTGCACCAGCTGCAAAGTGGGCCTTGCCAACGAGGAAGTGGTAGAGGGCAAGTGCGAGCGCTGCGGCGGCGAGGTGGTGCGCAAGGAGAAGAGCCAGTGGATGCTGGCCATCACCAAGTACGCCGACCGGCTCATCGACGACCTGGACGAGCTGGACTATATCGACCGTGTCAAGGTGCAGCAGAAGAACTGGATCGGCCGCTCCTACGGCACCGACGCCACCTTCAAGACCAGCACCGGCGACGACGTGACCGTGTACACCACCCGTGTGGACACCATTTTCGGCGTCAGCTACATGGTGGTGTCCCCGGAGCATCCGCTGCTGGACAAGTGGCAGGATAAAATCGCCAACTGGGACGCGGTGGCGGAGTACCGCCTGGCCGCCTCCCGCAAGTCCGACTTTGAGCGGGGCGAGCTGAACAAGGAAAAGACCGGCGTCCGCCTGGAGGGCGTGGAGGCCTACCATCCCATCACCGGCGATGCCATCCCCATGTTCGTGTCCGACTACGTGCTGATGGGCTATGGCACCGGCGTGGTCATGGGCGTGCCCGGCCACGATCAGCGGGACTGGGAGTTTGCCACCAAGTTCGGCCTGCCTATCCGCGAGGTGGTGGCCGGCGGCGACGTGACGAAAGAGGCCTTCGTGGCCAAGGACGACAGCGCCGTCATGGTCAACTCCGGCTTCCTCAACGGCATGACCGTCAAGGAGGCCATCCCCGCCATGCGGCAGTACGCCGTGGCCCACGGCTGGGGCAAGGAAAAGGTGAACTACAAGCTGCGCGACTGGGTATTTACCCGCCAGCGGTACTGGGGCGAGCCCATCCCCCTGGTGAACTGCCCCAAGTGCGGCTGGGTGCCCCTGGATGAAAGCGAGCTGCCCCTGCTGCTGCCCAACGTGGAGAGCTACGAGCCCACCGACGACGGTGAGAGCCCCCTGGCCAAGATGACCGACTGGGTCAACACCACCTGCCCCCACTGCGGCGGCCCCGCCAAGCGGGAGACCGACACCATGCCCAACTGGGCCGGCTCCTGCTGGTACTACCTGCGGTATATGGACCCCCACAATGATAAGGAGTTCCTGTCCCGTGAAGCCGAGGAATACTGGGGTCCCGTGGATTGGTACAACGGCGGTATGGAGCACACCACGCTCCACCTGCTCTACAGCCGGTTCTGGCACAAGTTCCTCTATGACCTGGGCCTTGTCCACACCAAGGAGCCCTATGCCAAGCGCACCAGCCATGGCATGATCCTGGGCAAGAACCCCCACTATATCGGCAACGTGGACACTGAGGAGGAGAAGCAGGCCCTTATCGCCAAGTACGGCTCTATGGCCACCCGCCCGGCGGTGAAGATGTCCAAGTCCCTGGGCAATGTGGTGAACCCCGACGACGTGATTAAGGCCTACGGCGCCGACACCATGCGGCTCTACATTATGTTCATCGGCGACTTTGAGAAGACCGCCGCCTGGTCCGACGAGGCCGTGAAGGGCAGCAAGCGCTTCCTGGATCGCTGCTTCAATTTGCAGGACATGGTCAGCGAGGAGGAGGGCATTTCCAAGGCCAACATGGCCTCCATCCACAAGACCATCAAGAAGGTCAGCACCGACATCGAGGAGCTGAAGATGAACACCGCCATCGCCGCGCTGATGACACTGGTGAACGAGTTCTACAGCAAGGGCCTGTCCCGGGGCGACCTGAGCGTGCTCATCCGTCTGCTGAGCCCCTTCGTGCCCCACATGGCCGAGGAGATGTGGGAGAACATGGGCTTTGCCAAGGAGAGCGGCAAGATGGCCATGCAGAGCCCCTGGCCGGAGTACGACGAGAGCAAGACCGTGGACGCCCAGGTGGAGATGGCCGTGCAGGTCAACGGCAAGCTCCGGGGCACCGTGGTGGTGGACACCGACAGCGACGAGGCCGCCGTCAAGGCCGCCGCGCTGGAGAGTGACCGCGTGAAGAAGGCCACCGAGGGCATGAGCGTGGTGAAAACCATCTTCGTGAAAAATAAGCTCATCAACCTCATTGTCAAGCCTGCCAAGTAAAAAAGAACCCCCGCCACCCCGAGGGCTTCGCGGGGATTCTGCGTCATAAGAAAGTGCTTGGGGCCGTCAGCACAGTGTGTCCTCCTGCTCGGCAAATAATTTGTCGTTGATCTGGAAAAGGGACATATCGTGGCTCAGGCCGAAGATAATAATGGCGTCCCGCTTGTCCCGGGGATACAGCGGCGCCAGGCGGCACTGCAACAGTAGATTCTGGGTCTCCTCAAAGGTGGCGTGCAGCCCCAGGCACAGGCACAGCAGCCTGTTGCGGGATGGGTTTCGGCGTCCGGAGAAAACCTGATGGAGGTACACCTCGCTCATGCCGGACTGCTTGGCCAAAGCCGCCTTGGTGATATCTCGTTTCTCAAAAAGACGTTTAAGCATTTCGGGGGCCGATTCGCTGCGGAAGCTGCTGTCGTTCTCCGTCAGGAATCGATCCAGATTGTTGGCCTGCATCAGCTCCTGCTGCAGGGCGTCGGTATTCTTCGACTCCATTCGGCACTCCTTTACAAATAATTTTAAATATTATATGATAATGATACCTGAATTTAACAAAAAATCAATATGCCGGGAGCATAGTATCAAGGAGGTTTTTTAGGTGTATGATTTTTTGCTGCGCTCCGTGGAGGAGCAATTTGCGATAGAAAAGATACTGAAACGGGGGCAGCGGGGCACCGTGGAGCTGTTGCGTCATCGAGCTACCGGGAATAGATTTGTGTTCAGACGATTTACCGGCAGCGCGGACGTATACCGCAAGCTGCTGGAGGTGGAGTGCTGCTATCTGCCACGCATCGCGGAGGTGGCGGAGAAGGACGGCGCTGTGGCGGTGCTGGAGGAGTATATCCAGGGCGACACCCTGTCGTTCCTGCTGGAGGGCGGCGTGCTGACGGAGAAGGAGGCCCGCCGGGCCGCCATCAATCTGTGCGACGCCCTGTGGGTGATTCACTCCCTGGGGGCGGTGCACCGGGACGTGAAGGACAGCAACGTGATCCTGCGGGGGGACGAGGCGGTGCTCATCGACTTTGACGCCTCCCGGATGGTGAAGCCCCAGGCCAGCGCCGACACCCGGATTCTGGGCACCACCGGCTACGCCGCCCCGGAGCAGTTCGGCCTGAAGCAGACCGACGGCCGGGCGGACATCTACTCTCTGGGCGTGCTGCTGAACGTGATGGTCACCGGGCAGCACCCCTCACGGCAGTTGGCGGGGGGCGGTCTGGGCCGCATCGTGCGGCGCTGCACCATGGTGGACCCGGATGGGCGCTTTCCTGACGTGCTGACGCTGAAGGAGGCATTGGGCGTATGAAGAAGTGCGTTCAGTGTGGGGCTATGCTGCCGGATGAGGCGGCGCTGTGCCCCTATTGCGCCGCCTCCCAGGTGGAGCGGCATGTCGTCTCGCCGCCCCGGCGCATCAACCGCTTCCGCCTGCGGCGGACGGTGATGGCGGTGGTGGTGACGGTATCTCTTGTGGGCAGCGCTGCCGCTATCGTGCTGGGTACGAGAGCCATCCGGGAAAAGGAGAGGCAGGAGGCGGAGGCCGCCGCCCTGGCGGCGCAGCAGGAACAGCAGGAGCAGGAGCCGGTGGAGAGTACAGACCCGCTGACAGCGCTGCTGGAAAGCCTCGCCATCCCTGAGGAGGCGGAGCCGACGCCGCTGCCGGGCGACGTGGCGGAGGGGGCGGAGTACCCTTATTATTTGGAATACACCGCCGAGAATGGACAGGTATATTTGCTGTTTGCGGGTATGCCGGAGGTATATAATGAGGCCCCTGCCCCCAAGGGCCGGTGGAAGGGCTGGACGACAGAGGGCGGCCAGTGCGGCACCACGATGGTGCTGTGTGCCAAGCGCCCCGGTGAGCAGCCCTGCTCCCGGGAGTTTGACGCCCTGGTGGCCTCTTACCGTCTGGAGGAGGTGTCCGGCAACGCCGCCGTGTGGCTGGAGCAGAGCAGCTTAGAGAACTGGTACCATTATTTCGATGACACTTTGCAAAGCTATCTGGCAAGCGCCATAGGCCCGGCGGGCCGGGCGGTGCTGCGCTGGACGGTGGAGATGAAAAACGGGGATATTCTCTACCTGGATCAGGTGATGGATATATCCAATATGGATGAGGTTGTTATAGACAGCACCGTGGCGCCCATGGAGGACGCCCCATCGCTGCAGCGGGTCATTGACGCCGTAGAGCCCCTGTCGCTGACGGAGCGGTACGATGTCATCCTCCATCTCCCTGCGGCCATCTACACCGAAAGCATCCACTTCCGGGGCGACCTCACTGTGACGGGCAGGGGGGAGGAGACGGTGTTCACCGCCGGCGCCACGGTGGAGCCCACGGTGGCGGAGCTGATGCTGCGGGATGTGACGTTTGCCGGGCCGGGCAGCGGCGTGGGCCTGGCGGCGCTGCGCCCGGTGATACTGATGGGCTGCCGCTTCTCCGGCTGGGACACCGCCATTTCCGTCAGGCGCTTTACCATCATCGGCGCGGATTTCTGCCTCTTTACGGACAACACTGTGGGCGTGGAGATCGACTCTCTGTTTGAAGGGAGACAGGTACTGGGGGTGTGCGAGCTGTACCGCAACGAAACGGCGGTGCGGGTGATACACATGTCCAGAGACAACAGCATGTGGATCAATAAATGCATATTCGGGGAGAACGGAACCGATATTGATAACCCGGAGGACTACTATATTGACACGACCATGTGTAAGTTTACATAACGCATACAGCTGACGCCATGCTGCTGCCCAATGGGTGAAAGTGGCAGAATAACCACAAAAATGCAAAAAAATTGCTTGACAGGCAGGGGCACGTTGCGTATAATATCCTCTGTCAAGTCATGTGCTATGACTTCTTCAAGAGTACCTGCGGATGAAGCCCGGGTATATCGGAGGGAGGGAAAATAGATGTCCGAAGTCCATGTGAAGGAAGGCGAGAGCCTGGATAGCGCCCTGAAGCGCTTCAAGAGAAGCTGCGCCAAGGCCGGTATCGTGGCTGAGGTGCGCCGCCGTGAGTGCTATGAGAGCCCCAGCGTCAAGCGCCGCAAGAAGTCCGAGGCCGCTCGCAAGAACCGCAACAAGCGTTATTATTAATGCGCACGTCACCTGCCCGGTTTCGGGCAGGTGATTTTTTCTTGTATTTCCCTTGAAAAATGATATACTGTGTGCGGAAAAATAGTATCCGCTGAAAGGAGGGAGACGTATGGCCTTTTCCTTGCGGCCCGACCGGGTGCTGTCCTCCTACCGGGAGGTGACGCCGGAACTGCTGCACCGCCGGGGCATCCAGCTGGTGCTGTGCGACCTGGACTACACCCTGGCCCCCAAGCGGGTGAAGACGCCGGACAGCGACGTGTGCAGCTGGATCGCCGACCTGGCGGACGTGGGGATTACTGTCATGGTGGTCAGCAACAACCGCAATCCCGCCCGTGTGGCGGCCTTCTGTGAGCCTTTGGGCATTTTGTACGAGGGCCACGCCGGAAAGCCGGGCACCGGCGGCTACTGCCGGGCCATGGCCCGGGCCGGTATCGACGCGGCACACACCGCCGCCCTGGGCGACAAGCTGCTCACCGATATGCTGGCGGCCAACCGCGCCGGGGTGTGGGCCCTGATGGTGGAGCCGCTGGGCGGCCCCGTAGGCCCCTGGAACCATTTTTTACATCTATTACAGCGGCCCTTTAAGGCCCTGCGAAAGGAGAAATAAGCCATGAATCACATTGTACGTATCAGCCAGGCCCTGGGCAACCTGCCCGCTATTTTGCTGACCTCCGATTCCAACTGCTTCTATGCCACCGGCTTCATGGGGGAGGGCATGGCCCTCATCACTCGCCAGGGAAGCTGGTATTTCACCGACTCCCGCTACACCGAGGCGGCGGGCAAGGCCATCGGCGACGCCGCTGTCATTGAGCAGATCAGCGCCAAGCGGCCCTTTACCGTGTGCATCAACGACGTGCTTACCGCCCACGGCATCAAGACGGTGGGTTATGAGGACGCCGCTGTCACCGTGGCGGCGTATAATGACCTGTCCGCCAAGCTGAAGGCGAACATGGTGGGCGCCAGCGACCTGATGAAGGAGCTTCGCGCCGTGAAGGACGACGAGGAGATCCGCCGCCTCACCGCCGCCCAGCGCATCGCCGAGAAGGCACTGGAGCAGATCTGCCGGGAAATCCAGCCCGGTATGACGGAGAAGCACATCGCCGCCCGCCTCACCTATCTGATGATGGAGTACGGCGCCCACAAGAATTCCTTTGACCCCATTGTGGCCTCCGGCCCCAACGGCTCCATGCCCCACGCCGTGCCCACCGACCGACAGGTGCAGCCGGGCGAGTTCGTCACCATGGACTTTGGCTGCATCTACGAGGGCTATTGCAGCGACATGACCCGCACCGTCTGCGTGGGCGAGCCCACTGAGGAGATGCGGAAGGTGTACAACACCGTTTTGGAGGCCCAGCTGGCCGGCATCGCCGCCGCCAAGGCGGGCGTCAGCGGCGCGGACATTGACGGCGCGGCCCGGAAGGTGATCGAGGATGCAGGATATGGCCAGTATTTCGGCCACAGCTTCGGCCACAGCCTGGGCATCGACATCCACGAAGCCCCCAACAACGCCCCCTCCAACCACAATCCCATGCCCGACGGCGCCGTCACCTCCGCCGAGCCCGGCATCTACATCCCCGGCAAGTTCGGCGTGCGCATTGAGGACGTGATGGTGATCAAGGCCGACGGCAGCCATCTCATCACCCAGGCCCCCAAGGCGCTGCTGGTGCTGTAAGCACTTTTTTGCAGAATTTCATGTAAAACCCTTGCCAAACGGCAGGTGTTCATGTACAATATATGAGGCTAATTTTGGCTGCATCATTCAATTCGAGGGAATCGTCATGTTCCCTCATCAATATGGGAGGACATTATTATGGCAACTATTACTGCCGGCGATTTCAGAAACGGCAAGACCTTCGAGTATGAGGGCAAGATCATGCAGGTGGTGGAGTTCCAGCACGTGAAGCCCGGCAAGGGCGCCGCTTTCGTGCGCACCAAGATGAAGAACATCGTCACCGGCGGCGTCACCGAGACTTCCTTCAACCCCACTGCCAAGTTTGAGGAGGCCTTCATCGACCGCAAGGATATGTCTTACAGCTACAATGACGGCGACCTGTACTACTTCATGGATCAGGAGACCTTCGACATGGTGCCCCTGGGCAAGGACCTGCTGGGCGACGCCTTCAAGTTCATCACCGAGAACACCGTGTGCAAGGTGCTGAGCTATAAGGGCAACGTGTTCGGCCTGGAGTGCCCCAACTTCATGGATCTGGAGGTCACCGAGACCGAGCCGGGTCTGGCCGGCAACACCGCCACCAACACCCTCAAGCCCGCCACCGTGGAGACCGGCGCCGAGGTGAAGGTGCCCCTGTTCATCAACATCGGCGACAAGATCACCATCGACACCCGTACCGGTGAATATCTGGGCCGCGCCAAGTAAATCCTAAAGACCGAACCACCAATAGGACTGGGCGGTGTGCGCCGCCGGAAAGGAGCAACACAATGGAAATTTCCGAGAAGGTAGCGTATCTGAAAGGTCTGGCCGAGGGCCTGAAGCTGGACGAGGAGACCAAGGAAGGCAAGCTGATTGCCGGTATCATCGACGTGCTGGACGCCATGGCGGAGGAGTTTGCCGACGTGGAGAGCGAGATCGTCGATCTCGAGGACGGTCTGGACGCCGTCAGCGAGGATCTGAGCGACGTGGAGGAGACGCTGTACTTCGCTCTGGATGATGACGACGAGGACGATGACGAGGACGACGATGACGACGAGCTGTTCGTCACCACCTGCCCCTGCTGCGAGGAGGAAGTGGTGTTCGACGAGGACGTGCTGGCCGACGGCGAGGTGGTTTGCCCCAACTGCGGCGAGCGCCTGGAGTTCGACCTCAGCGACCTGGCCAACGCCACCAATAAGGACGAGGAGTAATCCGTCCGTATCCATGCAAATTAAAGCGCGGCCTTCGGGCCGCGCTTTTTCCATGTTGCGAAAGCGGCAAATTGTGGTATAATGGGCGGGAAGGCTGTGCCCTGCGGGGCAAAACTGACGGCCTTTTGAGGATAATGTTATGAGAACGGAAGATAAGCTGAATATGACCATGCTCTGCGACTTCTATGAGCTGACCATGGGCAACGGTTATTTCCAGACCGGGTATAAGGATCGCATCTGCTATTTCGACGTGTTTTTCCGCCGGGTGCCGGATGGCGGCGGCTTCGCCATCGCCGCCGGATTGGAACAGCTCATTGATTATATCCAGAACCTGCACTTTGACGAGCGGGACATTGCCTATCTCCGCTCCCGGAACTATTTCAGCGAGGAATTTTTGGCCTATCTGAAGGACTTCCACTTTACCGGCGATATTTACGCCATCCCCGAGGGCACCCCTGTGTTCCCCCGGGAGCCGCTGGTGGTGGTGCGGGCCCCTGCCATTGAGGCCCAGCTCATTGAGACCTTCACCCTGCTGACGGTGAACCACCAGAGCCTGATCGCCACCAAGGCCAACCGCATCTGCCGGGCCGCCCGGGGCCGCACGGTGCTGGAGTTCGGCTCCCGCCGTGCCCAGGGTGCTGACGCCGCCATCATCGGCGCCCGAGCCGCTTACATCGGCGGCTGCGCCGGCACCGCCTGCACCATCTCCGACGAGATTTACGGCGTGCCTGCCGGCGGCACCATGGCCCACGCCTGGGTGCAGATGTTTGACAGCGAATACGAGGCCTTCAAGGCCTACTGCGAGACCTACCCCACCAATGCCACCCTGCTGGTGGACACCTATAACACGCTGAAATCCGGCGTGCCCAACGCCATCCGGGTGTTCAACGAGGTGCTGCGGCCCCGGGGCATCACCAAGTGCGGCATCCGGTTGGACAGCGGCGACATCGCCTATTTAAGCCGCAAGGCCCGGGAGATGCTGGACGCGGCCGGGTGGGAGAGCTGCCAGATCTCCGCCTCCAACTCTCTGGACGAGTACCTCATCCAGGATCTGCTGCTCCAGGACGCCAAAATCGACATGTTCGGCGTGGGCGAGCGGATGATCACCGCCCGGTCCGAGCCTGTGTTCGGCGGCGTCTACAAGCTGGTGGCGGTGGAGGACGACGGGGGCAACGTGGTGCCCAAGATCAAGGTCAGCGAGAATGTGGAGAAGATCACCGTCCCCCACTTCAAGAAGGTCTATCGCTTCTACGGCAACGACACCGGCAAGGCCATCGCCGACTATATGACGGTGTATGACGAGGAAGTGGACGACAGCAAGGATCTGGAGATTTTCGACCCCAACGCCACCTGGAAGAAGAAAACCGTCTACGACTTCCACGCCCGCCAGCTGCTGGAGCCCATCTTCCTGGGGGGCAAGCTGGTGTACCAAAGCCCTTCACTGCCGGAGATCAAGGCCTACTGCCAGCAGCAGGTGGATACTCTGTGGGACGAGGTGAAGCGCTTCGACAATCCCCATTCCTACTACGTGGACCTGAGCCAGAAGCTGTGGGACATCCGCCACGATTTGCTGCATAAGTCACAGCACTGATGGTGATGCGCAGAACGGAAAACGTGGAGCTGACGGTACTCTGCCTCATTACGGACGGAGACAGAATGCTGCTTCAGAACAGAGTGAATAAGGACTGGCAGGGATACACGCTTCCGGGCGGTCACGTGGAGCCGGGAGAATCCTTCGTTGACGCGGTGGTGCGTGAAATGAAGGAAGAAACCGGGCTGGACATCAAAAACCCGAGACTGGTGGGCGTAAAGCAGTTTCCCATCAAGGAAGGGCGATACGTTGTCTTTCTCTTTAAGACCACGGATTACAGCGGAACGGTGGTTTCTTCGGATGAAGGGCAGATGGAATGGGTGGAATGCAGCCGTCTGCCGGAGATAAACACGGTGGATGACTTTGCGGAATTGCTGCGGGTAATGAACGACCCCGCGCTGACGGAATTCCAATACCTGGTCGACGGAGAAACGTGGACAGTCTCGATTAAGTAAAACAGGACTAACATAATCAAAGAAACGGGGCGTTGACAGCCCCGTTTCTTTGCGTTATAATAGCCCCACAATCCAAGGGGTGCTGGCCAGAGCCGGCTGAGACGGGGCGTGTTCCGCTCCGATCCCTCGAACCTGATCCGGGTAATGCCGGCGTAGGAATGCGATCATACCGTTTGCAAGTGCCGCATCACGCCGCCATTGGCCGTGAGGCGGTATTTTTTCATCCAAAAAGGAGAGAAATCATGAAGAATAACGCATTGCGCGCCCTTACCGAGGGCGGTATCATGGTGGCGGCGGCCATGGCGTTGAGCTACCTGAAGCTCTTTGAACTGCCCCAGGGGGGCTCGGTGTGCATCGGTATGCTGCCCATTTTCCTCTACTGTGTCCGCTGGGGGCTGAAGGACGGCCTGCTGTGCTCCCTGGCCTACGGCATTTTGCAGCTTATCTTCGACGGCGCCTATGCCTGGGGCTGGACCAGTATGCTGCTGGACTACGTGGTGGCCTTTTCGGTGCTGGGCTTCGCCGGTCTCTTCGCCCGCCAAAAGTACGGCGTGTTCGTGGGTACGGTAGTGGGCTGCCTGCTGCGGTTCATCGTCCATTTCATCAGCGGCGTCACCATCTACCGCATCTATGAGCCGGTGGAGCTGTTCAACACCACCTTTGCCAACCCCTATCTCTACTCCGCCGCCTACAACGGCAGCTATGTGGCCATCGACATGGCGCTGTGCCTGGTGATCTTCGCCCTGCTGTACAAGCCTATGAAAAAGTACTTTTTGGCCCAGGATTTGGCCCAATAACCCCGTTTATTCCCTCTCTTTGGCCCGCCCGGCTGGTTCGGACGGGCCATTTTTAATTTTTCGCAAAAATGTGTTGACAAACCGTGAGAAATCTGTATAATAACATATGTTCGTCAGGAACACAGCGGGATTGTGTAAAGGTAGCACAGCGGACTCTGACTCCGTATGTGAGGGTTCGAATCCTTCTCCCGCTGCCAACAAAAAAGCGTCTTTTGTCTGCCGACAAAAGACGCTTTTTTGAATGATGTTTGCCCTGCCGGGCAAATGATGTGTGTTTTGCACATGATGTCGCTGCGCTAATGATGTATGCCTGCGGGCACATGGGGGGCAAACATCGCATCATTGCGGCACAAAGTGACGCACCATCATTTCGGCGCCAGCCGATACATCATCAGCCGCCGGAGGCGGCGACATCATAAATAACTACCGATTTCGGAGGACACCGATATGAGATGGGATTTGCTGTGGGGGCGGCTGCGTTACGGAAAGCAGCCCCGTATCGACAGAAAAAAGCGCCGCATGGGCTGCCTCGGCGACAGTATCACCTTCGGCGCCGGGGTGGTGGACACCCGGGAGGCCGACGCCTGGCCCTTCCTGCTGCAAAAGAGCCTGGGGGAGGGCTGGCAGGTGTTTGACTACGGCGTTTCCGGCGCCACGCTGCAAAAAGAGGGGCATTTCCCCTACGTGAAGTACGGCTTTTTGCCCCATTTCCGCCGCTGCCGCCCGGAGCTGGTGACGCTGATGCTGGGCACCAACGACACCAAGCCCTTCAACTGGAACCCGGAGCGTTTTGCCCGGGAGTATGACGAGGCGGTGGAGCAGCTGCTGGCCTTGCCCTGGCACCCTCAGTTGGTGCTGATGACGCCGCCCCGGCCCTTCCCGGACAGCGCTACCGGCGTCATCGGTTTTGACGTGGTGGAGGACTCCATCGTCAACGGCGTGCGCCCGGCTGTGCTGGCGGCGGGGGAGAAGTACGGCGTGCCGGTCATCGACCTGTACGCCTTTACGGAAGACCACCCGGAGTATTTCATCGACGGCGTCCACCCCAACCGGGAGGGCAACCGGGCCATTGCCGATTATCTGCTGAAAACGCTGCCGCTGGCGCGGTAGTTTTCAGGCAAAGGGGGGGATACCATGTCTTCGTCTACGAAACAACTGGCTCTCTGCGGCGTGATGACGGCGCTGGGGGTGGCGCTGCTGTGCCTGGGCGGGCTGGTGCCCGTCGCGCTGTATATCTGCCCCATGCTGGCCTCTATGGTGCTGGTGGTGATCCGCCTGGAGTGCTCACCCCGCCACGCCTGGACCTGCTTTGCCGCCACCGCCATTCTGGGCCTTCTGCTGGGCCCGGACAAGGAGGCGGCGTCACTGTATCTGTTTTTGGGCTATTACCCGCTGCTCAAGCCCCGGCTGGACGCCATTCGACCCATCGCCCTGGGATGGGTTGCCAAAATAGCATTGGCGGCAGCGGCCATCACCGTCATGTACGCTCTGCTGCTCTACGTCTTTGCCCTGGACGGCCTGGCGGAGGAGTTCGCCACGGCGCTGCGCTGGGTGCTGATTACCTGCATCGTTTTGGGTGCCGTCATCTTTGTGCTGTTCGACTTGATATTGGGCCGAATCAGCGCTGCCTATAGGAAACGGCGGAAAAAATAAAGCGTTTTCATATCGAAATATCGGGAGATTCCATGAAACAACAATCCTATAATTTCACCGAGGGGAAAATCCTGGGCCCGCTGCTGCGGTTCGTGCTGCCGGTGCTGCTGGCCCTGTTTTTGCAGGCGCTGTACGGCGCGGTAGACCTGCTGGTGGTGGGCAAATTCGCCGGGGCGGAGGACGTGTCGGCGGTGTCCACCGGGTCACAGATCATGATGACCATCACCAATATCGTGTCCAGCATGGCCATGGGCGTCACCGTCTTCCTGGCCCAGAAGGTGGGGGAGCGGGACGCGGAGGCCGGCGGCCGCATCGTGGGTGCCGGTGTGTGTCTGTTCGTAGCCGTCGGTGCTGTGCTGACCTGCGCCGTTCCGCTGCTGTCCGGCGTGTTGGCCCGGACGATGCAGGCACCTGCGGAGGCGTTTGACCTTACCGTGGGGTACATCCGCATCTGCGGTTTCGGCGCCATCGTGATCATTTTATATAATCTCATCGGCAGCATTTTCCGGGGTCTGGGGGATTCCCACACGCCCCTGGTGACGGTGATGATCGCCTGCGGGTGCAATGTGGCGGGCGACCTGCTGCTGGTGGCGGGCTTCGGCATGGGCGCCCGGGGCGCGGCGCTGGCCACCGTGTTCGCCCAGTTTATCAGCGTGGTCATCTCTCTGCTGCTGATACGCAAAAAAGAACTGCCTTTCGCGTTCTCCCTCCGCGCCATCCGGCCCAACGGCAGGCTGATGGGCAAAATCGTAGCCCTGGGCGCACCCATTGCATTGCAGGATCTGCTGGTGGGCATCTCGTTCCTGGTGATCCTGGCCATCGTCAACGGCCTGGGCCTGGTGGCTTCCGCCGGCGTGGGCGTGGCGGAGAAGGTTTGCGCCTTCATCATGCTGGTGCCGGCGGCCTTCATGCAGGCCATGTCCGCCTTCGTGGCCCAGAACCGTGGCGCCGGCAAACTGCACCGTGCCGTGCAGGGTCTCAACTGCGCCGTGGCGGTGTCGGTGGTGTTCGGCGTGGCCATGTTTGTGCTGAATTTTTTCCGGGGCGACATCCTCTCCTACATTTTTGCCAGTGACCCGCAGGTGATTGCCGCCTCGGCGGATTATCTGCGGGCCTACGCCATCGATTGCCTGCTGACCTGCTTCCTATTCTGCTTCATCGGATTTTTCAACGGCATGGAGTACACCCGCTTCGTCATGGTGCAGGGCATCGTGGGGGCATTCTGCGTCCGCGTGCCGGTGTCTTTCCTTATGAGCCATCTCCAGCCGGTGAGCCTGTTCCGCATCGGTCTTGCCACGCCTTGCTCCACTGTGGTGCAAATCGTCCTCTGCCTCGTCTGCTTCATGCGGATGAAGCGTCGGCTGGGTTTGAACTTTTCCGAGGAAATCAGCGCGTAATACAAGCGCATAATATAACAGCCACCCCGCTGGGGTGGCTGTTTTCAGCTTGTGCGTCAGTTACCGTCCATCCGCTCCACGGCCTTTTGCAGCACCTGGGAGGCGATGTTTCCCGCCACGGTGGCACCGCTGCCGCCGTTTTCCACCAACACCACAAAGGCCAGGGGATGTTTGGGGTCGTCCAGAAAGCCGTTGAACCAGGCGTGGGGCGCCTTGCCGGGCTCTACCTCCGCCGTGCCGGACTTGGCGCAGATGGCCAGGTCACCGAAGTGAGACTGGCCGTAACCCGCCTCCACGTTGTTGCGCAGCATCTCCCGGAGTGTGCGACAGGTGTCCCGGCGGAAGGCGGCGTCGCCGCTGCCCGCCGCAGGGACGACGTGGGGCAGACCCAGCCGCCCCGTCTCCCGGTACAGCACCCTGGGCAGTACCGGCGCTCCCTCCCGGGCGATGGCGCCCATCAGCACCATCATGGCGCAGGGGTTCACCAGGTCGTTATACTGGCCCACGCCGCTCCAGCCCAGCTCGTAGCTCTCGCCCACGGTGAAGCTGCCCGCCGCCGTGGCTACGCCACTGACTTCCATAGACGCCAGCAGCCCCGCCTTGTCGGCGTAGGTCCGCAGCGTCCGCCCGCCCAACTCCATGGCAAGCTGAGCGTACACGCAGTTGCAGGAGTTGGCAAAGGCGTCCCGCAGCGTCTGCTGACCGTGAACGTGGGGGCAGGTGATCACGTCGTCGCCGATGCGGTAGCTGCCCTCGCAGGTGAACGTCCGCTCCGCAACGCCGTCCAGCTTTTCCAGCGCCGCTGCGGTGGTGACGGTTTTGAACACGGAGCCGGGGGTAAAGGTGGCGGACAGCAGGCGATTGAGGTACACGCCCTCGTAGGCGCTGTCGCCGTCCCGAATTTCCGGCGGCCATGCCGGGTCAAAGCTGGGGGCCGACACCATGCAGAGAACGTCGCCGGTTTCGTAGTTGTAGACCCCCACCACGCCCTTGTGGCCTGCCAGCAGGCTGTAAGCCGTCTCGCAGACCTCCGCGTCAATGGTGAGATACAGCTTGTTGCCCTTGCCGTGGGCCCCGGTGATGGGGCTGAAGCCCACCATGCGATTGGCAAACTGTGACCGAGCGGCGGTGCCGATATTACCGCTGCCGTCACCTACGGCGTGGAGGGTGGCGATGCGGGTGATCCAATCCTCGGCGTAAGTGCCGCTTTCTGCGTCGTACAGCACCTGTCCGTTGCGATCCAAAATCTGCCCGGTGGTCAATCGGCCCTGGGCGTGGGTGGTATCGTTGGCGGAAAAGGCGGCCCAGGCTGCGCCGTGTACCACGTATTCCGCCAGGAAAAAGAGGACGCCCAGCGTCAACATGGCCACCGGCAGCAGCACCAGCAGCGTCCGCCGCGTGACTTGCTTCATGCCCGGTCACCCCCTTTTCCGAAGATGTCCTCCACCGGGATGTCAGGCCGGTCGGCGAAGAAGCCCAGCCGTTCGCCGTCTGCCTGTCCCGCGTTTTCTTCCGTAATGTCGGCCTCCGGTGCATCCTCCGCCTGCGGTTCGTCCGGGCCGCTCTTCATAAACCGCCGCCAGCCCTTGGGCAGCCGCACGGTAAAGCTGGCTGCGGGACGGGTGTCTGCCGCCTTCAGGTAGGCCAGCAGCCCCCAGCATGCGATGGTGCTGGAGCCGCCCGCCGACAGAAACGGGAAGGTGACGCCGGTGAGTGGCAGCACGTCCACCGCGCCCAGTACATTCAGCGCCGTTTGGGTGGCCAGGATGGCCACGGCGGCACAGGAGACGATGGTGTAAAAGGTGGAGCGGGCGGTGGCGGCGCACCGCAGGGTGAACAGTGCCAGGATGACGATGGCCCCCACACAGCACAGGGCTACGATGAGACCGAATTCCTCCCCCACCACGCCGAAGGCCAGGTCGGTGTTGGCGGCGCCCAGGTATTTCAGCCAGCCCTTTTCTGGCCCCACGCCGAAGCAGCCCCCGGAGGCAATGGCCGACATGGTGCGGCTCTGCTGGTAGCCGGTGGAGGAGGTGTATTCCCACACGTGGCGCCAGGCGGCAAACCGCTGGGCGATGTAGGGCTTGAAGTGCAGCACGATGCCGCCGGCCACCCCGGCTGCCGCCGTCACCATGACGATGGAGGGCAGATCGCCGGAGCGGAGAAAGGCGATGCACAAAAAGGCTACGAAAAACACCAGCGCCGTGCCAAAGTCGCTCATCAGCGCCAGACAGCCAATACAAAAGCCGCTGAACAGTACCGTAAAAATCAGATTCCGCTTGGCAAAGAGCCGATCCAGCGTGGCGCTGCCTACCAAAACGAAAGCTAGTTTTACAAATTCTGACGGCTGGAAGCTGACAGGGCCGATGGAAACCCAGTTCTTTGCGCCGAAAATCCGCTGCCCGAACAGCAGGTTAAAGGCCAGCAGCCCAGCGGAGAGCGCCGCCACCACCCACCGCAGCTGCATGGAACGGGGGAGGCTCCGCAGCACGATGCTCATGAACAGAAACAGTACAATGCCCAGCAGCACCGTGACCAGCTCCTTCAGCAGCGTGGCGGGGGAGTAGGCGGCAATCATGCCAAAGCCCACCGTCAGGAGGAAAAACGCCAGTGTTTCTGCCTCAAATGCTGTCCGGCTGCATAGGCGATACCATATAAATAAAAGCCACATGACGACCAACAGGCCGCCGAAGCCCACCAGAATGGGCAGCAGATTGTCCGCCGTCAGCACCGGAATGAACTGGGCCGCCGTCAGCGCCTGGAACAGCGTCAGCAGCCAAAGCGTCCCCGCCCGGGAAACGTTGGCCCCAGGCTTGGCGCGCTGTCGGTTGAGCTGCAACTCATCATGATCGTCGGCAGCGAAAAAACGCAGCACCACGCCGCCGATGGAGAAAGAGTCTCCGTTTTCGACGGTGAAGGGAGCGGTGTGAACCTCATCACGATATCGCACGCCCAGAGCGGTGCCGATGGGGTAAACCGTCCACACGCCCCTGTCGTTGCGGCACAGGTTGGCGTGCTGCCGGGACACGGAGGGGAAATGGATGCATACGTCGCAGCTTTTAGCCCGACCGATGGTGCTCTCCCAGTGGATCAGGGGGTAATCGGTGCCGTTTTCCAGCCGCAGCACGCCCCACAGCTCATCCTCCTGGGGCGTAAACAGCGACCGGCCGCAGCGCACCAAAATCACCACCGCCAATACGGCGTTGACGATCCGCGCCACAGAAAACAGTACCGGCACCACCGTTTGCGCCAGTGATTGTAACGCCGTTTGAAAAAAGGTTGTCAAAATCTCTTGCATAGCTTTGCTCTCAATGGTCTGTGTGAGAATAATAGGCGATGGAAACGCATATATAAATAAGGTAAACTCATTATAATCCCTCTGTCAAGAGAAACGAAAAAGCATTTGCGAAAAAAATGTGGAAATTTTGAAAATAACTGTTGACAAACGAGGGTACCCGTGCTAATATAACACCTGTTCCGCGGTTGCGGGATGTGTACCTTGTAAATTAAACAATGAACGAACGAAAAGCACCAGAAAACGTTGAAAAACGTTGAAAGCTTGCGCGGCACCGGGTT
>JAFSMA010000005.1 GCA_017448145.1 Oscillospiraceae bacterium | reverse complement strand
TTCTCCAGGCCGGAGAGCATGTCGGCGTGGAGCAGATACCCCTCGCCCACCGTCTCCTTCAGCAGGGCGTCCAGGCCGGGGTTGATCTCGCCCAGCCAGCGGCGGTGGTCGATGCCGTTGGTGACGTTCTTGAACTTCTCCGGCTCCATGGCGGCGGCGTCGCGGAACACGTCACGGCGCAGGATGCCGCTGTGGAGGGCGCTGACGCCGTTGACGGCCATGCCGCCGGCGATGCACAGGTTGGCCATGCGGACGGCGCCGTCCCAGATAACGGCCATGCGGGCCACCTTCTGGGGATCGTCGTAGAACTTCTCCACCTTCTCCTGGTAGCGGCGGGCGATCTCAGTGAGGATCTGCCACACCCGGGGCAGCAGCTGCTCAAACAGCTGCTGGGGCCAGACCTCCAACGCCTCCGCCAGCACGGTGTGGTTGGTGTAGGCCACGGAGTGGGAGGTGATGTGCCACGCCTCGTCCCAGTTGAGGCCGGCGTCATCCACCAGGATGCGCATCAGCTCGGGGATCACCAGAGCGGGGTGGGTGTCGTTGATCTGAATGACGTTCTTCTCGTGGAAGTTCTTCAGCGTGCCGTAGGTCTCAATGTGCTTGCGGGTGATGGACTGAATGGTGGCGCTGACGAAGAAATACTGCTGCTTCAGCCGCAGGCTCTTGCCCTCGTAGTGGTTATCCTCGGGGTACAGCACCTTGGAGATCACGTCCGCCATGGCCCGCTCCTCGCCGGAGCGCAGGTACTGGCCCTGGGAGAACAGCGCCATATCGATGGGCTTGGGGCTGCGGGCGTCCCACAGCCGCAGGGTGTTGACGTGGTCGGTTTCGTAGCCGGCGATCTCCATGTCGCAGGGCACTGCCAGCACACGGGTATAGTCCTCGTGGACCACCATCAGGTGGCCGTTGTCCCAGCGGGTGCGGATGGTGCCGCCGAAGCGCACCTCCTCCGCCTCCTGGGGCTTGGGCAGCAGCCAGGCGTCGCCCAGGCCCTTCCAGGCGTCGGGCAGCTCCACCTGCTGGCCCTCCACGATCTTCTGCTTAAAGAGGCCCAGCTCGTAGCAGATGGAGTAGCCAAAGGCGGGAATCTCCAATGTGGTCATGCTCTCCAGATAGCAGGCGGCCAGGCGGCCCAGGCCGCCGTTGCCCAGACCTGCGTCGGGCTCCACCTCGAACACGTCGGCGGCCTTGAAGCCCAGGTCGTCAATGGCCTCCCGGAGGGTGGACAGCAGGCCCATGTTGAAGGCGTTCTTCATCAGGCTGCGGCCCATGAGGAACTCCAGGGACATATAATGCACCTTCCGCTGGCCCTCCCGGGCCGCCTTCTCACGGGTCTCAAAGCCGTGCTCGGCCATGATGTCCCGCAGCACCAGGGCGCAGGCCCGCATGATCTCGCTCTCGGTGGCCTGCTCCTCGGTGATGCCGTAATTGATACGCAGCTTACGCTGTATTGCTTTTTTCAACTGTTGCTTGGAATAAGTCATGGATCCGCTCCTTAAAGTGATTGATAGAGTGCGCGGTAGGCCGCGGCGCTGTTTTTCCAGCTGAAATCGGCGGCCATGCCGTGTTTACGCACGGCGTTGAAGCCGGCGCGATTGCCGTAATAGAGGCCGGTGGCCTGGCGAATGACGGTGAGCATATCACCGCAGTCGTAGGTGTCGAAGAGGAAGCCGGTGCCGTCGGCCTGACCCACCTGGCAGGACTTGACGCTGTCCGCCAGCCCCCCCGTCTTGCGGACGATGGGCACGGTGCCGTAGCGCATGGCGATCATCTGGCTCAGGCCGCAGGGCTCGCTGCGGGAGGGCATCAGATACAGGTCGCTGCCGGCGTAAATCCGGTGGCTCAGCCCCTCGTTATAGGTGATGCAGGCGGCTACCCGGCCCACGAAACGGCTGGCCTGGGCCCGGAAAAAGTCCTCGTAATAGTCCTCGCCGGTGCCCAGCACCACCATCTGCGCCCCGGTGGCCATGATCTCGTCGAAGGCCCAGCACACCAGATCCACGCCCTTGTGGCCCGCCAAACGGGTCACCATGGCGATGATGGGGGTGTCCTTCTCCTCCCGCAGGCCCAGGGCGGCCTGGAGCGCCAGCTTGCACTCCGCCTTGCCCGCCATGCGGCGGGCGCTGTAATTGGCGGCGATGGCGGGATCGGTGGCGGGGTCAAAGGTCTTGACATCAATGCCGTTGAGCACGCCGGAGAGCTTGGGGCCGATCATATCCACGATGGGATGGAGCCCGTGGGCATAGTAGGGGTCGTGGAGCTGGGAGGCGTAGGTGGGGCTGACGGTGGTGACGGCGTCGGCCACCAGCATGGCGCCCTTCATCAGGTTGACGCCGCCGTCCATGTCCATGGTGCCGTCGTTCCACCAGCCGTCGCCCAGGGCGAAGATGTCCCCCAGCGTATCCCGGCCGAAGCGGCCCTGATACTCGATATTGTGGATGGTAAACACGGTTTTGATGGCCCGGGCCGCCTCCCACTGGGCCGCGGCGTCTTTCAGGTACACCGGCACCAGGGCGGTCTGCCAGTCGTTGCAGTGGATCACGTCGGGCAGGCCGTCCATGGCGGGCAGCATGGCCACCACCGCCTTGCAGAAGAAGGCAAAGCGCTCGCCGTCGTCAAATTCGCCGTACAGTGAGGGACGGTGAAAATACTGTTCGTTGTCCAGGAAGTACCAGATCACGCCCTCGTACACCAGGGAGAACAGGCCGCAGTATTGGTGGCGCCAGCCCAGGTCTACGTAGGCGCTGCCGCGATTGGTCATGCTTTGGCGCCACCGGGCCGGAATCTGGCCGTACAGCGGCAGTACCACGGACACCTGTTCGCCTTTGGCGGCCAGGGCCACGGGCAGGCTGCCCAGCACGTCCGCCAGGCCGCCGGTTTTGCAGAACGGAAACGCCTCGCTGGCAGCGAACAGGATCTTCATCAGATCACGCTCCCCTTTTCCACCACCACGGGATAGTGCTCATGGCCCACCAACGTCACGTTCTCGTTGATGGTGACGTTCTTGTCGGTGATGACGCAGCGCACGGTGGCCCCGGCCTTCACCACGGTGTCCTTAAAGAGGATGCTGTTCTCCACCGTGGCGCCCTTCTCCACCTTGACGCCCCGGAACAGCACGCAGTTGCGCACGGTGCCCTGGATGTCGCAGCCGTCGCCCATCAGGGAGTTGACGCACTCGCCGGTGGGGTCGATGTAGGTGCTGGGGGAGTCGTTCTCCTTGGACAGGATGGGCCGCTCCGCCGGGAACAGCTCGGCGCGGATGGCGGGGTTCAGCAGCTCCATGGAGCGCTCATAGTAGGCGGACACGCTGTTGATGCGGGCGGCGTAGCCATCCCACACCCAGGCCCGGAAGCACAGCTCGCTGCCCTTATCCTGGAGGATGTGGTGGCGGAAGCTGTAACGGTTGTGGGCCATGCAGTCGGTGACCAGGTCGATAAGCAGCTCCTTGCGCAGCACGAACACGTTCAGGCAGCGGTAGCCGGTGGTGTCGTAGCCGTGGTAGGAGGTGTCCACGATGCGGCCGGTGTCGTCCACTTTGAAATAGGTGTCGTCCCGGTCGCCGGGGACGGTGGTGCACACGCAGGTCATGTCGGCGCCGGAGGCCATGTGGTCGTCCAGCACCTGCTGCAGGGGCAGGTTGATGATGAGGTCGCTGTCGGCCAGCACCACGTAGTCCTGGCGGATGTGGCGCAGGTAGTCCATCACATTGCCCAGGGCCTCCACCTTGCCCCGGAAGTGACCGTCGTCACCCCGGCGCTCATTATAGGCGAAGGAGGGCAGCAGCTTCAGGCCGCCGTGGTTGCGGCTCAGGCCCCAGCTCTTGCCGGTGCCCAGGTGGTCCAGCATAGACTGGCACTTGCCCTGCATGATCACGCCCACGTCGGTAACACCGGCGTTGACGAAGTTGGACAGCACGAAATCCACCACCCGGTATTCACCGGCGAAGGGAATGGAGCCATGTACGCGGGCCTCGATCAGTTCCCGCAGGTCGGTTGCCTTCTCATAGGAGAAGATGATGCCATGCATACCGTTCATCTTGCGTTCTCCTTTCCGTGGGTCTTATCCAGCATAGTTTTGGCCTCCACCTTTTCGCCGGGGGCCACCTGGGTATTGGGGCCCAGTACGGTGATGCCCCAGGCGTCGAAATGTTCCGCCTCCTCGGGGGAGCAGCCCACCACGGCGCCTGCGCCGATGTGGCAATTCTCGCCCACGATGGCGTAGCTCACCTTGGCGCCCCGCTCGATGGTGGCGCCGGGCATGACCACGGAGTAGGCCACGCTGGCCCCCTCGCCCACCGTGCAGTTAAAGCTGAGGACGCTGTTCTTCACCTCGCCCATAATGGTGCCGCCCTTGGCGATGGCGCTGTTGCCCACGTCGGAGTCGGGGCCCACGAAGGTGGGGGGGCAGGAGGGGGTGCGGCCGTAGATGGGCCATCTCTTGTCCAGCAGGTTCAATCCGCTGCCGGGCAGGAGCATATCCATGTTGGCGTCCCACAGGGAGTCCAGGGTGCCCACGTCCTTCCAGTAGCCGGCAAAGCGGTAGGCCACCATCTTCTCGCCGGCGCCCAGCATGGCGGGGATGATGTTCTTGCCGAAGTCGTTCTCGGAATCGGGGTTGTTCTCATCGGCGATGAGGTACTCCCGCAGCTTCTGCCAGGTGAAGATGTAGATGCCCATGGAGGCCAGGTTGCTCTTGGGCTCTTTGGGCTTCTCGGCGAACTCGGTGATGTCGTCGGCCTCGTTGACGGACATGATGCCGAAGCGGCTGGCCTCGGCCCAGGGCACCTCCATGACGGAGATGGTGCAGGCGGCGCCGGCCTCCTTGTGGCGGCGGAGCATATCGGCGTAATCCATCTTATAGATATGGTCGCCGGACAGCACCGCCACATACTCCGGCTCATACAGGTCCACAAAGCCGATGTTCTGGTAGATGGCGTTGGCGGTGCCCTTGTACCAGCTGGCGCCGGTGGCGCTCTGGTAGGGGGGCAGGATATGTACGCCGCCGTCACGGCCGTCCAGCTCCCAGGGCTGGCCGTTGCCGATGTAGGCGTTCAGCTCCAGGGGCCGGTACTGGGTCAGCACGCCCACGGTGTCGATGCCGGAGTTGGTGCAGTTGGACAGGGGGAAGTCGATGATGCGGAACTTGCCGCCAAAGGGGACTGCCGGTTTTGCCATATCGCCGGTCAACACGTACAGGCGGCTGCCTTGGCCGCCGGCCAGCAACATGGCTACACATTCTTTCTTCACTGTGTAACACCTCCGTTTTTCTTCATAAGGCCCTTGCCGCGCAGGATGACTGCGCCAAGGGGCGGGATTCTCATGGAAATGGACTGGGCCCAGCCGTGGGACGGGATGCGCTGGGTGGGGATGGGGTCGTTGGTGACGCCGCTGCCGCCCCACCGGGCGTCGTCGGTGTTGATGACCTCCTCATACGTGGCCTTGGGGGGCACGCCGAAGCGGTAATCCTCGTAGACGCAGGGGGAGAAGTTCACCGCCACGACCAGCTCCTTGCCCGCTTTGTCCCGGCGGAGGAACACCACCACGTTGTCGGTGTTGTCGTCGGCCACCAGCCACTGGAAGCCGCTCCAGTCGTGGTCGTTCTCCCACAGGGCTTTTTCCTTGTGGTAGATGCGGTTCAGCTCCCGGATGCACTCGTGGGTACCCCGCTCGGCGGCGTTATCCAGGAGATACCAGTCCAGCTCTCCGGCAAAGTTCCACTCGTGCCACTGGCCCAGCTCCGCGCCCATAAAGGTCAGCTTCTTGCCGGGGTGGGCCAGCAGATACGTGTAGAACCCCCGGACACCGGCCAGCTGCCGCCAGTCGTCGCCGGGCATCTTGCCCCGGAGGCTGCCCTTCATGTGCACCACCTCGTCGTGGCTCAGGGGCAGCACGAAGTTCTCCGAGAAGGCGTACATCATGGAGAACGTCAGATCGTTGTGGTGGTCATGGCGGAAGAAGGGGTCCATCTTCAGATAATGGCACACGTCGTTCATCCAGCCCATGTTCCACTTCAAATTGAAGCCCAGGCCGCCCTCCTCGGGGGGATAGGTCACCAGGGGCCAGGCGGTGGATTCCTCCGCCACCATCAGCGCGCCGGGCTTCTCGGTGAAGGCCATGCGGTTCAGATCCTGCAAGAAGGCAATGGCCTCCAGATTCTCATGGCCGCCGTTGACGTTGGGGCGCCACTGGCCGCCGCCCCGGTCGTAGTCCAGGTACAGCATGGAGGCCACCGCGTCCACCCGCAGGCCGTCGATATGGTACTCATGGAGCCAGTAGGCGGCGGAGGAGTACAGGAATGAGCGCACCTCGTTCTTGCCGAAGTCAAAGACGCGGGTGCCCCAGCTCTTGTGCTCCCATTTCAGCGGGTCGCTGTACTCATAGAGGCAGCTGCCGTCGAACTGCATCAGGCCGTGGCTGTCCTTGCAGAAGTGGGCGGGCACCCAGTCCAGGATGACGGCCACCCCTGCCCGGTGCAGCTTATCCACCAGGTACATGAAGTCGTGGGGGGTGCCGTAGCGGCTGGTGGGGGCGAAGTAGCCGGTGCACTGGTAGCCCCAGCTGTCGTCCAGGGGATATTCGGTGACGGGCAGCAGCTCCACGGCGTTGTAGCCCATGTCCTTCACGTAGTCGGCCAGGGCGTCGGCGGTGTCCCGGTAGCTGTAGGTGGCGCCGTTTTCATGCCGCCGCCAGGAGCCCAGGTGCACCTCGTAGATGTTCAGCGGGCCGTCCAGCAGCCCCTTTTCCGCCCGTTTCTTCTCCCAGGTCCTGTCCTTCCAGTCGTAGCCTGCGATGTCGTACAGCTTGCTGGAATTGTCGGGCCGTGTCTCGGCGTGGAAGGCAAAGGGGTCGGCCTTCCACACCACCTCGCCGCTCTGGGTGGTGATGGCGAACTTATAGGCATCGTACTGCTTGGCCTGGGGCACCGTCACCTCCCACACGCCCTCCGGCGTGCGGAACATCATCTCCCCCTGCCAGCCGTTGAAGTCGCCGGCCAGCTTCACGTCTGCGGCGTTGGGCGCCCAGACCCGGAAGTGCCAGCCCGCCTCGGTGGGGTGGGCGCCGAACCACTCATAGGCCCGGGTCCATTGGCCTCCGTAGAAGCGCTGCATCTGCTCTGACATTACGCCTCTTCCTCCTCTTTATGATTTTCTCTCTGTCAATGTTCACTCGATCTCTGTATCGGCCTCCTGCACGGCGGTGCCGCCGTCCAGGCCGAAGTCCTCCTTGGCGCTGGCGGTGTCCCGCCGCAGCATGGCCTCCATCACCCGGATGTCGCTGTCCACGTCCAGGGCCTGGGCCTGGTACAGCTCGTCCAGCTGGTGCTCAAAGCCCCGGACGATGTTGTCCATGGTGTCGGCGATGCGGGCCTTGGCCTCGGTCAGGTTCTCCCCGCTGACCCCCGCCTCCTCAAAGTCGGCGTAGCTGTCCAGCAGCTTCTGGGTGGTGGGGAGATAGTAATTCAAAAAGGTGTTGGCCTTGGCCTTCTTCTCCGGCTGCTCCTCAATGAGCCGGAAGATCTTGCCGGCCACCTCCTCGATGCGGTCGATCTTCTCGCTGAGGACGGGGTCGGCAATACGGTCGTTGGCCCGGCGGATATTCCGCAATATGCCGGAGTAGCCCTCCTCCGTCTCCGGGGGCGGGGGATTGTCCTGCTGGCGGTAATACTGCTCCGCGGCCTCCGGGGACAGGAACAGCATGTCCCGCCCGGCGTCCACGAAGGCGCCCTCGCCCCACAGGCCCTTTTCCACCATGATCTCCAGATCCTTCTCCGCCTTGGCCTCGGACACGTCGGCGGCCACGGCCAGATCATTGATGGGGATGGCCTTGCGGTTGCCCACATAGGCCAGGTATTTGGCAAAGCGCCGGGCCCGGCGCTGCATGCCCAGGCCGCCCAGCCACAGCCCCGCGCCGCCGGTGACAAAGCCCAGGGAGAAGAACACATCCTCCAGCAGGTCCACGGTGATGCCGGTGAACAGATTACCCACCGTGCTAAGCAGGATCAGTGCGCCGATAATGCCCAGCACCGCGCCCACGATCTTCATGGTCTTGGCGCCCTTGGCGCCGTACTGGGGGGTGCGGGTCAGGTCGGCAATGGCCTGGGCAGAGCGCTTCGCCGTCTGGGGCCTGGCGGCCTCCCCGGTCTTTTTCTGCTGGGCAGCGCCCACGTCCCGGCTGGCCTGCTGGTAGCGCTGGTAGTTGCTGCCGGTGTTGACGGTGTAATTGCGGTTCACCTTCTTGCGGCTGCTGCCGTCGCTGAGCTTGGAGATCAGCATAATGAGGCCCAAGGGCCACGCCGGCGTGATGAATAAAACGCCGATGAGCAGCCAGCCCACCCACTCGTTGTTGGGCGGCCGGTTCTCCTTGCGGGGGGTAAAGCCGCTGTTGGGGTCGTAATCGTAATTCATGACCGAACGCCTCCCTTGGGCTGTAATTTCTTCTTGCGCCCGAACCGATCCACCACGTAGGTGTGCTCCAGCTCCCGGCGGAGGTTGCCGGTGACGGCGTCGATATACTCCCGGCGCAGCGCGTCACGCTCCGCCAGCTCCTCCGGCGTCAGGCCTTCCGCCTTGGCCTTGTGAGCCAGGGCGTTGATACGGTCGATTTTTTCCTGCTTCATGGTTTTCTATCCTCAAATATAGCGCTGCACGGTGATGGGCAGCCGTCCTTTTTTCGTGGGCTGCCCCACGGCAGAGAGTATGCATTTGCCAAGGCCCCGGGCGGTGATCACGTCCCCCTGGGCCACGGGCCTGTCGCCCTTCACGGCGTCCTGCCAGTTGACCTGTACCCGCCCGGCGGCGATAAGGTCGGCAGCCTTGCCCCTGGCCATAGAGAAGGCGGCGGCCACCACACTGTCCAGCCGCAGGGAGGACACCGTGTCACGAATCTCCTTGTATTCCTGCCGGGGCAGGTGGAGATCGTGTAATCCCACCGCCTCACACTGAATGGGGGTGCGGCCCGCCCTGTCCCACTGCTGCAAAAGGTACTCCGCCGTGGTGGGCACGGTGAGAATGTCGGCGGCGTCGCCGCTTCCGTCCACCAGAATGTCCCCCACGGTGGCCCGGGTGATGCCCAGGCCCATGAGGCTGCCCAGCAGATCCCGGTGGGTGGGGTGCTCGCCGGTGTACCACCGGACGCGGAGGGCCGCGATGGCGTCCTCCTCCGGCCCCTCCGCCCAGGAGGGCAGCAGGTGGAGCTGGCAGCGCTGGGCGCCG
>JAFSMA010000038.1 GCA_017448145.1 Oscillospiraceae bacterium | reverse complement strand
GCGCCTTGCGGGGCTTTACTCGTCTCGGCTTCGGCTCAGACGGAACTTCCGCAGCTTCTCCGCCGCGGTTTCTTCCTCCGAAGAGGGACTTGATATCGACTCGCCGCCGGGAGGCGCTTTTTCTTGTTTCGACGTTGTCCATGATGGGCTCCTTTCAGAGGGTTCAGAGGGTAGGATCTCGTTATGTCGCAGGGCCGAGGCCATCTGCTCCCTTTCGGCCAGGATGATGCCCAGAGGCAGCACGTGCCAGGCGATCTCGGGGCAGTATTTTTCCAATGTGTTGTCGGTGAGGAAGGTGACGTACATCAGCAGCGTCACGGCGAAGTAGATCCGGGCAGGCCGCAGGGAATAGTGCCGGGCAAAGAAGGTGTAGGTCAGGATGAAGGTGACCACGCACCACAGCAGGAACACGGGCATACCCAGCTCGATGTACATGCGCAGCACGTCGCTGTGGAGGCGGCGGTTGCCGGTGGTCTCCAGCACCTCCAGCACCGTGGACACCATGCCGTTGCCCATGCCCATGTAGGACGGGCTGATGGTATAGTAGGACTCCATGTAGCCGTAGAGCCGCTTGCGGCCCATCAGGTCGATGCCGAACCGGTCGCAGATGTCAAACCACAGCCCCGTGCGTATCAGCACCACGTAGCCCAGGCTGATGCCAATCAGCACCAGGCCAATGGTAACGGTGAGGGCCACCTGGCTCTTGGGGCGCAGCCGCTTCATCACGAAGCAATAGGCCACCGCCAGGGCGATGGCGGGGAACAGAATCCGCTTGAAGCCCATAAAGAGGTAGAACGTCAGCGCCGCGATGTAGAACCAGCGCCAGTGCTCGTCCTGGCCGTCCACCAGATAGTACACCAGCAGTATGCCGATGCCGAAGGTCACGTCCTGCACCTCCAGGTTGACGGAGATGGCGTTGTCGTTGGACCCCACGCTCATGAGAAACTGCATCATGCCGGTGATGGTAGACCCCACCCCCATGCGGCGCATCACGTCCAGCAGGATGAGGGAGTTGGCCAGGATGAAGCCCATGGCGGTATACTCGATGGCCTGCCTGCCGAACATGGCCCCGGCGCTGATGAGCATGGCCAGCAGCAAAAGCTGGTACACCACCAGCGACGAGCCACGCATGATGAGGCTCAAGGGCTCCTGGCGATAGACCCACAGCCCCACCGACCACACCAGGATAATCAGGTTGGGTATCATCTGGAACAGCATCACGTTCAGCGACAGGTTCAGCCGCTTGGTGTTGCCGGTGACGAAGATCCACGCAAAGCCCAGGCCCAGCACGGCGATATAGGCGAACTGGGTGGCAAACCAGGGCAGCTCCACCAGGTGGAAGTAGCCCCGGAGGGTGGAGATGGCGATGAGCCCGGCGTAGCCCAGGCCGAAGATGGGGGCGGCGTGGCCCTCATAACGGGGGAGCAGGGTGTGCTTCATAGCCCTGTCCTCCCGCGGCGGCGGCTCACTGTCCCTCCGCCGGCGCGTCCGCCTGGGCGGGCTTGCCGGGGGCCGTCTCGTGCTCGATCTTCAGCTGGGCCATGGAGGCGGAGATCAGCTCGCGCATGGTGAAGGGGTGGGCCTCGTCGGCGGTGACGGCGGCGATCTTATAGCGGATGACGGCGCCGTGGCCCCCCTGGTTAAACTCCGCCACCGTGCGCTCCAACAGGCTGCGATAGTTGCCGGAGCGGGTATCGTCACAGGCGGGGAACAGGCCCAGGAACTGGAGGCTGCCGTTGTAGCCCACGAAGCCGTAGTTCTCGGCGCAGTCGCTGATGTAGCCGGCGAAGATGCGCAGCACCTCGTTGCCGGCGTCCCGGCCGATGGCTCTGTTGATCTCGTTGAGGTTGGTCAAATTGATGACCACGCAGGTGAAGGGCAGGGCCAGCTTCTTCTTGGCGTACTGGGCGATCTCGCTGTCGCACCGCAGGCGGTTGGGCAGATCGGTGGAGGGGTCGGTGTAGAACCGGTACTCCACGAAGTCCAGGCTGCGGCCCACCACGACGGCGCCCACCACGCCGAAGGCGAAGAACACGGCCACGATCATCACCGTGTACAGCCTGACGTTGGTGACCTCCTTCACGTTGGCGGTGGAGCGGACCCGGACGTTGCGGATGGTCTCCACCTCGCTGTGCTCGGCGGCGGTGGCGGTGAGCAGGGCGTCCAGGTCGGTGAGCTTGCCCTCGATGAGGGCGATGAGGTCGGACACCTCCTGTGCCTCGGCGGCGGAGCCGGTGGCGGTGGTGGTCTCAAAGGCGGAGAGCACATAGCGGCAATAGTCGTTGTCGGTATGGCGCAGCTCAATGTCGGACCGGAGCTGGACGTAGCGGTTCAGCACGGCGTCGTAGGTGGTCTCCTCGGGGGAGTAGTTGTCCCGGCCCTCGAAGTCGTACACCTGGCCCAGCACGTAGTTGTTGCCGGAGGCCTCATCGCTCTTGCCGCCCCCCTCGCTCCAGTGGTAGGACATGGTGTCCCGGTTCTTGTCGGTGTAGCTCTCGATCATCTCCTCCACCCGCACCAGGGCCTCCTCGTAGTTGCGCACGGAAAGGTCGTTCTGGTCGATGCGGTAGCGGTAGCGGGAGAGGAGCAGGTCACGGTTGGTGGTGACGTGGTTATCCAGAATGAGGGAGTAGAGGGAGGGCAGGTACACGTTGTACACCAGGTTATATTCATTATACAGATCCTGGAAGCTGTACCCCGTGACGGAGGAGCGGAAGGCGGTGCGGCTGTTCTTCATGCGGGTGAGATAGTCCCGCTCGGAGCGGATGAAGTTGTCGATGATCTCCGCCCACTCGATGTAGTCATAGTTCAGATTTTGCAGGGACTGGATGCTGTTGGGCACCTTGGACACGGAGACGTACTTCTCCGAATAGAGGCGGATATAGCTGTCCACCACCGCCTCCACCATGCGGCGGGCGTCGGTGGATGTCTCGCCACGGGCAGTGGTGTAGGTGAGGATATACTGGGTGGGGAAGAAGTCGTAGCTCTCGCCGCTGGTCCACTTGGCGGTCTGTATGGCGGCGTCCTGCTCCGACACGTTGGGGGCGATGGACACCCGGCTGCGGACCGAGTCCACGCTGTCGCCCCGGCCGATGCTGTCCAAGGCGTTGAAAATCACGGAGGAGGAGCGGATCTCCTGGACATCGATGGGGTCGCCGGAGGGATAGAGGCCCTCGGCGGCCTGGTCGTTGGTAAACTCGATCATGATCTGGGCCCGGTAGGTCTGGCGGGAGGAGATGAAGAAAAAGAACAGTATCCCGCTGAGGGCCGACACGATGGCGATGACCCACCACCAGCGCTGCAAATAGCGCGTCAGTTGAAATTCTTTCATCGTTTCTTCTCCTGCCGGATGCGGCGAATCCCATAATAGCAGCTGCACAGCGCCACCGTCACCGCCGCGGCCATGACGGCGCCCTTCAGGTTGTAGCCGGTCACGATGCCGTAATCCTTGATGCTGTACAAAATGGAGTTTTTATACCGGTACTCCTCATATTCGCCGGTGACCCGGGAGATACGCTGAATGAGGCTGTCCATGTGGGCCTTGATCTCCTCGATCATGCCGTCGGCCACGGCGTAGCGGTCCCGGCCCAGGAAGGCGTTCTGGGCGTTGGCGATGGAGGCGTCAAAGACCTTGATCTCCTTGGCGTTGGTCTCGATCTTCTCGGCGTAGGACTGGGAGTTCAGCGTCAGCTCGTCCATGCCGATGCTGGTGCGGGCCATGTAAAGGCCGTTGGTGGCGTCGAACAGGGGCACCATCACAAAGGTGATCATGGACTCGTCATACAGCCGCAGGGCGTCCTGATAGATGTTGTACCGCTCGGTGTTGCTGCCCAGGGACTGGCTGGTGAGGAAGCGGCGGTAGGCCAGCTTGTCGCCGTAATTGTCGGCGTTGCGGAACAGCCGCTGGTTGGTGACGTAGGCGGTGTATTTATTCAGGTAAATATCCCGGAAGTTGGTCACCGACTCCACCAGCGAGCGGAAGGACTCGCCCTGGGCGTGGTACTGGTACATGCCGCTCTCGGCGCGCAGATCCTCCAGATACGTGATGAGGTTATTCACCTTCACGTTCATAATGTCGGCAAACTCCAGGTATTCCCAGTCCTCCACGTCGTCCCAGTTCATGTCCAGGGCGGTGTCGTTGCTGCCGTAGTGCTGCATGAAGTACTGCTTGTAGCTCTCCATCAGCAGCGTCAGCATATCCCGGGCGCGGATGCGGCGGGGCAGGCACTCATTATTGAGCCAGATGGTGTACTCGGTGGCGATGTACATATTCTGGGGCGACTGGGAGCCGGAGGCGCCCACGGCAATGCATGGCAGCAGCTCCTCCGGCGTCAGGCTGCCCTCCAGCCCCGCCAGGCGGATGGCCTGGCCCACCACCTCATCGCTGAGCAGCTCATTGATGTTGAAGCGGGTGCCGTTGGGGTTGAGGCCCTCGTAGGCCTGCTCGTAGCGCAGCACCAGTGTGGCCTTGGCGCTGTCCTCCCGGTGCATGGCGCTGTACCAGCCGAAAAAGGCCGCCGCCACCGCCGCCAGGAAGAGAATCCACCATTTGTTCTCCCAAACAGCCATAGCCGCCATGGTCAGGCGGCTGATGATATTCCGGTTTTTATGTTTATCCGCCATAGGTTCTCCTTTCCGCCGCCCCGACAGGGGGCAGGGGCGTTATCCGGATCATGGGAACAGATCCGCGCACAGATTGGCGTGGGAATCCCGGTCGCTGATCTTCCGGGCGGGGGCACCGGCCCAGGTGGTGCCGGGCTCGGTGATGTCACGGGTCACCACGGCGTTGGCCCCGATGGCCACGTCGTCGGCGATGCGGATGTTGCCGATGAGCTTGGCCCCGGCGCCAACGTACACGTTATCCCCCAGCACCGGGGCACGGGGGTCGCCGTTGGTGGCGCCGATGACCACCATGGCGTGGAGGCGGCAGTTGCGGCCCACACGGGCGGCGGAGTTGACCACCAGGGCGCCGTAATGGGCGATGGACAGGCCCGGGCCGAAGATGTTCAGCGGCAGGGCGAAGCCCAGCTTCACGCTGCGGCGCAGGTAGCGGAAGCGATACCACAGCGCCACCGCTCTGCCCACCGGGCCGTGGCCGCAGTTGACGTGGTACTCCGTCTTGCGCATCAGGATCTGGAAGCGCCACACGTCGTCGCCAAAGGGGTTGGGGCGGCGCTTTTTGCCGCAGCCCAGGGCGATTTGATCCTGGCGGAGATAGTCGTGCAAATCCTGTTTATTCTGAATCATGGTTCCGCCTCCTTACCGCAGCAGCTTGTCGAAGGCGCCCATCACGTCCTCGGTGGAGAAGCGGCGCATACTCTCCTCGCAGCCCTGCTGTATGGCGGCGTACAGGGCCTTGTCGGTGTAGATCTCGTAGAGCAGCTTCGCCGCGGCGGCGTTGTCCCGGAAGGGATAGATGAAGCCGTCCACATGGTCGCGGATGACCTCGGCGTTATACAGCCAGTCGTTGGCGATGATGGGGATGCGGGCGGAGAAGGCGTCCAGCGCCGTGCCGGCAAAGCACTCACACTCGAAATAGGTGGGGAACAGGATGGCGAAGCAGCTGCGCAGGGTGTCCACCGTCTGGGAGGCGTCACGGACGCCGCAGTATTGGGCCACGCCGTGGGAGGCGGCCAGGGCGGCGTTCAGCTCCGGGGCGAACTCGTCATACATCTTGCCGTAAATCTCCAGGCAGAAGGCACGGCGGCCCGCCAATGCGTTGGCCCGCTCCACGATGTCGATGGCGTCCAGAATGCCCTTTTCCCTGGTGACCCGGGAGTAAGTACACACCCGCACCGGGTCGTCGGCCCAGTGGTCATACGCCACCGCCGGCACATAGTCCCGGCAGTTGGGCAGATACTCCGCCCTGTCGATGCCCAGGGCGCGCAGCTCGTCCCGCAGCGTCACCGACTGGACGTGGGTGCCGTCGTAGGCGGCGATGTAGGGGATCAGAAAGGGCTTGCGCTTCAACACCTCCGCCAGGTCGCCGCCGGTGACGATATACTGGATGTGGCAGCGGTAGAGCCTGTTCAGCACCGTCACCACCGGGGCGAAAATCTCGATGTTCTGCCCGGGCATAAAGAGGACGTTGGTGCTG
>JAFSMA010000037.1 GCA_017448145.1 Oscillospiraceae bacterium | reverse complement strand
CTGGGCATCCAGATGCTGCTGTACCTTTTTACGTTGCAGCAGCAGGGGGAGGCCTATTTCGGCAAGCCGGTGGTGCCGGCGGGCGTGCTGTATCACCCGGCCAAGGACCCCATTTTATCCATGAGCCGCAACAGCACCGACAGTGCCATCGCCGCCCAGCGGCTGAAGGAGCAAAAGCGCAGCGGCTTGCTGCTGGACGATGCGGCGGTATTGCAGGCCATGGAGCACGGCGCCCCGGCCCAGGCAGTGTATCTGCCGGTGGGCAGCCGGAAGGACGGCACCCTCACCGGCAGCCTGGCTACCGCCGAACAGCTGGGGAAGCTGGGCCGCCACGTGGATTGGGTACTGCGGCAGATTGCCGGGGAGATCCGACGGGGCAACATCAGCGCCGACCCCTGTGCCTACGGCACGGAGAAGGACGCCTGTACCTACTGTCCCTATCGGACGGTGTGCTGCTTCGACGAGCGGTATGACCGCCACCGGTATTTACAGAAAACGGATGAGAAGGACTTTTGGCAGATGATGGACGAGAGGGAGGAGGGAGCGCATGGCCGTCACGCTGACTGAACAGCAGAAAACCGCGGTGGAAAACGGGGGCGGACAGCTTTTGGTGTCCGCCGCGGCGGGCAGCGGCAAGACCAAGGTGCTGGTGGAGCGGCTGCTGCGGGCCGTCCGGGAGGGCGGCAACGTGGACGACTTCCTCATCATCACCTACACCAAGGCCGCCGCTGCCGAGCTGCGGGGCAAGATCGCCACGGAACTGGCACAGCAGGTGGCGGATTTCCCCGACGACCAGCATCTGCGGGGCCAGCTCTACCGGGTGTACCGGGCGGATATCAAGACGGTGGACGCCTTTTGCGCGGCGCTGCTGCGGGAGAACGTACATCTTTTGCCGCCCATCGGTGGGCGCAGCTACACGGCGGATTTCCGGGCCCTGGACGAGCAGGAGGCCAACCTATTGCAGCACCACGTGCTGGAGGATACGTTGGAGCGATTCTACCAGACCATGGACGAGGAAAAGGAACAGCTGATGGGCACCCTGGGCCAGGGCCGGGACGACAGGAAGCTGCGGGATCTGGTGGCAGAGCTCCACGCCAAAATCCAGAGCCACCCCCGGCCGGAGGCGTGGCTCAAGGAGATGCGCCGGGGGTGGGAACAGCCCATCACCGACCTGGCGGGCAGCGTGTTCGGCCGGGTGGTGCTGACGGACGTGCTGACGGCGGCGGACTACTGGGCCGGGCAGATGGAGCGGGCCGTGGAGAGAATGGCGGCGGCCCCGGAAGTGCTGGACGCCTACGGAGAGCAGTTTTTGCAGGAGGCCCGGGCCATCCGGGCCATGACGGAGGCGGCGGAGCGGGGCTGGGACGCCATGGCCTGGGCCGTGCCCGCCTTCCAGCGGCTGAAGGGGGTGGCGTCCTGCCCGGAGAGCGAGAGGGCCAAGGCCATCCGCAACAGGTGCAAGGACGAGCTGAAGAAGATGGCGGACATCTTCGCCGTCAGTGAGCAGGAGTACATTGACGATATGCAGGCCATGGCGCCGGCCATGCTGGCCCTGGTGGATCTCACCGGGGACTTTGCCCGGGCGTACCGGGAGGAGAAGGCACGGCGGAACGTCATGGATTTCGCGGACATGGAGCATTTTGCCATTGCCCTGCTGCTGGAGGAAAACGACGCTCCCACTGAGCTGGCCCGCCACGTGGCGGGGCGGTACCGGGAGATCATGGTGGACGAATACCAGGACAGCAACGACGTGCAGGATCACATTTTTGCCGCCGTGTCCCGGGAGGGGAAGAACCTCTTTATGGTGGGCGACGTGAAGCAGAGCATTTACCGCTTCCGCATGGCCGACCCCACCATTTTCCTGCGGAAATACGACACCTTTGCCGACGCCGCCTCCGCCGGGGAGGGAGAGGCGCGAAAGGTGCTGCTGACCCGGAACTTCCGCTCCCGGCGGGAGGTGCTGGAGGCGGTGAACTTCGTGTTCTCCCGCATTCTCACACGGCAGGCCGGGGAGC
Source organism: Oscillospiraceae bacterium (assembly GCA_017448145.1). Classification (GTDB taxonomy): domain Bacteria; phylum Bacillota; class Clostridia; order Oscillospirales; family Oscillospiraceae; genus Vescimonas. The sequence goes on along the minus strand of JAFSMA010000037.1, from coordinate 24,220 downwards.
TGGACTACGGCGACGATGAACGGCTCTACTACGGCGCGGAATACTATCTGCCCCGCACCGGGGCGGAGACGGAATACCATTTGGTCAGCGTGGAGGACCAGGGCGAGGACAAGCGGGACAGGACGGCGGAGGAGGCCGCCTTTGTGGCGGGCCGCATCCGCGCATTGCTGGATCAGGGCTACCCGGTGCAGGAGGGAGAGGGCTTCCGGCCCTGCCGGGAGGAGGACATCGTCATCCTCATGCGCTCCCCCAGGGCCAGAATGGCCGCCTTTTCCGCCGCATTGGCAGAGCGGAACATCCTGTGCAGCGGCGAGGAGAGCAGCTCCCTCTTTGACGCGGCGGAAATCGGGGTGGTGTTCAGCTTTTTGCAGATCATCGACAATCCCCGCCAGGACGTGCCGCTGCTGTCGGCCATGCGCTCGCCCCTGGGGGGCTTTTCCCCGGATCGGCTGGCGGAGATCCGCGCAGGGCACCGGGAGGGGGACTTTTTCGAGGCCCTCTGCGCCGACGACGGGGCGGACAGCCGCGCCTTTCTGGCGCTGCTGGAGGGGCTGCGCCGGGACAGCCGGGAGCTGTCCGCCGACCAGCTGATCTGGCAGCTTTACGACGTGCTCCACGCCCAGGCGGTGTTCGGCGCCATGCCCGGCGGGGCCCAGCGGCGGCAGAATCTGATTGCCTTTTACCGCTTTGCCTGCGAGGTGACGGCCGCCGGGCGGCGGGGGCTTTTCGACTTTGTGAGCTACGTGCGGGAGATGATGGAGCAGGAAAAGCTGCCCAAGCTGTCCGGCGGCGGTGGGGGCGGCGTGCGCATTATGTCCATCCACAAGTCCAAGGGCTTGGAGTTCCCCATCGTCATCCTTTGCGATTTGCACAAGGCCTTTAACACCGACGATTTGAAGAAAATGGTGCTGGTGCATCCCCAGCTGGGGCTGGGCACGGTGCGGATCGACGAGAAGCGGCGGATCCGGTACGACACCATTACCCGGACGGCGGTGTCTGCCGTGCTGGAAAAGGAGGCCAAGGCCGAGGAGATGCGGATTCTCTACGTGGCCATGACCCGGGCGAAGGAAAAGCTGATTCTGGTGCACTGCCAGCGCAATGCCGAGAAGCTGGTGCGGGACTTGTGCGCCGTTACCGACGACCCGGTGCCGTCCCAGGCAGTGGCAGAGGCCAAGAGCATGGGGCAGTGGATCCTGCTGCCGCTGCTGAAAACGCCGGAGGCGTCGGCGCTGCGGCAGTTTGCCGGGGTGGAGGATTTGCCTATGAGCGGCGGCTGCGGCTGGCAGGTGTCGCTGTGGCACAACGCACCCACGGCGGAGGCCGCGGCGGAGGGCGGCGGGGAGGACGATGCCCCGGCTCTCACGGCGGACGCGGCGATGCTGGCGTGGCAGTACGGCCACGTCGCCGCCACCACGCTGCCCACCAAGGTGACGGCTACCCAGCTCAAGGGCCGGGAGTGGGACGAGGAGATTCGGGAAGAAGGAGCGCCCCGGGCCTGTGGAGGCGACTTCCCGCGGCCCAAATTCCTGCGGGAGACCACCGCCCTCACCGCCACGGAAAAGGGCACCGCCATGCATCTGGTGATGCAGTATCTGGACTTTGGCCGGGGCGGGGACACGGTGGCGGCCCAGGTGGCGGCCATGGCGGCAAAGCGGCTGCTGACGCAGCAGCAGGCAGAGGCGGTGGACTGCGGCGCGGTGGCACGGTTTTTGGACACGGCACTGTGTCAGCGGATTCGCCGCAGCGGGCGTGTGTACCGGGAGCAGCGATTTAACCTGCTGGTGGACGGCACCATTCTGGGCGCCGACGGGGCAGGGGAGGAGATCATGCTCCAGGGCGTGGTGGACTGCGCCTTCGTGGAGGATGGCAAGCTGGTGATCGTGGACTTCAAAACCGACCATGTGACGGCAGAGACCATGCCGGGGCGGGCGGAACACTATCGGACGCAGCTGGAAGCCTACGCATTGGCCCTGGGCCGGGTGCTGGATCTGCCGGTGGGGGAAAAGGTGTTGTACTTTTTCCACACAAATTCCACGATTAATTTGTAAAAAAACACTTGCTATTCCGGGGATGATGTGGTATCATCACAGTTGCGTTTGTGGGTTTGCCCGCAGCGACGAGTGAACCAGAAAGGGGTGAACAAGAGCAATGAAGGAAGGAATCCATCCCAATTATCAGCAGACTACGATCAAATGCGCCTGCGGTAATGTGATTGAGACAGGTTCTACGAAGAAGGATATTCGCGTGGAAGTCTGCTCTAAGTGTCACCCCTTCTTCACCGGCAAGCAGAAGCTGGTGGATACCGGCGGACGTGTTGCCAAGTTCAACAAGCGCTTCGGCCTGGAGGGCTAAAGGACACGCAGAAAGACCTGTACTCGACGTGGGTACAGGTCTTTTTTATTGCCAACGGGGGCGGGATATACTATAATGGCGAAAACGATACGCATGAGGTGACTATGGAACGCAAAACGATTGAATCCCATGACGCGGTGCGGGACTACGCCGTGCTGGTGGGCCTGCGCTCGCCGGTGCTGGGCAGCGACAGCGCCGATGAGGAATCCCTGGCCGAGCTGGCCGCCCTGGTGGAGACCGCCGGGGGCGAGAGCGTGGGCGTGATATTGCAGGGCAGGGACAAGCCCGACCCCCACAGCTTCATCGGCGAGGGCAAGGTGGAGGAGGTCAAGGGCATGGTGGAGCAGGAAAAGGCCACCATGGTGATCTTCGACAACGACCTGTCCCCCAGCCAGATCCGGGTGCTGACGGAGCTTTTGGGCGTGCAGGTCATCGACAGGAGCGGCCTTATTCTGGACATCTTCGCCCAGCGGGCGAAGACCAAGGAGGGCTGCCTGCAGGTGGAGCTGGCCCAGTACCAGTACCTGCTGCCCCGCCTGGTGGGCATGTGGACCCACCTGGAGCGCCAGGCGGGCACCAGCGGCAAGGGGCCCATCGGCTCCAAGGGCCCCGGCGAGACACAGCTGGAGACCGACCGGCGGCACATCCACCGGAAAATCGATAAATTGAAGGAGGAATTGCAGGAGGTGCGGCGGGTGCGGGCCACCCAGCGGCAGCGGCGGCAGAAGAACGAGATCCCCGTGGTGGCCATTGTGGGCTACACCAACGCAGGGAAATCCACGCTGCTGAACACCATCACCGGCGCGGGGATACCCGCCAACAACCGCCTCTTTGACACCCTGGACACCACCACACGGCTTTTGACCGTCAGCGACACGCTGGACGTGGTCATCTCCGACACGGTGGGCTTTATCCGCAAGCTGCCCCACCAGCTGGTGGAGGCGTTCAAGGCCACGCTGGAGGAGCTGGAATACGCCGATCTGCTGCTGCACGTCATCGACGCCAGCAATCCCCAGTGGCGGGAGCAGGCGCAAATTGTGGACGATCTGATTCGGGAGCTGAAGGCAGACCACATCCCCTGCATCCGGGTGTACAACAAGTCCGATTTAGCCTTCTCCGCCCAGCGGGAGAAGGAGGCGGACGCGGTGTCCGTGTCGGCGCTGACGGGGGAGGGCATTGACGAGCTGATGCGCGCCATCGACCGGAAGCTGGACAAGGGCACCCGGCGGGTGACGCTGCATCTGCCTTACGATAAGACGGGGCTTTTGGACGTGCTGTACCGGGAGGCCAAGGTGGAGAGCGTCAGCTACGAGGCCACGGTGGACGTGGTGGCGGTGTGCAACCCCCGGCAGCTGGGGCAGCTGAAGGATTACATCGAGGGCTGGGTGGAGCCCAAGGAGGAATGGGAATGAGCGTGTACCGCGTGCCCTTCTCCGACGCCGAGAGCGAGTTCACCGAGAAGCGCTCACGGTTTATCAGCCACATCTGGAAGATCGGCAGCGAGGAGGAGGCCCAGGCCCACATCCGGGAGATGAAGAGCCAATATTACGACGCGCGGCACAACTGCTGGTGCTACCGCCTGGGGGAGAACACCGCCCGGTACAGCGACGACGGCGAGCCCCAGGGCACGGCGGGCCAGCCTATGCTGAAGGTGCTGGAGCGGGAGAACGTCACCGACGCGGTGGTGGTGGTGACCCGGTACTTCGGTGGGATTCTGCTGGGGGCCGGGGGGCTGACCCGGGCCTACAGCCGGGGGGCCAGGGACGCCCTTGCCGCCGCCGGGGCCGCCACCATGGGGCTGTGGGTCAGGGTGGAGATCCCCTGCCCTTACGCCCTCTTTGAGCGGGTAAAGCTGGAGGTGGAGGCGCTGTCGGGCACGGTGGACGGGGCGGAATACGCCGCGGACATCACCCTCACCGTGTCGCTGCTGGCGGAGCGGGTGGAAGGGTTGCAGGAGCGGCTCACGGAGCTCTCCGCCGGGGGCATCCGGCTGCGGGAGCTGGGGAGGGAATACCGCCCCGGACCGCGGGAAGGGTGAGAGGTGTGGCGACGGGATTTCAAAAATTGTTTCCCCCAAAAGAACAGAATCGGCGTGACCGTTGCGGTCACGCCGATTTCGCTTCCTTATGGGTGCAGCGTTTGCTGCGCCGGGTGTTTTGTGCTGTTTGGCAGGTCAGCCCTGGGCTTCTTCGTGGGCGCGCCAGGCGTTGAAGGTCTCCTCGGAGATGACGTGCTCGATGCGGCAGGCGTCGGCCTCCGCCACGTCCGGGTCAACGCCGATGCGGGTGAAGAAGTCGGTGAGGACACGGTGGCGCTCATAGATGCGCTCGGCCACCTCCTGCCCGGGAGGCAGCAAGGTGATGGCGCCGTTTTCGTCCACCTGGATATAGCCGCCGGCCTTCAAAAGACCCACGGCGCGGCTGACGCTGGGCTTGGAATAGCCCATATATTCGCCTACGTCGATGGCGCGGACGAAGTTGGATTTTTTGGAGAGGATGAGGATGGTCTCCAGATACATTTCGCCGGATTCCTGCAAATGCATGGGATCAGCTCCTTTGCAATCATTCTACCTCTTTAAAGTACCACATTTTTCCGGCAAAGGCAAGGATTTTCGGGTAAGGGGCGGCTTACCGCATGGGGCAGCGGTGGGCGGCGATGCCGGCGTCTTGGCGGCGGGCGGCACGGAAGGCGATCATCTCCCCGGCGATGGACACGGCGATTTCCTCCGGGGTGACGGCACCGATGGGCAGGCCGATGGGGGTGTGGACGGTGGCGATGGCCTCATCGGAGATGCCGGCCTGGCGCAGCATGGCGTTTACCGCCTCCTTTTTGCTCTTGGAGCCGATGACCCCCAGGTAGGCGTAGGGGCGGCGCAGCACCTGCTCCTCCACGATGAAGTCAAAGCGGTGGCCGCTGGTCATCACCACCACGTAGTCGTCCTCCGTCAGGGTGAGATAGTCGTCGATGCGGGCAAAGTCGCCGCAGATGACCTGCTCCGCGCCGGGGAAGCGGGCGCTGTCCGCCAGAGGGGGGCGGTCGTCCATGACCGTGACCCGGAAGCCCAGGGTTTGCAGCAGGGGGGACAGGGCGGCGCTGCAATGGCCCGCGCCGAACAATATGGCCCTGTCGCCGGGGGTGACGGCCAGGGGGAAGCAGCCCGCCTGCTCCGCGTGGGGGGCGGCCAGCAACGGGGCACCTCCGTCAAGGGACAGGAGCAGCGTGGCGCTCTCCCGATCCGCCAGGCGCTGGAGCACGCCGGTGACGGCGTCGCGCCAGGGGGCGTCGCCGGCGGGGATGAACTGAAAGTGGACAGTGACCGCGCCGCCGCAGACCATTTTCAGCGCCCCGGCGGGGTGGAGGGCGTAGTCCTTGACCTGAGACTGTTTGGCGGCCAACAGTTTTTTGCTTTCTTCGATGGCGTCCAGCTCCACGGCGCCGCCGCCGATGGTGCCGCAGAGCAGGCCGCTTTTGCCGCACAGCATTTGGGCCCCGGCGCCCCGGGGGGCGGAGCCGCTCTCGGCGATGATGGTACATAAAACAGTGTCGCGGCCCTCCGCCATTTCACGGGCCAGGCGGGAGAAAATCGCCTCCATAGTGTCACCTCTTTCGTTTTTCTGTATTATACCCCGGCGCCTCGGCGGGGGCAAGAGGTTTTCTACGGGTTGCTTTTTGGGAGGCGGTGGGGTATGATGGATTTACCATAATAATAAAGGAGGCAGATGCTATGAAAACCATTCTCGCCACGGAGAAGGCACCGGCGGCCATCGGGCCCTATGCCCAGGGCATCGACTGCGGCGGCTTTGTGGTGACCTCGGGGCAACTGGGGCTGGATCCGGCCACCGGCGTACTGGCCCAGGGCGTGGAGGCCCAGACACGGCAGGCGCTGGAGAACGTGAAGGCCATTCTGGCCCAGGCGGGGCTGACCATGGATAACGTGGTGAAAACCACCGTGTTCCTGCAGCACATGAGCGACTTTGCCGCCATGAACGCCGTGTATGCGGAGTTCTTCACCGAAGGGGCGTACCCGGCACGGTCCGCCGTGGAGGTGGCGGCGCTGCCCAAGGGGGGCCTTGTGGAGATCGAGGTCATCTGTGCGCGGTGAGGCGCGCACGATGAATGAATTGCGCCTTGCGGCGCATGAATTGGCGTACCGCCATGCATTGTGCCGGGGCACATGAATTGCCCTGCGGGGCATGAGGGCGGAAAGAGATACCAAAAAAGGAAACAGCGCAACAGAAAAAACAGAGGCTGAGGAAGCAGATCACTGCCGTCCCAGCCTCTTGTTTTATATAGTTTTCCTTTGCAGGTCAAAGCCAGCAGTTGGCGGTGATTTCGTCATACTGGGTCTGAGCCTTTGTTGCCGAAGATTTGTAGTAGAAGAAAAAGGCTAACGCAATGGCGGCAGGTAAAAGAAAGAGTAATGATAAAGCTGCTACCTCAGTAAACAGTAAGGGTACACCAATGATTGAGAACAATACTATCGTGACAAGCGAAAGAATAGTGTAAGTCTTATTCTTTTTAATCTCCTGCAGCAGTTCATCCGGCATCCGGAACCTGTTTCCGCAATCCGCACAAATCCAGGAATGTCTTACCCTTGAATTTGTGCTGGCGATAAAGGCATTTGACCTTCCAAGATACGAGCCGCCCGTTGTACTGTCCGAGCCGTCGGCGATGATGCTCAAATGAGTGCCCTTGCAGCGTGTGCAGCACATTTTTTTACCTTCCATATCATTCACTCCCTCGTTTTTTTTTCGGCGATTGCGCCGTGAATACGAAAGAATTATATCTGGATTACAGATAAAAGTCAATATCTTTATTACAGATAATCCATAATAAAAATGGGTGATGTATATGGTATTCAGGCATCTTCGGGCATTGCGGGAAGACAGGGATATTCGCCAGAGAACCATTGCGGAATATCTTAACGTCTCGCAGAATACGTACTCGCAGTATGAAAACGGCGTTATTTCTCTTACCGCGGAAATGCTGATCAAGCTGGCTGATTATTATGGCGTCAGCGTCGATTATCTCCTGGACAGGACGGATAACCCTAAAATGATAAAATGAATAAAAAAAGGACTGCCGCAGGGCAGTCCTTTTTGCGTATGAGAGGGGCCATCAGTCCACCACCGGCACATCCAGGCCGAATTCGCTGGGGAGGAAGCGGGGGCAGACGTTTTCCGACGTGCAGATGACGGAGGCGGCCAGGCGGGTGCCGATCTCGCAGGCATCGGCCAACGTCTTGCCGTAGGTCAGGCCGATGGCCACGCCGGAGAAGAAGGCGTCGCCGGCGCCGGTGGAGTCCTTCATGTCCACCTTTTTGGCGGGGCAGATGCCGGCCTGGCCGTCGGCGGTGGCCCAGATCGCGCCACGGGAGCCCATGGTGACCACCATGGCGGGGAGGCGGGCCATCTGCACCTTATTGCGCAGCACCTCTGTCATCTCCTCCACGGAGAGGCCGTCATACTCCTCGGAGAACAGGATGCCCGCCTCCTGGAGGTTGCACACGAAGCAGGCGGTGGAGCGGAGGAAGTCACGGCGCTCCACGGCGATGCTCATGTTGGACACCACGGCGTACACCGGCTTTTGGTACTTCTCGGCCAGCTGGAACACCCGCTTGACGATATCCTTATCCATGTCGATCTCGATGCAGATGCTGTCGGCCTGGGAAAACAGCTCGTCGCCCCGCTTTTCGAGGACGTTCAGCAGCGGGGTCAGGTCGGGCCGCTTGGACACGGCGGCCACCACGTCGCCGTCGTTATCGAACACCGCCAGCCACGTGCCCATGCCGTCCCGGGTGGGCACCATGTAGTCGGTGTTCACCTTGTGATCCTGCAATTTATGGATGACGTCGGCGCCGGCGCCGCTTTTATCCACCAGGCTCAAAAAGGTGGGGCGCAGCTCCACGTTGGCGATGTCCTCCACGATGTTGCGGCTGACGCCGCCGTGGACGTATTCCACGTACCCCGCGTTGCGCCCGCCGGGGATGAAGGTGCTGTACGGGTAGCCCTTGATGTCCACAAACACGGCGCCGATGACCACGATGCCCATGATGTTGCCCTCCTAAAGTGCGATATTTGGCCTATTGTACCATACGGCGGAAAAAATGGGAAGATAAAAAGGGAAATCGGGTCGAAAAAATGTGGCGCCAGCGGGGCGGAATGGGGCGTGAATGGGTGCTTGCCACGGGGCGGGATTTGTGGTAGGATAGACGGGTATGGAGGTGACGCCATGGAAATCACCATCAACAGCCATGCCAGCATCCGCGTGGCGGGGGAGCGGGTTTGCTATTTTGACCCCTTCCAGCTGCGGGAGGCACCCAGGGACGGGCAGATCATTTTCATCACCCACGACCATTTTGATCACTTTTCGCCGGAGGACATCGCCAGGGCGGCGGGGGAGGACCCCGTGTTCGTGGTGCCTGCGTTTATGGCGGAGAAAGTGGCGGCGCTGGGCCGGGTGGTGGGCCTTTTGCCGGGTGAGAGGGCCACGGTGGACGGCGTGGCGGTGGAGGCCGTGGCGGCCTACAACCCCCATAAGAAATTCCACCCCCGGGAGAAACAGTACCTGGGCTATGTGGTGACGCTGGAGGGACAGCGGGTGTACGTCTGCGGCGACACCGACGTGACGCCGGAGGCGCTGGCGGTGCGGTGCGACGTGGTGCTGTGCCCCGTGGGCGGCACGTACACCATGACGCCGCAGGAGGCGGCGGGGCTTTGCAACGCCATCCGGCCGCGCCTTGCCATCCCCACCCATTACGGCAGCGGCGTGGTGGGCTCGGCACAGGACGGAGAGACCTTCTGCCGCCTGGTGGACGGTGGGATCACAGTAAAACTATTAGTGGAGGACGCGAAATGAACGTATTAGTGACCGGCGGCGCCGGATACATCGGCAGCCATACCTGCGTGGAGCTGATCGAGGCGGGGCATCAGCCCATCGCCGTGGACAATCTGGTGAATGCCAGCGCGGAGAGCTTGCGCCGGGTGGCACAGATCACCGGCAAAGAGGTGCCGTTTATCAACGGCGACGTGTGCGACGAGGCCTTGATGGAGAAGGTATTCTCGGAAAATGAGATCGACTGCGTGATCCATTTTGCGGGACTGAAGGCGGTGGGCGAGTCGGTGGAAAAGCCGCTGGCCTATTACAGCAACAACCTGACCTCCACCATGAACCTGTGCCGGGTCATGGGCCGCCACGGCGTGAAGAAGATCATTTTCTCCTCCTCCGCCACCGTGTATGACCGGGACAACACCATGCCCCTGCGGGAGGACAGCAAAATCGGCAACTGCACCAACCCCTACGGCTGGACCAAGTTTATGTGCGAGGAGATTCTGCGGGACGTGGCCAAGGCCGACAAGGAGTGGTCGGTGGTGCTGCTGCGGTACTTTAACCCTGTGGGCGCCCATCCCAGCGGGCTCATCGGCGAGCACCCCAACGGCATCCCCAACAATCTGATGCCCTTCATCTCCCAGACCGCCATCGGCAAGCGGGAGAAGCTCAGCGTGTTCGGCAACGACTATCCCACCCCCGACGGCACCGGCGTGCGGGACTATATCCACGTGGTGGATTTGGCCAAGGGTCATGTGGCGGCCATGGACTACCTGTGCAGCCACACCGGCGAGGCGGTGTTCAACCTGGGCACCGGCAACGGTTACAGCGTGCTGGACATGGTGAAGGCCTTTGAGAAGGCCAACGGCGTGAAGGTGCCCTACGTCATCGCCCCCCGCCGCAGCGGCGACGTGGCGGTGTGCTACGCCGACCCCGCCAAGAGCGCAGAGGTGCTGGGCTGGCACGCCCAGTATAATCTGGAGGACATGTGCCGGGACACCTGGCACTGGCAGAGCATGAACCCCAACGGCTACGACAAGTAAAGAAAACGCCGCCCCGCCGAAACACATCGGCGGGGCGGCGTTAATGATGGCGCATTATGACAGGCGGCGGATGGCCCGCTCTACGGCTTCCCGCTCCTCGCCGCTGACGATGCCCCACTCCGTCTCCATCAGGCGCAGCACCTCCCGGTAGGCGGCGACGGCACCGGGGGCGTCGCCCCGGATTTCGCAGATGTGGGCAATGCTGGTGGCGCTGTCGGTGAATTTGGGGGAGGGCTGGATGTCCTGGCCCTTGCGATACCATTGGATGGCCCGGTCATATTCCTGGCGCTGGGTGTAGATGTCCCCCAGGGTGACGGCCCAGCACCACTCCTGTCCCTCCATGGCCTCCAGGGCTCGGAGCTGTGTCTCGCTTGTCTGCGTGTCGCCGGCGGCCTGGGCGATGAGGTAGCGGTACATGGGGGTGCGGAAGGTGTTGTCTATGGCGGCCAGGGCATTTAGCCATTGGCGGGCCTCCTTAAGACGCCGGTCGTCGATGAGGTTATCCAGCAGCCACATGATAGCGGAGCGGTTATCCGGGTGGCGGCGGCAGAAGTCGCCAAACCACTGGATAAGGGCGTGGTGGTTGCGGACGCACCAGTCGGGCATATAGCTGCCCCAGGCGTTGGCCAACTCGCTGACGGCCTCCTTGTCACCGCCGGTCAGCTCCACCGCCTCCTTGCCGCTTTCCACCGCCAGCAGGCAGTACTGGTCGGCCTGGTGGCTGTAGAGAAGGGTGAGGAGCAGCTTGGACTTGCCGGCATAGGTGGGGCTCTCGCCGATGGTGATAAGCTGCTGAGCGATTTGACGGGTCTCGGATTCGCTGATGAGACCGCTGTCATAGATATGGTTCTCGATGCGGTCCAACTGCTGGGCCGGGGTCATGGCAAACAACTGGTCGATGGAAACGCCGAAGAAGATGGCGATTTCCGGCAGAAGCTGCACGTCCGGGATGGTGGTGCCCCGCTCCCATTTGCTGACGGTCTGGGGCGTGACGTGCAGCGCGTCGGCCAACGCCTCCTGGGTAAGGCCCCGGCCGGTACGAAGGCGGCGAATCTCTTTTCCCATTTCCATGGTGTAGTCCTCCTTTTGGGTGTGAGCTTATTATAGCAGGCTGTGGGGCGGATGGCCAGCGATTGCCGGGGGAGAGGAGTGTCGCGGCGGGCGAGAGGGGGGCGGGCGGGCGCGGGCGGCGGGCCGCCGGGCGCCAGTGACGGCCCGCGAGGTACGAGCGGCTGCCGGAACCAGTGCCCTTGGGGTAGGCGTCGGCCCCTACGGGGGATGGGGGTTCGGTGCGTGGGTGGGCATCGCCCCCTCATCCGTCACGGCCTTTGGCCGTGCCACCTTCCCCCCAAGGGGAAGGCAGGGGAATGGCGGATAAAATAAAAAAGCGGGAAGCGTCAGCTTCCCGCTTTTTCAGGACAAGATTACTTGCCGGCGGCCACGGACTTGATCTCCTTGACCTGACGGCCGTTATAGGTACCGCACTCGGGGCACATTCTGTGGGGCAGATGCAGAGCACCGCACTTGGGGCATGCCACCAGAGCGGGAGTTGCCAGCTTCCACACGGAAGAACGTCTCTTATTGCGCCGCTGCTTGGATACTTTTCCCTTAGGGACTGCCATGTTGACACCTCCTTGGCTTTCAACTGCGGATTGCAGTAATAATTACTTCTTTATTTGTCCTGCAAAAGCTGGGCCAGCTTTGCAAGACGGGGGTCCACTTCCTTCTTGCAACGGCAAGGCGCCTCGTTGCGATTGACGCCGCAACCGGGGCACAGACCTTTACAGTCCGGCTTGCAGAGGAACTTTGTGTCCATGTCGAGAATGAACGCCGTACGGGCGAGGTCACCCAGATCCACCTCGTCATGCTCCAGCAGCACGATGTCCTCATCATCGTCAAACTGGCGCTCCTCCGCGAGAACACAGGAGTAGGCAACCATTTTTTCCTCAGAGAACGGCTCGCAGCAGCGGTCGCAGACACAGTGGAGCGTCGTATGCGCCGTCAAGTCGCACAGCAGCACACCGGCCTTGTTCCGAATCTGGCCTTCCACATTGACCGGTTCAGATACAGGGCAGGAGCCGCCGAAATCCAGATTGGACAGGTCCAGCGTGAAGCGGAAATCCTGCCGGGATTCGGGCGTGTGCAGCAGCTTGTTGACATTCAAACGCATAGTACACCTCGCAATGACACGGGTAGTATTATAGAGGATGAGGGGGAGAATGTCAAACATTATTTCACAAATATTTTGACTTTTTTTACAGATACGGGTACAATGTGGGACAAGAACGACGAAAGGGGCCAGATCATGCGGGAGCTGACGGTGGGAAAGAACGACGCGGGGCAGCGGATTGACCGGTTTGTGGCCAAGGCGCTGCCGCTGCTGCCGGGCGCCCTTTTGCAGAAATACATCCGCCTCAAGCGCATCAAGTGCAACGGCGGGCGGTGCAAGGGGGAGCAGCGGCTGCAGGAGGGTGACGTGCTGTCGCTGTACATCAACGACGAGTTCTTCGACCAGCCCAGGGAGGACAATCTGTTTCTGACGCTGTTCCGCCCAAGTCTGGACATCGTGTACGAGGACGAAAACCTGCTGATCCTCAACAAGCGGCCGGGGCTGGTGGTGCACGCCGACGAGACGGAGAAGGTGAACACCCTCATCAACCACATCCAGGCGTATCTCTACCAGAAGCGGGAGTGGAATCCCCGGTGGGAAAACGCCTTTACCCCGGCCCTGTGCAACCGCATCGACCGGAACACCGGGGGTATGGTCATCGCCGCCAAGAACGCCGAGACGCTGCGGATCATCAACGAGAAGATCCGGGACAGGGAGATCGACAAGCGGTATCTGTGCATCACGGTGGGCCATCCCCGGCCGGAGAAGGGGAAAATCGAGTGCTTTCTGGTGAAGGACGAGAAGAAAAAAGAGGTGCAGGTGTACCACAGGCCGGTGCCGGGGGGCAAGACGGCGGTGACGTACTATCAGACCCTGGAGAGCCGGGGCGAGCTGAGCCTGGTGGAGGTGGGGCTGGAGACGGGCCGCACCCACCAGATCCGGGCCAGCTTTGCCGACAAAGGCTGGCCCCTGCTGGGGGACGGCAAGTACGGCCGGGGGGACGTGAACCGCCGCTACGGCGAGACCCGGCAGGCGCTGTACGCCTACCGCCTCACCTTTGATTTCCCCACCGACGCCGGGATTTTGCAGTATTTGCAGGGCCGCACCTTTACGGTGGACGACGTGCCGTTTCGGGCTAAATATTTCGGATGAAAAATCGCTCCGTTTTGGGGCGATTTTTTCGTGAATAGCATTGACATTTCCCGCCATTTTATATATAGTAAACGCGGCCAAATTTCAACGAACATAATACAGGCTCGGAGGGGACGCGGCGACGTGTGCCCCATGGAGCCCCCGGTTTGACAGAGAGAAGAGGTACATTTTTTACGAACGGGGGAGGATAAATGTCCAAAGAGTTGATTCGCCTGCACGACCTTTGCATGGCGTTTGACGACGAGCTGGTTCTCGACCACATCAATCTGTATATCAACGATTCCGAATTCCTCACACTTCTGGGCCCCAGCGGCTGTGGCAAGACCACGACGCTGAGGATTATTGGCGGTTTCACGACACCTACGTCGGGAGACGTCACCTTTGACGGTGTGAGGATTAATGATGTGCCGCCCCATAAGCGGCAGATCAACACGGTGTTCCAGAAGTACGCGCTGTTCCCGCACCTGGACGTGTTTGAAAACGTGGCCTTCGGCCTGCGCATCGCCAAGGTGCCGGAGGCGGAGGTGACGGAGCGGGTCACCGAGATGCTGGAGGTTGTGAGCCTGAAGGGCTTTGAGCGCCGCCGCATTGACCAGCTCTCCGGCGGTCAGCAGCAGCGGGTGGCCATCGCCCGGGCGCTGGTGAACCGGCCCAAGGTGCTGCTGCTGGACGAGCCTCTGGGCGCGCTGGACCTGCGCCTTCGCAAGGATATGCAGATCGAGCTCAAGCGCATTCAGCAGCAGATGGGCATCACGTTCATCTACGTGACCCACGACCAGGAAGAGGCGCTGACCATGTCCGATACCGTGGTGGTGATGGACAAGGGCCGCATCCAGCAGATCGGCACTCCGGAGGACATTTACAACGAGCCGAAGAACGCCTTTGTGGCGGACTTTATCGGCGAGTCCAATATTTTGAACGGCACCATGGTCCGGGACGGCGTGGTGCGGATGTATCGCAGGGAGTTCCCCTGCGTGGACGGCGGCTTTGGGCCCAATGAGCCGGTGGACGTGGTGATCCGGCCTGAGGACATCGACATTGTGCCGGTGGAGCAGGGCCAGCTGGTGGGCACCGTCACCAACGTGACCTTCAAGGGCATGCAGTACGACATCATCGTGGATCTGGGCGGCTTCAAGTGGCTGATCCAGACTACGGATCATTCGCCGGTGGGCGCTCAGGTGGGGGTGAAGATCGACCCCGAGGGCTTCCACATTATGAAGAAGAGCGAGTATTCCGGTATGTTCGGCGACTATTCCTCCTACTCCGAGGAGTATGAGGAGCTGGGCGCTGCCGCGCCGGATGAGGAGGAGAGCGGGGATGAAGAATAAGCTCTCCCGGTTCGCCGTGCCCTACGTGGTGTGGATGGCCATTTTCGTGGTGGCGCCCATCGTCATCATGGTCATCTACGCCTTTCAGGATGCCGCCGGCGGCTTTACCCTGGGCAACTTCGTGAAGATGGGCGGCTACGGCGAGGTGTTCGTCCGCTCGTTTAAGCTGGCCATCATCGCCACCATCATCTGCCTGCTTATCGGCTACCCGGTCAGCTACTGGATGAGCCGTGAAAAGGCGTCGTTCCAACGGGTGGCCATGGTGCTGATCATGCTGCCCATGTGGATGAACTTCCTGCTGCGCACCTACAGCTGGATGACCATTCTGGAAAACAACGGCCTTTTGAACCAGTTTTTCCAGAAAATCGGCCTCATTGCTCTTTATAATCATCTCACCGGCAGCGACCTGGCGTATTTCCCCATGATGAACACCCAGGGCGCTGTGGTGCTGGGCATGGTGTACAACTACCTGCCCTTTATGATCCTGCCCATTTACTCCGTCATCGTGAAGCTGGACTACTCCCTTTTGGAGGCGGCCCGGGACCTGGGTGCCAACTCCGTGACGGTGTTCCGCAAGGTGATCCTGCCCCTGAGCCTGCCCGGCGTGCTCAGCGGCATCACCATGGTGTTCGTGCCGTCGGTGTCCACCTTTGCCATCTCCCAGATGCTGGGCGGCGGCACGGAGATGCTGCTGGGCGACCTGATTGAGCGGCAGTTCCTGGGCGGCGCCTACAACCCCCAGCTGGGCGCGGCCATCAGCCTGGTGATGATGATCATCGTGGTGGTGTGCATGCTGGTGATGAATCGCTTCGGTGAGGGCGAGGAACAGGCGGTGATGCTATGAAACGGCAGCAGCCCAACGGCTTTTTCAACCGCTTTTTGATGGCGCTGGTGGCGCTGTTCCTGTATGCGCCCATCTTTATCCTGATTATCTTCTCCTTTAACGAGGGCACCAGCTCCAGCGTGTGGAAGGGCTTCTCCCTCCACTGGTACGGACAGCTGTTCCACAACCAGATCATCATGCGCAGCGTGTACATCACGCTGCTGGTGAGCCTGCTGGCCACGGTGATCGCCACGTTGGCGGGCACCTTTGCCGCCATCGGATTTTACGCCATGCGCCGCAGACGGCGGGACGCGTTGATGGCGGTGAACAACATCCCCATGATGAACGCCGATATTGTCACCGGCGTCAGCCTGGCGCTGCTGTTTGTGGTGTTCTTCAGCGGCTGGAGCAGCTTTGCCGGGTGGGTCAACTCCTGGCAGAGCGCCGTGGTGCTGCCCGAAAAGCTGTCCATGGGCTTCGGCACGCTGCTGATTGCCCACGTGATGTTCAACATCCCCTACGTCATTCTGTCCGTGGGCCCCAAGCTGCGGCAGATGGACCGGAACCTGGTGGACGCGGCCCAGGACCTGGGCTGCACCTGGATGCAGGCATTCTGGAAGGTGATCATCCCCGAGATCAAACCCGGCATCGTGTCCGGCGCGCTGACGGCCTTCACCATGTCCATCGACGACTTCATCATCTCCTACTTTACCGCCGGATCCAGCACGTCTACCCTGGCCATGACCATCTACGGCATGACCAAGAAGCGTGTCAGCCCGGAGATCAACGCCATTTCCACGCTGCTGTTCGTGACGGTGCTACTGCTGCTGGCCATTGTCAACATTCGTGAGGCCAGCATGGAGCGGCAGCCGGATCGCCGCCGCCCGGCGGCTGCGGTGCCCAACTTTACCCGGAGCTCCGACGGCAAGATGCCGGTTTGGATGCGGGTGGTGGCCGGTGCCGTGGGCTGCGGACTGCTGGCGATGCTGGTCATCTCCGGCCGCAGCGCCAACGCACGGCCCGTGGTGAACGTGTGCTCCTGGGGCGAGTATATCGACGAGTCGCTGATCACCGAGTTTGAGGAGACCACCGGCATCCACGTCAACTACCAGACCGCCGAGAGCAACGAGGCACTGTACAGCCTGATCGCCATGGGCGGCGCCGACTTCGACGTGATCGTGCCCTCCGACTATATGATCGCCCGCCTCATTGAGGAGGATCGTCTGGCGGAGCTGGACTACGACAACATTCCCAACTTCCAGCTCATCGGGGAGCAGTTCACCCACCTGAGCTACGACCCGGAGAACAAGTACACCGTGCCCTATACCTGGGGCAGCCTGGGCATCATTTACAACGAGACCATGGTGGACGAGCCCATCACCAGCTGGGACGCCATGTTCGACCCCAAGTATGCCGGGCAGGTGCTGATGATCAACAACTCCCGTGACGCACTGGCGGCGGCGCTGCTGGATCTGGGCTACGACATCAACACCACCGACGAGCAGCAGCTCACCGAGGCGTTCCAGCTGTTGAAGGACGCCAAGGACAACGGCGTGTACCAGGCCTTTGTGATGGACCAGGTGTTCCAGAAGATGGAGGGCGGCAACGCGGCCATCGCCATGTACTACGCCGGTGACTACCTCACCATGCTGGAGAACAACGAAGATCTGCGGTTCGTAGTGCCGGAGGAGGGCTCCAACTGGTTTGTGGACGCCATGTGCGTGCTGAAAAACAGCCAGCACAAGCGTGAGGCCGAGGCGTGGATCAACTTCATCGCCTCCACCGAATCCAACCTGGCCAACATGGACTATATCTGGTACGCCTCCCCCAACGCCGAAGCCCTGGAGCAGTATCCGGACTACTATCTGGAACTGTACGAGGAGGAGCTGGATCAGGAGATCTACAACATCATGGCCCTGCCCGACGAGGAGCGGGAGCGCTGCACCCTGTATGTGAACCTGCCCCCGGAGACCCTGGCGCTGTATAACGACCTGTGGAACCGGCTGGGCGTGTAAGGAGCGAACCATGATTACCATTGGCATGACCCATACCGTGACGCGCACCGTCACCCCCGACATGACCGCCCGGGCCATCGGCTCCGGGGCGCTGGAGGTGCTGGGCACCCCGTTTATGCTGGGGCTGATGGAGTGCGCCGCCATGGAATGCGTCCAGGGAGAGCTGCCGCCCGAGCGGGGCACCGTGGGGGTGGAGATTGCGTCCACCCATGTGGCGCCCACCCCGGTGGGCATGACCATCCGGGCCACGGCGGAGGTGACAGGCGTGTCGGAAAACGGCAAGATGATCACCTTTAAGGTGGCCGCCTATGACGACGCCGGTCTCATCGGCCAGGGCACCCACACCAGGGCCGTTGTCCACAATCAGCGGTTTCTGGACAAGTGCAACGCAAAGCTGCACGGCTGAAAACAGGAAAAATCCCGCCCTTCGGGGCGGGATTTTTTGAGCCTGTCAAAAAACGGCTATGCCGTTTTTTGGCGGCAATCGGCCTTTGGCGATCAAGAGGACTTGCCCCGGGTGGGGAGATTTGGTATAATCAATCATTAAGTGCAAAGGGAGGGCGAGACTGTGCGGCTGCTGGCTACCATCGCGTTCTCCTTTTCCGGGGCGGTGCTGCTGTGGGCGCTGCTGGGCGCTGGCGGGTGGACGCTGTGGTGCGCCGCGGCGCTGGTGCCGGTAGGCTTGCTGTTTCTGCGGTGGCGGCAGAGGAAATGGGCCCGGTTTGTCACCGTCATCGCCCTGTCGGCCGCCGTGGGGCTGTGCTACTGCACGGGCTACGACGCGGTGCGCTGCCAAGGCGTGCGGCAGCTTTGCGGCGGGGTGCAGCCCTTTGCCGCCACGGTGTGCGACTGGCCCCAGGAGACGGCCTACGGCGCGAAAGTGATCGTGATGTTAGAGGGGCAAAAGGGCGTTAAGGCCGTGTATTACGGCGATGATTCGGCGCTGGATCTCCTGCCCGGCAACCGCATTGCCGGCGAGGCCCGGTGGCAGGACGCCGGGCGGATACAGGACAGCGACGTGACCACCTTTACCGCCAGGGGCGTTTTTGTCTTACTGTACGGCAAGGGGGATATCGCCGTGACGCCCGGGTCGGAGGGCAGCCTCCGCTGGTGGCCCCAGCGGGTGGGCCGCTATTTGAAGGAGACGGTGGCGGCGGTGTGGGACGATCCCACGGTGGCGGGGCTGATTACCGGCATGCTCACCGGGGACAAGTCCGGGATTGAGCAGGCGGACTACGCCACCATGCGGGAGACGGGCATGGCCCATCTCTTTGCCGTCAGCGGGCTGCACTGCGGCTTTCTGGTGATGCTGCTGCAGCTGATTCCGCTGCCCCGGCGGTTCCATTCCCTGGGGAACGGCGTGACCATATTGGTGCTGCTGTTCTATATGTGCATGGTGGGGCTGACACCATCGGTGGTGCGAGCCTGCGTGATGCAGATTTTCTTTCTCGTGGGCACCATCATCCGAAAGGACGACGACCCGCTGACCTCACTGGCGGCGGCGCTGCTGGTGATTTTACTGTGTAACCCCTACGCCGCGGCGTCGGTGAGCTTGCAGCTCAGCTTTGGGGCTATGCTGGGGCTTTTGAAAATTTCGCCCCGGCTGTACAACGTGATTTTGCCGCCCCAACGGGGCGCGAAATCCCGGTTATACCGCATAAAAGCCTTTTTCGTGGGCAATTTCTGCTCGGTGGTGGGGGCCACGGTGTTCACCGCGCCGCTGACGGCCCTCTATTTTGGGATGCTGTCGGTGGTGTCGCCCCTCAGCGGCGTGGTGGCGGTGCCCCTGGCGGGGTACGGCTTCGGCGCGGCGTTTGCGGCGGCGGTATTGGGCATGATTTGGCTGCCGCTGGGGCAAGTTGCCGGAAAAATCGCCGCCTTTTTGATGGTGGGCATTCTCACCTTTGGGCGGCTTTTGCAGAAAATCCCCCACCACGCGGTGTATTTCACCGGGCGGCTGCTGTGGGCGTGGCTGGTGTACGTATATGCCATGTTTATCGGCTGCACGCTGACCAAGGAGGGGCGGCGGAAGTACGCGGCGGCTGCGGCGCTGGCCCTGGTGAGCCTGGCGGCGGTGGTGCTGGTGACGGCCCTGGACTGCCGCCGGGGCGACATGAACGCGGCGGTGCTGGACGTGGGCCAGGGCGAGAGCGTGGCGCTGCTGTCGGGCGACGCGGCGGCGGTGATGGACTGCGGCAGCAGCAACAGCTTCATCCGCGCCGGGGAGGTGGCGGTGCAGCAGCTGGAGAGCATGGGCATTCGGCGGCTGGATGCGGTGATCGTGTCCCATTTCCACGCCGACCACACCAACGGTTTGGAGACCCTTTTGCAGCGCTTGCCGGTGGAAACCCTGTACATGCCGGACATCGAGGACGACTACGGCGTCCGGGAGCGCTTGGAGGCGCTGGCGGGGTCGAAGGGCATCGGCGTGGTGTGGGTAAAGGAGCGGCGGCGCCTCCCCTTTGGCGAGGGGACGCTGACCATTTTTCCGCCGGTGGGCGTGGGGGACATGAACGAACAGGGGCTTTCGCTGCTGGCCGGCGCAGGTTCCTTTGACATCTTGATTACCGGCGACATGGCGGGGGCTACCGAGCGGGCCCTGGCAGAAAAATACGATTTGCCGGATGTGGAGGTGCTGGTGGTGAGCCATCACGGCTCCGCCGGCAGCTCGGACGCCGACTTCCTGGCTGCCATCGCCCCGGAGACGGCGGTGATCAGCGTGGGTAAAAACGACTATGGACATCCCAGCTCCCAGGCCCTGTTGCGGCTGACGGGGGCGGGAGCGGAGATCTATCGCACGGACGTAAACGGCACCGTGCGTATCAGCGCAGAGAGAGGTGAGCCGTAAATGGCAGGCAAAAAGGAAGCGGGTTATGACGTGCTGCGGCGGGATCTGAAGGAGGGAACGCTGCAAAAGGTGTATATCTTCTACGGCGAGGAGCAGTATCTGCTGCGGACGTACCTGAACCAGGTGCGCAAGGCGGTGGTGCCCCAGGGATTCGAGGAGTTCAACTACCACCGCCTGGCGGGGAAGGGCCTGTCGCCCCTGGTGTTGCAGGAGACGGTGGAGGCCATGCCCATGATGGCCCAGAGCACCCTGGTGGAAGTGACGGATATGGACATCTTTCGCCTGGACGAGGAGGGGCGGCAGCAGCTTACCAACCTGCTGGAGGATTTCCCGGACTACTGCACGCTGGTGTTTATCTATGACACCATCGAGTATAAGCGCAACGCGGTGATGAAGAAGCTGTGCGCCGCCATCAGCGCCCACGCGGTGGAGGTGGAGTTCTGCCGCCAGGAGAACCGGGCGCTGTACCGGTGGATTCAGCAGCATTTTGCCGCCGCGGGCCACGACATTGACAGCGCCACCATGGAGCATTTGCTTTTTACCTGTGGCACCATGATGACCAATCTGGCCCCGGAAATCGAAAAAATCGCCGCCTACGCCAAGGACACCCGTATCACGGTGGCGGATATCAACGCCGTGGCTGACCCGGTGCTGGACGCCAGGGTGTTCGACATGACCAACTGCATCACCGCCGGGAAGTACGACGACGCCGCCCGGGTGCTGGGGGATCTGCTGCGGATGCAGGAGGAGCCCATCGCCATCCTGTCCGTCATCGGCCGGGAGCTGCGGCGCATTTACACCGCCCGCCTGGCCCTGGACGGCGGCAAGGACAGAATGTGGCTGAAGGAGACGTGGCACATGTCGTCGGACTATCCGGCAAAGCTATTGATGGCGGCGGCGGCCAAGGTGGACAGAAAATGGTGTGCCGATGCGGTGCGTAAGGCGGAAATACTTGACAGACGCATGAAGTCGGAGCGGAATATGGACGCCGCCCAGGAGCTGAAACTCTTTTTGATGGAATTGGCAGGGACGCGATGAAGCCGAGCGTAAAAGAAGTGATTGTGGTGGAGGGGCGGTACGATAAAAACGCCCTTTTGCAGGTGGTGGACGCCACGGTGGTGACCACCGAGGGCTTCGGCGTGTGCAACGACAGAGAAAAGCTGGCGCTGCTGCGCCGCCTGGGGGAGAAGCAGGGGCTGATCCTGCTCACCGACCCGGATGGAGCGGGGTTTGTGATACGCAACTTTTTGAAGGGCGCCATTCCACCGCAGCAGCTCAAGCAGGCCTACGTGCCCGACGTGATGGGCAAGGAGAAGCGGAAAAAGGTCGGCGGCAAGGAGGGCAAGCTGGGGGTGGAGGGCATGACGCCGGAGGTGCTGCTTGGGGCATTGCGGCGCTGCGGCGCCACCTTTTTGGGAGAGACGGAACCGCTGCGCCAGACGGAGATCACCCGGGGGGAGCTGATGGACAAGGGGCTGATAGGCCCCGGCAGCGCCGCCAAAAGGGCGGAGACCCTGAAAAAGCTGGGCCTGCCGGAGCGAATGACCACCGGGGCCATGTTACAGGCCATGCAGCTGCTATTGACCCGGGAGGAATTTGAGGCGCTGTAAGGCGTGGCCGTGGGGCGAGAAATCCATGGAGCCGATGCGAAAAAACTTGCAATCCGGCGGAGAGTTGCGTATAATAAATTGATTTTACATTGAAGCCACAAGGAGACACGATTATGGCCGAGGAAGTAAAGATTCCCGAAGCAGAGGGAACCAAGAATTTCATTGATAACTTTGTGGAGGAGGACACCGCCCCCGGTGGCCGCGTGGCCGGGATGCAGGTTCACACCCGTTTTCCGCCTGAGCCCAACGGCTATCTGCACATCGGACACTGCAAGGCCCTGTGCATCGACTTTGGCACGGCGGAGAAGTACGGCGGCATCTGCAATTTGCGGATGGACGACACCAACCCCGCCAAGGAGGACACCGAGTACGTGGAGGCCATCCAGCAGGATATCCACTGGCTGGGCTTCGACTGGGGCGACCGCTTTTTCTACGGCTCCGACTATTTTGAGAAAGACTATGAATACGCTGTGGAGCTGATAAAAAAAGGGTTGGCCTACGTCTGTGAGCTGACGCCGGAGGAGTTCCGCGCCAATCGGGGCGACATCGGCGTGCCCGCCACCAGCCCCTACCGCGACCGTCCCATCGAGGAGAACCCGCGGCTGTTCGAGATGATGAAGAACGGCCAGGTGGAGGAGGGGAAGATGACCCTCCGGGCCAAAATCGACCTGGGCAGCGGCAACTTCAACCTGCGTGACCCCATCATCTACCGCGTCCGGTTTATCAATCACCACCGCCAGGGCACCAAGTGGTGCATCTTCCCCATGTACGACTTTGCCCACCCCATCCAGGACGCCCTGGAGGGCATCACCCACAGCCTTTGTACCCTGGAATTTGAGGAGCATCGGCCACTGTATGACTGGGTGGTGAGCAACGTGTCCATCCCCTACTACAAGCCCCGCCAGATCGAGTTCGCCCGGCTGGGCATCGACCACACCGTCATGTCCAAGCGGAAGCTGCGCCAGTTGGTGGAGGAGCATTACGTCTCCGGCTGGGACGACCCCCGGATGCCCACATTGTGCGGCCTGCGCCGCCGGGGCTATACCGCCCGCTCCATCCGCAATTTCTGCGAGCGCATCGGCGTGTCCAAGGCCGCCAGCACGGTGGAGTACGGCTTTTTGGAGCACTGCCTGCGGGAAGACCTGAACCTGACCGCCCAGCGCACCATGGCGGTGCTGCACCCGGTTAAGCTGACGGTGACCAACTATCCCGAGGGGCAGAGCGAGATTTTCAACGTGGAGAACAACCCCACCGACCCCAGCCAGGGCACCCATGAGATCACCTTCAGCCGC
The DNA here is from genome assembly GCA_017448145.1 of Oscillospiraceae bacterium. Lineage (GTDB taxonomy): Bacteria > Bacillota > Clostridia > Oscillospirales > Oscillospiraceae > Vescimonas. The sequence continues at coordinate 819 of JAFSMA010000037.1, read as the reverse complement.
CATCTGTGGATGGAGGCCGACGACTTCCTGCCGGAGCCCGTGCCCAAGTACAAGCGGATGTACCCCGGCAACGAGGTACGCCTCAAGGGCGCGTATCTGGTGACCTGTACCGGCTTCGTGAAGGACGAGGCGGGCAACATCACCGAGGTATTGTGCGAATACGATCCCCAGTCCCGGGGCGGCGACCCCGCCGACGGCCGCAAGGTGAAGGGCGCCACCATCCACTGGGTGGACGCCGACAACTGCGTGGACGCGGAAGTGCGGCTCTACGACAATCTGTTCTCCGACCCCCAGCCCGACGGCCCGGACAAGAACTTCCTGGACGCTCTGAACCCCGACAGTCTGGAGGTGCTCACCGGCTGCAAGGTGGAGAAGGAGATGGTGCAGGTGGCGGAGGAATTTGACCGCCGGGAGAACCGCACCGGCACCAACGCCCCCACGTTCCAGTTCATGCGCCTGGGCTACTTCTGCATGGACAACCGGGACTGCCGCGTCGACCACCTGGTGTTCAACCGCAGCGTGTCGCTGAAGGACAGCTTCAAAAAGTAAACGATTCTCTTTTGAAACGCCTCACCCTTACCGGGTGAGGCGTTTTTTTGCGCGCACGGTGTGGAGGGACAGCACATACAATGGGCATGGAGGAGGGATGATATGGATGATTATTTGCTGACGGCCAGAGCCATCACCCAGGCCCAGCGGATGGCCCAGGCACTGGAGCGCGCCGGCATCCGGGCAAGCGTGCAGCGGCTGCCCACGGGCCTCTCCACCCAGGGCTGCGCCTACGCGGTGCGGGTGGGGGCAAAGGACTTTCCCGAGGCG
>JAFSMA010000036.1 GCA_017448145.1 Oscillospiraceae bacterium | reverse complement strand
GCCAGCGACACCCTGCGAAGAATGAGCAGTTGGTGGAGCCAGTGCCCTTGGGGTAAGCCCCGCCCCTACTTACTATTATTTATGACAGCGCAGCGCCCCCCGGATGGGCGGCGCTCAGATTGTCAAAAAAGCATCGCAGATTTCGCGCCCGCAGGCGCGAACCATTGAAATCCGAAAAAAGTGACGACATGAGCGTCACTTTTTTCACTTCTCAGGCTACGGAGTGTGCGAATAGTGCGCCGGAGGCGTACTATTCGCGCGCAGTAGACTGCAATCCCATTGTCAAAAAACGGCATAGCCGTTTTTTGACAGGCGCAGCCTTACATGGATTGCAGCATTTGCAGCAGCTGCACGTCCTCCGGCTTCACGTGGAGGCCGGCCTCCTTCTTCTCCCCGTCGGGGAAGGTGACGGAGATGGTGATGTCGGTGCCGGGGGCCAGGCCCTTACGGTTGACATCGTTGAGAAAGGTGGGGAACTGGGGGTGGTTATTACGGAAGGTGTTCCACGCCTGCTTTACCTTGAAAAGATCACCGATCTGCACGGTGCATCGCCTCGCTTTCGTAGAATGGGGTCATTATAGCATATTCGGCGCCTTTCGACAACCCTCACTCCTCCAGCAGCCACAGCCGCCCGTCCGGCAGCAGCTTGGATGCCGCCCGGTGGACGGACAGCACCGCGCCGTCGGGGAAGCGGCGCACCACCGTCTCCTCCCGGTAGTCCGGGTCCTCGAACCAGCGGCTGAACACCAGCGCATCCCCCCGGCGGAAATAGAAGGTCTCCGTGTTGCCCATGGGGAACTCCGCCCGGAGGGGCCAGAGAATCTGGAAGGTGTTCTCCGCCTGGCGGGTCAGCATCAGAGGCCAGCCGGAGGGCATGAGATTGTAGCAGTCCTTTACGGCGGAGCGGGGCAGGGTGACGATGGGGGTAACTTCCCACGTGGCCGGGTCGTAGCGCAGCAATTCCAGCTTCCCGGCGGGGAAATCCGCCCGGAGAATCACCAGTGCGCCGCCGTCATAGAGGGGCGGGCCGAAGTAGCAGCCCTCCCGGGGCGGCAGGGGCTCATGGACCTTGGCCTCCCGGGCGTGGACGAAGATAAGCCGGTTACACCGGATGGGGTGGCCGTCCCGGTACAGCTCCTCCGCCTCGTACAGGTCGCCCTGGGCGAAGTCGCTACCCCAGTACCAGCCGCCGCTGCCCTCCAGCTCCGCCAGGTGGCCGATGCCCCCGGTGGGAATGGCGGTATAGTCCATGGTCATCCCTCCTTTTTCTCTACTCTATCACATCCGGCGCAACGGTGCAACACAGGAGCAGAGTACTATAGACAAAGGTTATTTGCGCAGAGGCATCGACACGCATGGGGGATTGTGAAGGGGGATGGGAATCCCCCTTCATGTGAAATTTATGCAAATGCAGGAGCATGTTTACATGCTTCTGTATTTGCTGCGCAATCTGTCGGCAAAGTGCCGACAGATTGCGCCCCGGCGCAACAGAGGAAAACCCCGCCGCGGCGAGGCGGCGGGGCGTGGTTGGGCGTCTCTCTTTATCAGCAGCCGAAGCCGAACATGCGGCACAGCATGGCCCACAGGGAGTTGCAGTTAAAGTTGAAATTGCACATGATGGCACCTCCTGTCAAGATTTCGTCTCTCGAGGACGGGTTTATCATACCACGGCGGCATTCGCTGCGTCAAATGTAATGATTTCCATGGAAAAACGTCCCTATTCCCTATTGACAGGGGTTGCGGGATGTGGTAATGTTTAGTTGTAATAAATATTATTACAAGATAATCCCGCCGCCGGGGGCGGCAAGAGAGAAGGTATTGCCATGGGTATTTTCAGACAGGAGAAAAACGGCTACGCAGACGCCATTCAAAAGGGCGTGGCGGCGCTGGATCGCTTCAGTGGGTTGACCCGGGGCCGGGGCAGCCGGGAGGAGCGGCTGGCGCGGCTGCGGCAGGCCATCGACGGGGCGGACGCCGTGGTCATCGGCGCGGGGGCAGGGCTTTCCACCTCCGCGGGTTTTGTGTATAATGGAGAGCGGTTTGAGCGGTATTTCTTCGATTTTCACCAGAAATTCGGCATTCGGGATATGTATTCCGGTGGCTTTTACCCCTTCCCCGACCAGGAGACCAAGTGGGCCTGGTGGGCCAGAAACATCTATTTTAACCGCTACGTCCCCGCCCCCAAGCCGGTGTATGACCGGCTGCTGGCATGGGTGCAGGGGAAGGAATACTTCGTCATCACCACCAACGTGGACCACCAGTTCCAGAAGGCGGGGTTTGACAAGGCGCGGCTTTTCTACACCCAGGGGGACTACGGCCTGTTCCAGAGCGCGGACGGGCGGGTGAAGCGCACCTACGACAACGAGGAATGGGTGCGCAGGGCCATGGCGGCCCAGCGGTTTTTGCCTGACGAGCAGGGGATTTTCCAGGTGCCCAAGGACCGATGCCTCTCCCTGCGGCTGCCCAAAGAGCTGATCCCCCGCTGCCCCGACGGGTCCAGGGCCACCACCAACCTGCGGGTGGACGACACGTTTGTGGAGGACGCCGGGTGGCAGGCGGCAGCGGCGCGGTACGCCGACTTTTTGCAGCGGTTTGCAGGTAAAAAGGTGGTGTTTTTGGAGCTGGGGGTGGGCAGCAACACCCCGGTGATCGTCAAGTACCCCTTCTGGGCCATGACGGCGGAGAACCCGGGGGCGGTGTACGCCTGCCTCAACTACGGCGACGCGGTGTGCCCCCGGGAGATTGAAAGCCAGTCCATCTGCCTGGACGGGGACATTGGGGAGATACTGGACGAGATTTTATAATGCAAAAGGGAGCGCAGTAACGCTCCCCTTTTTTTATTTGGTGAGAATGGATTGATAAATGGACAAGTCCTCATTTCCAAACACGTTGAAGATAACCTGCATGGGACTGGCGGTCTCCCGTTTCCACGATTCCACTGCCTTGACGGCGATCTCCGCCGCCTCCTGCTTGGGGAAGCCGAAGACGCCGGTGGAGATGCAGCAAAAGGCGATGCTTTGGCAGCCCTTGTCCGCCGCGGCGGCGAGGCAGGCGCGGTAGGAGGCGGCCAGCAAGTCGCAGTGGCGCTGGGTCAGGCGGCCCTCCACGATGGGGCCCACGGTATGGATGACGTAGCGGCAGGGCAGGTTGTAGGCCGGGGTGATCTTGGCCTGGCCGGTGGGCTCCGGGTGGCCCTGTTGGGCCATGAGGGCGGCGCAGTCGCTGCGGAGCTGGACGCCGGCATAGGTGTGGATGCAGTTGTCGATGCAGTTGTGGCAGGGGCGGTAGCAGCCGGTCATACCGGCGTTGGCGGCGTTGACGATGGCGTCACACCGCAGGGTGGTGATGTCCCCCTGCCAGAGGTACAGATCGCCCCGGACAGGGGTCAGGTCGGCGAGGTCGGTGACGCCCTTTTCGGCGATGGCGGCGCGGAGATACTCGTCCTGGACGGCAAGAAAATCGGCGCTGACGGGGGCGGCCTCCCGGACGTTCATCAGCGAGCGCAGCAGCCGCTTTTGCTCCTCCGTGTCACGGGGAACGGCCACATCCCGGTAGCCGGGCTGCTCTTGCAGCAGCGACTGAATCAGGAAAAGGCGGCGTTCGCTTTGGTTCATTGGGCTTCCCTCCCCTGTCGGTTCTGAATGTCGGCGGCCACGTCCGCCACGGTCATGGCGCGCAGGGACGCTTCCATGGCCTGCTCTGCGGCGGCGAGACGGCCATCCAGTGCGGCATGGATGTTGCGGCCCACGGGGCACTGGGGGTTGGGGCTGTCGTGGAAGCGGAAGAGGCTGTCCTCGGCAGCGCCCACGGCGGCATACACGTCATAGAGCGTAATATCGGACAGGGGCCGGGCCAGAGCGATGCCGGTGCGGCCCCGGCTGACGGCAATCAGCCCGGCGGCCTTCAGCTCCCCCATGACGCCCCGGACGATCACCGCATTGGCCCCCACGCTGGCAGCCAGAAAGCCGCTGGTAACGGCGCTGTCCTTAAAATAGTCGATGGCCGCCAGGATATGGACGGCGATGGTAAACTTACTGGTTATCTGCATGGTATCACCTGCCTACTTGTCATATATCATATTATATGTTACTTGTCAAGAGGCAGGGTGGCCAGGAAGTCCAGCAGCAGCTCGCCCATCACGTCGCTGCCGTCGATGTAGCTGCCGTGGTCGTGGCCGGGGACGATGACCAGCCGGGCACCGGGGATATGGGCGGCGATGCGGCGGGTCTCCTGCTCTTGGATGAGGTCGTGCTCCCCGGCGGTGACCAGGGTGGGCACGGTGATGCGGCGGAGGGCCTCCGGGTCGATGTGGGGCTCGGTGAGCATCAGCGTCACCAGGGGGTTGGGGCAGCGGTCGTTCTCGGCGCGGATCTCCGCCAGGAAGTCGGGCTGCACCCCCTCCGGGGTCAGATTGGCGCCGCTGACGGCCAGGGCGGACAGGGTCTCCGGGTGGGCTATGGCAAGAAGAAGGCCCACGATGCCGCCGTCGCTGAAGCCGTAAAAGCAGGGCTTTTCCAGTCCCAGAACTCGGATAAATTGGTACATATCCTCCGCCATATCGGCGTAGTGGTACTCGCCAAGGGGGTCGTTGGCGCCGTGGCCCCGGCTGTCGGGGGCGTAGACCCGGTAGCCGGCGGCGGCAAGCTGGGCCATCTCCCGGTGGAACATGGCGTGGCTCTCGCCGTTGCCGTGGACGAGAATGACAGGTCTCCCCTGCCCTGCCACGGCGTAGTGGAGGGTGACGCCGTTGACGGCCACGGTGTGGAGGGTGTCAGTCATGGTTTCGCTCCTTTCGGCGGGGCTTTTCGGCGGTCAGGTCATAGCTGATTTCCAGCAGGGTCTTTACGGTGTCCGCTCCGGCGGTGCCGTCCAGCAGCACCCCCAGCCAGTGGGTCTTGTTCATGTGGTAGGCGGGGATGACGCCGGGGGTGTCACGGAAGCCGCCGAGCAGCAGGGGGCCGCACTTCACGTCCATGACCCACACCTCCCCCTGGCCGGAGAGGCCCAGGGCGGCACGCTTCACCGCCATGGCCACGGCAAACCACTTGCGGTTGCCGCTGTGGCGCAGCACGAAGGCGTCCGGATAGCGGGCCCAGAGATACTCCGGCTCCGCGCTGAACCGCTCCGAGGCGTAGGCGATGACTTCCTCTCTTGTCATAACGGTCTCCTTTTGCACAGCAGGACACCGGGCGGCGGAGTGACCGCGGCCCGGTGTTTTGGATGGTGATTACAGCAGGGATTTGCGCAGCGCCTCGCCGCTTAAGGGAGAGGCGTAGGCCACGGGGATATCCAGGATGGTCTTGCAGCCCGTCTCGCCCTTTTGGGCCATGCGGTAGGTGGCCCGGGCGTAAGAGGCGATAACGCTGGCGGTGAACTCCGGGTTGGAGTCCAGTTTGAGGCGGAACTCCATCAGCTCCGTGTTCTCCCCGTGGGCCCCGGTCTTGCCGGAGCGGATGACAAAGCCGCCGTGGGGGATGCCGCTGTGGTCCCGGCGGAGCTCTTCCAGGGAGATGAAGTGAACGGTGGTGTCGTAGTCCGCAAAGTAGGCGGGCATGGTGACGATCTCCCGCTCAATGGCGGCCAGGTCGGCTCCCTCCTCCGCCACCACGAAGCATTCACGCTTGTGCTTCTCCCGGGTGGTAAGGGTGGGGTTGACGCCGCTGCGCACCATGGCCAGCGCCCGCTCCACCGGGATGGTGTACTGCCGGGCGTCCACCACGCCGGGGATGCGGCGGATGGCGTCGGAATGGCCCTGGGACACGCCCTTGCCCCAGAAGGTATAATTCTCGCCCTGGGGCAGGGAGCTGGCGGCCACGCAGCGCATCAGGGAAAACAGGCCCGGATCCCAGCCGGTGGAGATGGTGGCCACCTTGCCGGCGGCCTTGGCGGCAGCGTCCACCGCGGCAAAGTGCTGGGGGATGTGGGAGTGGTTATCAAAACTGTCGATGACGTTATAGAGGGCGGCGTAATGGGGGGTCTGGGCGGGCAGGTCGGTGGCGCTGCCGCCGCAGAGCACCAGCACGTCGATGTCCAGCCCCTTTTCCAGCGCCTCCGCCGGCAGCACGGGCACGCCGGGGGTGCGGATGGTCACGGAGGCGGGGTCACGGCGGGTGAACACGCCCACCAGCTTCATATCGGGATTCTGGGCGATGGCGCACTCCACGCCCCGGCCCAGATTGCCGTAGCCCAAAATGCCGATTTTAATGGTTTCCATGGGGGCATCGCTCCTTTTTTATATAGGGATATTGGCGGGAAAAACGGAAATATAATTAGAAAAACAATCCGAAGAAATTGGCCACCAGGCAGGCGTAGACCACGCGGATGAGGCAGCCGATGAGGGCGCACTTCATGATCTCGCCGGTCTTCAGGTCCACCACGCCGGACCACACCGCGGGAATCTGGCCCAGAGGCACCTGGATGGGCCAGGAGGAGTTGGCCAGCACGTAGGAGCCCACAATCATCTTCTTGACGGCGGGGTCGCCCAGCAGGGCGTGGAGGGTGCCGGCGGCGGCATCGGCGGTGGCGGGGGACACCATCTGGCCCAGGGTCTTGGCGGCCAGGGTGCCGGCCACGGTGATGGTCTGCATACCGGTCTCAGGCTCGATGCTCAAAAACCGCAGGGCGGCGGAGCAGCCCTCCAGGATGATGGGCCACACGCCCACGTACTCCAGCAGGCCGATGATGGCATACACGGCGCAGCCGGCGGGGAGGATCAGGGTCAGCACGGTGGACACGCCCTCACGGGCGGAGCCGAAAATCAGATCCATGAAGCCGGTGTTGGGGGTGAAGCGGGGCAGGTCCTTGATGTCGGCGGGCTTGGTGTCGCGCCAGAACAGGCGCAGGAAGGCGGGCACCAGGAAGATGGGCAGGAACACGCCCACGATCATGACGGGGAAGGGGTTGATGCCGGCGGTGGACAGGGCGATGATGCCCAGCACCATGATGGAGAAGGAGGCGGGGGCGTTGGTCAGCGTGGCGATGGCGATCTTCTGCTCGTCCCGAGTGCAGCCGGCCTTCATCACCACAGGGCCGGCAATCTTGCCGGCGGCGTTGACATCGCCCAGAATGTTGTAGATGATGCCCACCACCACGGCGGCGTTGATCTTCAAAAACTTCATGATGGGCAGGAAGATGCGCATGAGGGCGTCGGTGAAGCCCAGACGCTCTAAAATGCGGCCGGTCATGATGGACACCACGATGGTGGCGCCCAGCATGGAGCCGCCGAACAGGTAGAACTCAAACATCTTGTAGGCCTTGGCGAACATGGCCGTAAAGGCGCCGGAGAACTGCTGGTGGAAGAAGAACACGCACAGCAGGAAGGCCAGGAACACCGCCAGGCCGATGTACTCCACAGGTTTCCACTTCTTGCGGGACTCGCCGGTCTCGGCGGCGGGGGTCTCGGTCACGTTTTTCTTTTCGTCCATGATATGATTCCTCTCTCGTAATAGAATGGGTTACTTCTTTGGCAGATATTGGTCGGCGATGGATTGGCCGTAGGCGCGGATGGCGGGAGAGCCCACCTCGTCCAGGGGGATGGCGGTCTGGCGCTCCCGGAAGATCACCACCTCACACTCCGGCAGCGCCTTGCGCAGGGCGTAGGCCAGGGGGACGCCGTTTTCAAAAATCTCCAGGGCGTGGGAGTTGCCGCACAGGAAGTTGAGCCCCAGCTCCTCCGCCTTACAGAGCAGCTCGTTGCCGGGGTAGACGTGGCTGATGGAGGCCACCACCGTGTCGGCGTCGGGGTTGTCGCGGCAGAGCTGCTCCAAGTGGGCGGCGGTGATGCCGCAGTGGGGGTGGATGTGGATGATCTGCTTCACCGGGTTTTCCCGGCGGCCCACCAGGATCTTGGCGCAGGCGGCCACCGCCGTCTCCTGCAAGCCGTCGCTATGACGCTCCCGGCGCTCCAGGGACAGCATACGGCGGTCCATGTCGGCGTCGATGAGGCCGTCCAGCCGGTCCAGCAGGTCGCCCACCGTCTTTACCTCCGGCAGGGCGTTGCCCACGTTGACCACGTTGCCGGGGATGCCGCCGTAGTTCACGTCGGTGAAAAAGGGCTTGTGGCCGTGGAGGAAGGGGATGCCGGGATGGGTGCCGTGGAGGGCCTCATGGAGCTCGAAAAAGGCCAGGTGGTATAGGCCCAGATACGTCTTCATCAGCACGCCGCCGAAGTTGGCAGCGTCGCAGGCGGGGTGGTGGGAGATGATGGCGTTGACGCCGGTGGCGGCGGCCAGCTCGATGACGCTCTCGGTGACGGTCATGCAGACGGCGATCTTCCTGACCTCCATCTCCGGGTCGCCCCACACCAGGCCGGGGATCTCCGTGCAGCTCTTGCCGGGGATGTTGGAGGTCTTGGTGACCACGAAGCGGTTTTTACCCGAGGACCAATCCGTGGGATCCTTGACGCATCTGCCGCCGGTCAGCTCGTCCAGGGCCTGCAGCACGTCTTTTACCTTTGCCATATGCATACTCCTTTTACGGTTTACCCACAGTGTACCCGCCTGACCCAGGCGGCAAACCACAGTCACCTTGATATTACCATGGGCCGGCAAAAAACACAAGGGATTTTGTCGCCGCCGGGATAATTCCCGCGCCGCCTCCCCTGCCGCCCCCAGGCCCTTGACATCTCCCCCGGGGGCTGATAAGATGACAGGGTACCCAAGGCCGCATGGCAAGGGGCTTTCGCCGCTTTTCGCGGCGGCCTTGCCGCAGGGCGATACCGCCGCCCTGCCGCCGTGTGGAGGGCTGTGATTGACAGGCGGCATTCCGGGCCATACTATAATAATACAGTGGATCATGCCACGATTTGAGAGGGGTTGTCACCATGAAGGTTGTGATCGTGGGCGGCGGCTGGGCCGGTTCCAGCGCTGCCATTGCGGCGAAAAACGCCGGAGCGGAGGAAGTGGTGCTGCTGGAGCGCACCGACATGCTGCTGGGCACCGGCCTGGTGGGCGGCATCATGCGCAACAACGGCCGCTTTACCGCCACGGAGGAGATGATGGCCCTGGGGGCCAATGAGATTTTCGAGACCATTGACCGCCACTGCCGCCACACCAACATCGACTTTCCCGGCCACAAGCACGCCAGCCTCTACGACATCGCCGCCATCGAGCCCGCCATTCGCGGCCTGGTGGAGGGCAAGGGCGTGGAGGTGCGTCTCCAGGCCCGGATGAAGGACGTGAGGAAAGCGGGCAATCGGATCACGTCCGTCATTCTCACCGACGACACGGAGGTCAGCGGCGACGTGTTCCTGGACTGCACCGGCTCCGCCGGGCCCATGAACAACTGCGCCAAGTACGGCAACGGCTGCGCCATGTGCGTGCTGCGGTGCCCCTCCTTCGGCGGGCGGGTGTCCCTGGTGGGCCAGGCGGGCATCGAGGAGAAGATGGGCCGCAAGGCTGACGGCTCCATCGGCGCCATGAGCGGCTCGTGCAAGCTGTTTAAGGAGTCCCTTTCCGGGGAGATTGTGGCGATGCTGGACGAAACCGGCGTGGCGGTGATCCCCATTCCGGAGCATCTGCGCAAGGGCGAGGGCGTGCTGGCCACCAAGGCCTGCCAGCAGTACGCATTGAAGGAGTACGCTGAGAACATCATCCTGCTGGACACGGGCCACGCCAAGCTGATGACTCCCTACTACCCCCTGGCCATGCTGCACCAGATCCCCGGCTTTGAAAACGCCCGGTATGAGGACCCCTATGCCGGCGGCAAGGGCAACTCCATGCGCTATATGGCCCTGGCCCCCCGCACCGACGATTTGAAGGTGAAGGGGCTGGACAACGTGTTCTGCGGCGGCGAGAAGGCGGGCTTGCTGGTGGGCCACACCGAGGCCATTGCCACCGGCGCCCTGGCGGGCCACAACGCCGTGCGCTACGCCCTGGGCCGTGACACCCTGGTGCTGCCGGGCACCCTGGCGGTGGGCGACGCCATCGCCTACGTGAACCGGGCCATGGACACCGAGGAGGGCATGAAGAAGAAGTACACCTTCTCCGGCTCCGTGTATTTTAACCGCATGAAGGAGCTGGGGCTGTACACCACCGACGTGGCCGCCATCCGGGCCAGAGTGGCTGCCGCCGGGCTGACGGGTGTGCTGTCGGCCAAAATCTCCTGACGCATTTTTATCGGCACCCGGCCCGCGCGGACTGGGTGCCGCTTTGATTTTGACGATAAAGAGGGTTTCCATCTCGTGACACAAGCCCAGCGCATTGCGCTATTTGAAAAGCTGCCGGTGAAGCGGGCGGTGCTGAAACAGATTCTGCCCGCCATTGCCAGCCAGGTCATCATGCTGATCTACAACCTGGCGGACACCTATTTCGTGGGCCGGCTCAACGACCCCCGGCAGACCGCCGGCATGACGGCGGCGGCCTCGTCGCTGATCCTCATCACCGCCATCGCCAACCTGTTCGGCGTGGGCGGCGGCAGCGTCATGGGCCGCTTTCTGGGCCGGCGGGACAGCGCCTCCGCCAGGGACACGGCGGCAGCGGCCTTCTACGGGGCGCTGGCGTCCTCCGTGGCGCTGTGCGCCGGGTACTACGCCCTGGCCGGGCCCATATTGCGGCTGTGCGGCGCCACCCCTGACATCTGGGACAGCGCCTACGGCTACGCGGTGTGGGTGATGGTCATCGGCGGCCCGGCGGCTGTGATGAGCGCCATGATGGCCAACCTCATCCGGGCCGAGGGCGGGGCCAACGTGGCCTCTCTGGGGCTCTCCGCCGGAGGGGTGCTGAACATTGTGCTGGACCCCCTGTTCACCCTGCCCGCCTTTCTGGGCAAGGGCGCCGTGGGGGCGGGCATGGCCACCGCCATTGCCAACTGGGCGGTGTTTCTCTTCTTCCTGGTGTATGTGACGGTGCGGCGGGGCCAGGGCATCATCGACCTGCACCCGGCCCATTGCCGCCGCGGCCTTGTCCATCTCAAATCCGTGCTGGCGGTGGGTTTCCCCTCGGCGGTGCAATACCTGCTGACGGCAGTGGCGGTGTCGGCCCAGATGCACTTCGTCAGCCGGTACGACGCCGCGGCTCTGGCGGCCCTGGGCATTGTGAAAAAGCTGGACATGGTGCCGCTGTACTGCGCCCTGGGGGTGTCCGCCGGGCTGCTGCCCCTGCTCTCTTACACCTACGCCGCCGGACAGCACCGGCGATTTCGGGAGGCCCTGGGCTACGGCGTCAAAATCGCGGTGGCCTTCTCCCTGCTGTGCGTGGCGGCCTACGAGCTGTTCGCCCCGTTTTTCGTGTCGCTGTTCATCGGCGACCCCCTGACCCAGCGATACGGCGCCGCCTTTTTGCGGCTGATGGTGATCGCCATGCCCATGATGTCGGTGTGCAACCCGCTGATCATCTCCTTCCAGGCCGTGGGCCGGGTGCGGGAATCGCTGGTATGTTCGCTGCTGCGCAAGGGCGTATTGGATATTCCGTTTTTATTCATCATGGACAGGGTGTGGCCCCTGTACGGCTGCATGCTGGTGCAGCCCATGGTGGACGCCATCTCCATGGCGGCGGCGCTGCTGTGCTACCGCCGCATCGCCGGGGAAATGAAGGGGGACGACAGGGTATGATTTGCCAGAATATCAGCGTGCGCGGCGGCGTGCTCCACTTCGCCGGGCAGGATACGGTGGCGCTGGCCCGGCAGTACGGCACGCCGCTGTATCTCATGGACGAGGACTATATCCGGGCCCAGTGCCGGGCCTACCAGCGGGCCTTTGCCCGCCATTTCGGCCCCGGCTCCCGGCCCCTCTACGCCAGCAAGGCCTGCTGCTTCAAGAGGCTGTACGCCATTATGGCGGAGGAGGGCATGGGCATCGACGTGGTGTCCTCCGGGGAGATGTACACCGCCGTCCGGGCGGGGTACGACCTGGCAAACGCCTATTTTCACGGCAACAACAAGACCGACGCGGACATCGCCTTCGGCATGGCGCACGGCATCGGCTATTTCGTGGCCGACAACCGGGAGGAGCTGGACGCCATCGAGGCGGAGGCGGCGAAGCGGGGCATACGGCAGCGCTTGCTGCTGCGGCTGACCCCCGGCATCGACCCCCACACCTACGAGGCTATCGCCACCGGCAAGGTGGACAGCAAGTTCGGCGCCGCCATTGAGACGGGGCAGGCGGAGGCCCTGACGGTGTACGCCATGGGCCTGCCCCATGTGGCGCTGGTGGGCTTCCATTGCCATGTGGGGTCACAGGTGTTTGGCGAGGACGTGTTCGAGCGGTCGGCAGAGGTGATGCTGGCGTTCATGGACGTTATGGCGAAAAAGCACGGCTGTGCCGCAACCCAGTTGGATCTGGGCGGCGGCTACGGTGTGCGGTACGTGGACGGCGACCCGGAGATCGACGTGGAGGGCCGGGTGGCAAAGGTGGCGGCGGCGGTGAAGGAATGCTGCCTCCGACTGGGCATGGAGATGCCCCAGATACTCATGGAGCCGGGCCGCAGCATCGTGGCGGCGGCGGGCATGACGCTGTACACCTGCGGCGCGGTGAAACGGATTCAGGGGTATAAAAACTACGTGTCCGTGGACGGCGGCATGGCGGACAACCCCCGCTACGCCCTGTACCGCGCCCCCTACACCTGCTATGTGGCAAACCGCATGGACGAGGCGCCGGACTTCACCGCCTCGGTGGTGGGCCGGTGCTGCGAAAGCGGCGACATCCTCCAGGAGAACGTGGCCCTGCCG
>JAFSMA010000004.1 GCA_017448145.1 Oscillospiraceae bacterium | reverse complement strand
GGGGCGCCCACGGCGGCGGACAGCAGCCGCTGGCCCACCTCGGGGGTCTTGAAGAAGCCGCCGTGGCCATACAGCTTGTCGATGGCCACCTGCTCGGTGTGGGTGAGAATGTCCAGGCCGATTTTCAGCGTGGCCAGGGCGGAGAGAAGATGGGTGCGCATAAAGTTGGCCAGGGTGAAGCGGGCATTGGGGGTACGGGCAAAGAGGGGGCGGCCCTCATCCAAGTCCGTGACGCCCTCGCCGGAGAAGTAGTTGAAGCTCAACAGGCCACCGCAGTCCGCGTCCCCCTCCAGCGCCTTTTGGAACAGGCGGGTGAAGAGGTCGCCCTTGTTGACGGAAAGGCCCATCATCTCCCCATACTCGGCAAAGAGATTCACCCAGGCGTTGATGTCGCTGGTGCAGTTGTTGCAGTGCACCATAGCCACCGCCGCGCCGTCGGGGGTGGTGACCATGTCGATCTCCCGGTGGACGCCCAGGGGCTTCTCGGTGACGATCATGGCGAAGTCGGAGGTGCCGGCGGACACGTTGCCGGTGCGGGGACGGACGGAGTTGGTGGCCGCCATGCCGGTGCCGGCGTCGCCCTCGCAGGGAGCCACCGGGATGCCGGGGCCCAGGGTGCCGGAGGGATCCAGGAATCGGGCGCCGGATTCGGTGAGGGTACCGCCGCTTTGGCCCGCCGTCAGCACCTTGGGGAGAATGGCGCGCAGGTCCATGCCGGTGAGGGTATTGAACTTCTGCACCATGGTCTCGTCGTAATCGCAGCGGGCGCTGTCGATGGGGAACATGCCGCTGGCCTCCCCCACGCCCATCACCTTCTCCCCGGTGAGCTGCCAGTGGATGTAGCCCGCCAGGGTGGTGAGATAGGCGATGTCCTTCACGTGATCCTCGCCGTTCAGAATGGCCTGGTACAGGTGGGCGATGCTCCAGCGCTGGGGGATATTGAAGCCGAAGAGGGCGGTCAATGCCTCCGCCGCCGGAGCGGTGATGGTGTTGCGCCAGGTGCGGAACGGGGCAAGCTGGCGGCCGTCCTTATCAAAGGGCAGGTAGCCGTGCATCATGGCGCTGACGCCGATGGCACCCACGGTGGTCAGCTCCACGCCGCATTTGGCACGGACGTCGGCTTTCAGATTGGCAAAGCAGGTCCGGAGGCCGGTGTGCACCATGTCCATGGAATAGGTCCAGACGCCGTTTACAAGCTGATTCTCCCACTGGAAATCCCCCTGGGCGATGGGGCGGTGACGCTCGTCGATGAGCACGGCCTTGATGCGGGTAGAGCCCAGCTCGATACCCAGTGCGGTTTTTGTCAAATTCATCATTTTTCCTCCCATATCCTTAATAAAGCCTCCTCAATGCATGGCGACGGCGGCGGTGGCGGTCTCCTTGCCGTCGGTGGCGGTAATGGTCACGGCGCCCCTCTCCCCTGCCCGGACGATGGCCAGGGCGCGGCCATAGTAGGTGGTGAAGGTGCCGGTGTGGTACTGCTCCTCGGTGCAGGGGTTGGCAGAGCCGAAGGCCAGCAGCTCGCCGCCGGTTACGGTGACGGTCAGTTTGCGGTCAGCGTTGGACTCCACCACGCCGTTTTCGTCCTCGATGTTGACAGGGATATAGACGATTTCGCCGGGCTTTACGTCGCTCTTTTCCGGGTGGAGAGCGATACGCAGCGTGTCGGCGGCGGAGGTGAGCTGGCCGCGGCCCGTCTCGTGACCGTTCTCGTCGTAGGCCACGGCGGTGAGGGTGCCGGGGGCGTACTTGGTCTTGAAGATGGCCTTGCAGTCCTTAATGGTCTTGCGGCCCAGGGATTTGCAGTTTAAGAGCAGCTCCACCGCGGCGGCATTGGCATACACCTCCACCTCCGCCTTGTTGCCGGTGCAGCCCGCCCAGGCCCAGGAGAGGATGGCGTTGGTGCCCCGCCAGACGGAACGGCTGACCCGGACGCCGGGGTGGTTCACCGGGCGGACGGCGATGACGGGATTGCCCGCCTTGCCCCAGACGGTGGCGGCATATCGGCAGGAGCCATCGGGGTTGCCCAGGATGTCGATGACACCGGCGCCCGCCAGCAGCCAGGGATAGGGCCGGTTGAAGGGCATGCCGCCGGTGTAGCTCCAGGCGCCGATGCCCGCCTCGCCCAGGTAGTCCCAGGAAGTCCACATGAAGTCGCCCACCAGATAGGGGTACTTCTCCACCATCTTCCAGTTCTTACAGATGTCCTGGGGGAAGGTCTCGGAGCCGAAAATCAGGCGGCTGGGATGGGCCTTATCCTCCAGGGGATAGCGGCCGGAGGCGTAGTTGTAGCCCGCGATGTCCAGGGCGTCCAGGAAGGGAGTGGTGACGGCGTCCACCCGCTTGGCATTGCCCGCCTTATTCATGCCGGGGCCGATGATGGAGGCCATCATGTTGAACATGAGGGAGGCGTTCTGTCCCTCCTTCTCCGCCTTGCTCTTGCCGGCGCCGGCGGTCTGCTGGCCGTCCTGATAGAGGCCCTTCCCCTTGGCGGCGTTGCCGATGATCATAAGATTGGCGCCGCAGGTGACAGGGCGGGAGGGGTCCAGCCGGTGGCACAGGGCGATCATCTTCTTGCCGTAGTCCAGTCCCTTGGCCTGGGCGGGCTCCGCCACCTCGTTGCCGATGGAGTACAGGATGACGGAGGGATGGTTGAAGTCCTTTTCCACCATGGCGGCGGTGTCCTTATCCCACCACTGCTCGAAGTCCAGACCGTAATCGTTGGGATTCTTGCGGTTATACCACATGTCGAAGCTCTCGTCCATGACGTACATGCCGTACTTGTCGCAGGCCTCCAGCAGGGCCCGGGAGGTGGGGTTGTGGGCGGAGCGGATGGCGTTGAAGCCGTTTTCCTTCAGGATGCGGACCCGGCGGTACTCGCTCTCGTCATAGGTGGCGGCGCCCAGGATGCCGCTGTCGTGATGGACGCAGCCGCCACGCAGCAGGGTGCTTTTGCCGTTGATGAACAGGCCCGTATTGGACCAGGTGATCTTGCGGATGCCAAAGGTGACGTCCGTCTCCTCGGCGCCGGCGGTGATGTGGGCGGTGTAGAGGTTGGGCTCCTTGGCGCTCCACAGCTTGGCCTCGGGGATGGTGAGGGTGAAGTCGGTGCCCTGGCCGCTGACCCCCGCCACCTCCGCCTTTACGGCAATGGGGGCCTGGACGCGGACCACCGCCGGGGCGACGGACACGGTGGTGATATGGACGCAGCCGGGGCGCAGGCCGCCTTTTTCGCAAACGTGGAGCCACACGGGGCGGTAGATGCCGGCGCCGGAATACCACCGGGAGTTGGGCATTTTGCTGTTGTCCGCCACCACGGTGAGGGTGTTCTCGCCGCCGAGGGTGAGGCCCTCCAGGGCCACGGTGAAACCGGTGTAGCCGTAGGGGTGGAAATACAGCTCGCGGCCGTTGAGGGAGACGGTGGCGTTCTTATACACGCCCTCGAACTCCACCAGAATCTCCTTGCCCGCCCAGTCGGCGGGGGCGGTGAAGGTCTTTTCATAGGTGTAAACGCCGCCGGGGAAATAGCCGTGGCCGCCGGTGGAATCGGCGGTGCGCTTCTCCGTGATCTGGGCGTCGTGGGGCAAGGTGACGGGTGCGCCGTTGCAGCGCCAGCAATCGTTGAAAGAAATGGTTTTCATGGTGGTATCTCCTTTTTTCACATGGCGGATAAACCCACAAATCGTCATTGAAATTATGGCACAAAACGGGCCCGGGCGCAAGAAGCAATCCGGCGCGAGATGTCGGGAAAATGGTGGGTTGCGCTTACCTTGTGGTGATGAAAGCAGGCGGCGGCTGCGCCGCCGCCTGCTGCGGTGTCAATACTTGTACGGTTTACTCCGCCTTGGTCTCGCCGTGCTTCCTGGCAAGGTCCGCGTTCATCTGGGGACGGATTTTGTCCACCTTGTACATCAGGCTCAGCACCAGCATCAGAACGAAGAGAATCAGCGGCATGTAGTTGTAGAGGAACACGATGGCGTTGTTGGCAGCGTCCGACTGCACAGCAAGCGTTCCATCATAGCCCGCCAGGCCCATGACAAGGCCCGTAAGGCCCGAGGCGATACCTGCGCCCACCTTGGAGGCGAAGTTGGCGATGGAGGCCACCAGCCCCTCCACGCGCACGCCGGTCTTCCATTCGCCGTAATCCATGCAGTCGATGAGGTAGGTGTTGATCATCATAGAGATGGGCATGGTGCCCAGGCCAAAGAGAATACCGCCGATGATGAGCGTGATAAGATTGGTGCCGCCGAGGCTGCGGATGGCGATACCCGCGATACCGATCCCGCTGCAGACCTGCAGCAGTTTTGTGGTGCCGAACTTCTTGGCAAGCGCCGGGAACACGATCAGGGCGGGAACCACGATCAGCGTCGTGATGGCCACGGTGCCCTGCGTGCTCACGTCACCGTAGACATACTTGAAGTAATAGGTGGTGGCGCTCTGCATGTTGTTCACAATAAAGGTGATGAGCATCAGACCCACGATGATGAAGAGATACTTATTCTTCGAGATGGCGGAAAGCGACTCCTTCATGGTGAGGTCGTTGGTGGTGCGCTTGCCGTCCTCGTTGGGCTCGTCCTTCACGATCTCCTTGCAGAAGATAAAGCGCAGGATGCCGATGACCGCCATCACAACGCCGAGAGAGATGACCATGCTGCTCCAGCCGGCCAGGGTCTTGCCGCCTGCGGCCAGGAAGCTGGGGAACACGATGTTGAACGCGATAGAGCAGATCATGACGATGGCGCCGTTAATGGAGATGGCTTTGATCTGATTTTGCTCAGTGGTAAAGGCACGGGCCAGATACACGGAGTCGATGCCGCCAAGAGCCGTAGCGCAGATCGCGTTGATCATAATGTACATGAAGCCGATCCAGACATACTGCACAGCGGCGCCGGCGTGCTGCGGCGTGTTGAAGAGCAGGATCGTAAAGAGCCACTCTAAGATGATGAAGACCTCGTAGGGACGGGCCTTGCCCCAGCGGGTGTGGGTCTTATCCAGAATGTAGCCGAAGCCCAAATCCGTGAAGGCGTCGATGATTCGGGATGCCAGCAGGATGCCGCCGATGATGGCGGGATTCAGGCCGAGAAGGTCTGTGCTGTAAAAGGTGACGTAGACCACCAGCACCACGTTGATGGCCGCCGCAATGCCGCGGGTGGACCATACCGCGCCGTACCAGATGGGCATGCGCTGCCGGGCGCCGTAGGGCACGCCCTTTTCATTCCGTTTCTCTCTCTTTGCCATGGGGATTCTCCTTTCCTTTTTTGCGTCCGCAGCTCCCATTTTCGTGGGTTCTGCATAAACGCACTTGCATTTTTCGGTGAAATTACTATAATACTTGCTAAACACCGTGTTCAATAGGCAAATTTCATCGCGGTGACAGTTAATGAACAGATTGTTGATTTGTGTTGATTATTTCGGAAGGGTACGCCATGAAAAACGAGGATACGCGGGTGCAATACACCAAAAAGGCCCTGAAGGACGCCATGGTGGGGCTGCTGCGGGAGAAGGAGATCGGCAAGATCACCGTGAAGGAGCTGTGCCAGCAGGCGGGCATCAACCGGGGCACCTTTTACCTGCACTACGGCCAGCCCAACGACGTGCTGATGGAGATTGAGCAGGAATTCCTGACGGACTACCTCCAACTTTTCGACCCCTATATGCAGCAGGCCGACACCGGGGCCCTGGGGCGGCTGCTGGAGGGCATTTTCCGCCACCGGGAGCTGAGTACGCTGCTGCTGGGAAGCCACGGCTCGCCACGGTTCCAGCAGCGGATCAAGGACACGTTCCGCAGCAACATACTCAGCGATTGGCAGGAGGAATTTCCGGAGTATGACAGGGCGGACCTGGCCTTTGTGTACGAGTACGCCATTGCCGGTTCCATGCGCGTGATCGCCTGGTGGCTGGAAAACGACCAAGGCATAACACCGGAGGAATTCGGCCGCCGGCTGGACGACCTGGGCCACTACTGCCACCTGGCGATACGGGAATTTGGGAGGAGACGAGCATGAGAGGCATTGCATACGGCGTGGGCGTGGGGCCCGGCGACCCGGAGCTGATGACCCAGAAGGCCATCCGCCGTATCCGGGAGTGCGGCGTTATCGCCGTGCCCGGCCGGGAGGCGGAGGCGTCGGTGGCCTATCGCATCGCCGCCGCCATGGTGCCGGAGCTGCGGGACAAGGAGCTGGTGGCCATTGAGATGCCCATGACGAAGGACCGGGCCCTCCTGGAGGCCCAGCACCGCCGGGGTGCCCAGGTGCTGGAGCAGTATCTGACCCAGGGCCGGGACGTGGCGTTCCTCACGCTGGGGGACCCCACCGTCTACTCCACGTTCAGCTATCTCCAGCACATTTTGGAGGTCGACGGCTATAGGGTGGAGCTGGTGCCGGGCGTCCCCTCCTTCTGCGCGGCGGCGGCGCGGCTGGGGCTGCCGCTGGCGGAGTGGGACGAGCCGCTGCACATTGTGCCCGCCGTGCATAAGACGGAGGAGCCCCTGTCCCAGAGCGGTACCTACGTGCTGATGAAGTCCGCCAGCCACATGGCGGAGGTAAAGGCGCTGCTGCGGCAGAGCGGACGGGTCGTGGCCTGCGTGGAGAACGGAGGCATGGACACGGAAAAGGTGTACCGCGGCGTGGAGGAGATACCCGACGACGCCGGGTATCTCTCTCTGATCATCGCAAAAGAGCGCCGCCGATAAGCCCCGGGGGGCTGGTCGGGCGCGAAATCTGCGATGCTTTTTTGACAATCTGACAGCACCCCGCCTGTTTGGCGGGGTGCTGTGTTGTATGATGTAGGTATTTCGGTTACGACAGGCGGTGGGTCCCGGCGGCAAGGGTTTGTTGGACGCCGTCGATGGTGACGGTGGCAGTACAGTTGGCGGGGACGGTGATGGTGTACACCGTCTTGCCGTCTGTCCGTTGCCAGGAGGATTCCACCGTGCCGTAGACGCTGTCATAGCTGGCCCGGGCGAAGGTGAAATGGCCGCCGGGGCGGGGCGCGATGGTGAAATGGTTCCCCCCATCCACCCGGATGCCGCACATGGTGTGGAACAGCCAGGCCACCACGGCGCCCTTGGAATAGTGGTTGAGGCTGGCGATACCGCCCTGGGCGGCGGTGCCCTCCCAGCTCTCCCAGACGGTGGTGGCCCCGGACTTGGGCATGAAGAGCCAGCCTGGCATCTCCTCGTTTTCCAGCAGGCGGTAGGCCGCCTCGATGTCAATGTTCGAGAGCACGTCCAGGATCAGCGGTGTGGAGAGAAAGCCTGTGCCCAGCCGCCAGCCGTAGTGCTCCAGCGCATCAACGAGGCGCTTTTTCGCGTATGCCATCTGCTCTTCCGTCAGAAGGTCAAAGGCCAGCGGACGCACCAGCAGGGCCTGACGGTCGGTGTCCAGTTGACCGCCGAAGGTTTTGCCATAGGCGGCGGTGCATTTTTCGGACACAGCCCGGTAGTTTTCCGCATCCTCCGTCTTGCCCAGGGCCTGGGCCACCTCCGCCAGGCAGCGCAGCACGTAGGCGGTGTAGGCGGTGCTGACCTCGGGGTGGGGCAGCACCATGTCCTTCCAGTCGTTGGGCTTCACGTCCGCCGGCTCCGCCCACTCGCCGTAGCTCTGGCCCCGGCGCACCACGCCGTCCCGGGACACCCGGCGGATCATAAAGGCGGCATAACGGGCCATGCAGTCATAATACTTCCGCAAAATGCCTTCGTCGCCGTACTGCTTCCAGAAGCGGTAGGGCAGAAGGATGCCCACATCCGACCAGCCCACGGAGCCGTTCAGCGTCCACATATAAAAGTCCACGCCGCCGTAGGGGGCGATCTGGGGCAGCCGCCCGTCCTTTTTCTGCCAGTCGTACACGTCATGGAGATATTTCCGGGAAAAGGCGGCGTAGTCAAAGAGCCAGGAGGCGGTTTCAAAGAAAATCTGGGCGTCGCCGGTCCAGCCGTGGCGCTCCCGGGTGGGGCAGTCGGTGGGCACATCCAGGGAATTGGATTTGGTGGACCATTTGGTGGCGGTTACAAAGCGGTTCAGCAATTCGTTGGAGCTTACGAAGCGGCCTGTCTCCGCCATGTCGGAATAGACGGCGATGGCCTCAATGTTCTCCGCTTCCAGGGCCACATCGGTCTCCACCTCGGCATACTGAAAGCCGAAGACGGCGAAGGTGGTCTTGTACTCGTTCAGTCCCTCGCCGCAGGTATAGTCGATCTGCTGCAGGGGGGTAGTTTTCCTTTTGTTGGAGAGCTGGATGTTTTTCTGCGTCAGATTCCCCTCGGCATCCAGCAGCTCGCCAAAGCGCCAGACCATGCGCTCTCCGACGCGGGCGGTCACCTGAAACCGCACGTAGCCCGCGATGTTCTGTCCGAAATCCAGGAGCTTTTTCCCGTTCGGGGCCGTGGTGATCGTCGGATGAAAGCGCTCGTGCTCCGTGACGGGTACGTTGTTGGAAGCCGTGGGAACGACCTTATGCGCTGTCTCCTTCGCTTTTCCCAGATAGAGCGGCGTGCGGAAGGCCTCGACGATCTCACCGTCCTTGTTGTCGGCAAAGCGGATGGGGCCGTCATTGGACCACTGCCAGCTGCCGTCGGTCACCACCGTCTCGCGCAGGCCGCTTTCGTACTCGTACTCAAGCTGGCACAGCAGCTTCGTCTCCGTGCCGTATTGGTTCGTGATGCCCCAGGCGCCGCAGCTGCCCCGGTACCAGCCGTCGGCCAGCTGCACGGTCAGCTCGTTCTCGCCTGGTTTCAGTAAGTCGGTCACATCGCAAGTCTGGTACTGGACGCGCTTGCGGTAGTCCGTATGTCCCGGGGCCAGGCAGAAACTGCCGACCTTATTGCCGTTGAGCTTCGATTCATAAAGCCCGCAGGCGGTGATATACAGCCGCGCCCTGCGGACGTTTTTCTTGACCGTGAAGGCCTTGCGGAAGCAGTCCACGGGATAGCGCTCTTTCTTGCTCGGCGCATAATCGCCGGTGATCCACCGGGCCGTCCAGTCGGTTTTTTCGAGAAGCCCCATTTCGAAGAAGGCCTCGCTCCATTCGCCGGGCTGATCGTTTTCGTCCCAGAGGCGAACACGCCAGTTGACGCGCTCCCGGCTTTTCAGCTCCTTGGGATAGTCAGCGTGCATGGAGGCACTTTCCACCCTGCCGCTGTCCCAGTTTTCCGTGACGATCTGATAGGCGGTCTGCTGTACGCCGCCGTCGCAGTGCCACTGGAGGCGGGGCTGCCGGACGTCGATGCCCAGGGGGTCGGTCAGATAGTCGGTTTTCAGCCGGATCGCTTTCATGCCTGCTCCCTTCTGGCCTTGATTTCTGCCTGTTCCTTATCCACACGCTTTTCCACGTCCACGAAGAAGAGAATACCTGCCAGAAGGATGCCGGTAAATACCTCCAGACCAACGAAGGCAAAGGTGATGGCCCAGTTGGCGTTGGCTGACTGCTGCATGGCAACCGTATAGACGCCGTCTGCCGCCGGCTTGAGCGTGTCGAGTGCGAGCTGCGGCGTCAGACCGTTGGCCGTCAGATAAGCCGAGGCCTCAGACAGGCTGTTTACGCTGATGGGCGCGACGTAACCGGCAAGCGCCAGCATCCAGTTGAAAACGCCCGTCACAATTCCCACCATGGCCACCGCAATGATGTTGTAAATGGACATGGCCGCGCCATCCACACGGTTATCGGACTTCCATTCCAGATGATCCAGGCAGTCGGCAAAAAGTGCCATAAACACATAAGCGCAGGGAAGACCGCCGATGTTCTTGATAAACTGACCGATCAGAACCATAACCAGATTCATGGAGAACAGCCAGCAAACCAGGCTGCCGATGGCATAGAGGATGAATCCGATCATCGTCACATTCCGCTTGCCGAAGCGGCGGGCCAGCGGCCATACGGCAAAGATGCCGATCCCCATGGGAATGCCACCGATAACGGAGACCAGCATCTGGGTCACGCCGTCATTATAGGTGCCCAGAACATAGTTGCAGTAATAGACAAGCGCAAGGTTTTTGAAAACGGTGCCGGTGGTATAGATCAGGAAATAGGCGTACATCAGCAGCATGTATTTATCCGTGAAGATAATCTTCATCTGCTCGCCGAGACTCAGATTGCTTTCCTCGCCCGCATAAGCCTTCTCCTCGGTGACGCGCTCCTTGGTAAAGAAGTACTCCATCAAGGTCAGCGGAAGCGCAGCGATGGAAAGAATTGTCATCAGCGTGATCCACTTCGACTTATCCACGCCGATCATGGGCATGATGACCATGGGGAACACCAGCGCCACCAGGATGCCGCTCATCATAATGGTGGTGATTTGGTTAAAGACCGACAGACCGCCGCGGGCGGTGGTGTCGCGGGTGGAGAGGGGCACCATCAGGTTGTGGCTCATGTTGAAGATGGTATAGGCAAAGGAATAGAACAGGTTGTAGGAAATCATGATCCACAGCGCCTTGACTGTCTCGTTGGATTCGGGGACAGTGAAGAGCAGGATCGCCGTGATCGTCACAAGAGGCGCGGAAACCAGCAGCCAGGGGCGGGCCTTGCCTTCCTTCGTCCTGGTGCGGTCGATCACATAACCCATGTACACATTGGTGATGGCGTCGATGATCTTGGAGACAATGGGGAAAATGGTCAGGAACATGCCGCCCCACAGGGGCGTCAGGTTCAGCACGTCGGTATAATAGACGTTGAGATAGGTGGCCAGCACCGCGTTTAAGAGCAGCGCCCCGGCGGGGCCGATGAGGTAGCCCAGCCACTTTTCACGGGGCGTCACGGCGTCGGTGTGGATTTTGCCGGCAGGCAGGTTGTCAAACAGCTTTCTCATGGTTCTCTCCCTCTCTTATCTATTTATGGAGCCGCAGGGCCAGCGTCAGCACGTTTTTCGCCGTGCGGTGCAGCTCGCCCAGGGTGAGGCCGCCGCGCTGGCCCAGGGTGGGCAGCAGCGTGCCGTCGGACTTGTACTGCTTCGCAATATGGCCCATGTCGCCGGGCATCAGCACATCCACCTGGGCGCGGACGCGGTAGGCGTTGTTTTTGAGCTTCGGGAACTCCGGGCTTTTGGCTTTGCGCATCCACCAGTCGGTGATGACGCAGCCGTCGTAGCCCCACTCGCTGCGCAGGACGGTGGTGACAAGGTCGTAGTGGTAGTGGCTCCACACGCCGTTGACCTTATTGTAGCTGGTCATAATGGTGAGGGGCCGGGCCTCCTTGACCACGATCTCGAAATTCCGCAGATAGATCTCCCGCAGGGCACGCTCCGAGACGCGGGAATCGTTGCGGTTGCGATTGGTCTCCTGGTTGTTGCAGGCAAAGTGCTTGGGGCAGGCGGCCTTGCCGTGGCGCTGCACGCCCCGCACCATGGCCGCCGCCATCTTGCCGGAGAGCAGCGGGTCCTCGGAGAAGTACTCGAAGTTGCGGCCGCAGAGGGGGTTGCGGTGGATGTTCATGCCGGGGGAGAGCTGCACGTCCACGCCGTAGTGGACCATCTCCTCCCCCACCTTGCCGGAGAGGGCCTCCAGCAGGTCGGCGTTCCAGGTGCAGGCCAGGGCCGTGCCGCAGGGCAGCAGAGAGCAGTATTTTTTCAGCCGCAGCCCCGCAGGGCCGTCGGAGGTGATGATGGGGGACACGCCCTTTTCCCGCAGGCTGTGGGTGACGCCGCCGAAGGCGCCGGCGTTGCCCGCCACGCCGAGGCTGCTGCCCATCATGCCGTGACCCCGGCTGAGGGCCTCCAATTCCTCATGGGACAGGCCGGCGATGAAGTCCTCCAGGGAGGCTTTTCCCACTTGCACGTCATGAAAGGTTACTGCCTTGTCAGGTGCGCTAAAAGGCCGGGGCAGCTCGTCCAGGATCCTTTGGCGCAGGTCATCCGAGGCGGTGCAGAGGGGATGGCACTGCTCCACCGTGACCTCCTGTTCAGTTGTAAAGCCGTCTACCTTTACATCGTTCACTGTGAACGAATACGTTCCCGCTTCCAGCACGAAGCGGCCGGCGGCCTCGTCGTAGGAGGCAAGGCACTTGTCGTCGCAGCGCAGGGTCAGCGTCTCCGTCTGGCCGGGGGCCAGGGTTTTGGTTTTTCCGAAGGCGGCCAGCACGCGAAGGGGCTTATCCAGCCTGCCTTTCGGTGGATGGCACCAGAGCTGAACGATCTCCTTGCCGGGGCGGAGGCCGGTGTTGGTGACGGTGACGGCCACCTCCGTCGTCCCCGCCTCCCGGCGCAGGCTGTCCGCCGTGAGGGAAAAAGTGGTGTAGCTCAGGCCGAAGCCGAAGGGGTACAGCACCGTGTCCGGGTGGCGGTCAAAGTGGCGGTAGCCCACATAAATGCCCTCGGCGTAGTCGTTGTAGGCCCTGCCGCCGAAGTGGGCGGCGCTGGGGTAGTCCTCATACCGGCGGGCGATGGTGTCGGACAGCTTGCCGCAGGGCGTTACGGCGCCGGTGAGCACGTCTGCCACGGAATTGCCGCTCTCCATGCCGGCCTGCCAGACGATTAGCAGGGCGGAGATCTTGTCGCCGTAATCTTCCGTCCACGCCAGGTCCATGATGTTGCCGATATTCAGCAGCACCACCACTTGGGAAAAGGCCGCCGTCACCGCGTCCAGCATGGCGCGCTCGGCGTCGGTGAGATAGTAGCTGCCGGGGGTGAGGGTGTTCTCCCTGTCCTCCCCGGCGGCACGGCCGATGACCACCAGGGCCACGTCGGCGGTGCGGGCGGCCTCCCGGGCCTGCGCACTGTCCACCGGCATCTCCGGATGGTGCATGGGCCAGTGGCCCCACCAGCCGTGGTCGGCCTTGTTGTCCTCCTGCTGGGTCCAGGCGGCGTAGCGCTGCAAAAGGGGCTCGTGCAGCTTCACCCCCGCGTTGCGGAGGCCGTCCACTAAGTTTACATAATACGGCGCATGAACATCGCCTCCGCTGCCGTAGCCCACGTAGAACCAATCCAGCTGGCAGCGGCCGAACACGGCCACCTCCTGCTGTGGCTGCAGCGGCAGCACGCCGTCGTTTTTCAGCAGCACGCAGCCCTCGGCTCCCGCCTGGCGGATCAGCTCACCCGCCCCCGGCGTCACATACCGCTGGCCCTCGGCAGTGGTCTCCTCCTGCATGAGACCGTTGCCCATGGCCTTGTCGATGATCTGCTGGGCCAGCTTGCCCAATTTCTTCTGTAATTTGTTCACCCTCGTCACCCCTTGCCATTATTTTATATTCAGTATAGCAAAGCCCCGGCCGTTTGTCCTTGCATATTTGTTCGCAATTCATTATAATTTGTTTGAAAATGAAAGGAGGCGGCGCCATGGCTATCGACTTTGATTATCTCTGCCGCATTACGGCCCATCTGTCGGGCATCCCGGTGCGGGTGTACGAGGGGGACGATCTGGTGTCCTTCCACTCCCCGGTGGCCCTGCCCGGGGATCCCATGGCGCTGTGTCGGGAGCCCATCTGGCGCATTACCGACCACGTGGGGTACTATCTCACGGAGGATTTTTTCTGCTACGGCGTGGTCACCTCCGGGGAGATACGCTTCATCGTGGGCCCCACCCGGCAGCTGCCCGCCTCCGACCAGACGCTGCGGGAGCTGGCCTTCCGCATGGGATTGGGCAAGGAGGAGGCGGAGGAGTGCCGCCGCAGCATGAAGGCCATCGTGCCGATGCCGGTGGAGAGCCTGCTGCAGATGCTGTGCGCCATCAACTACATGGTGAACGGCGAAAAGCGGGAGCTGCGGGAGCTGACCATCGCCACCGGGCAACAGGCGGATCTGGACAGCCTCCGGGCCGCCCAGGTCATAGCACCGGACAACCAGCCGCCTGCGCCGCTCCACAACAGCTACAGCCAGGAGCAGGCGATCCTGCGCATCGTCCGCAAGGGGGACACCGCCGCCCTCCACACCTGGCTGGGCAGCGCCCCCGCCGTCCGGGGCGGCATATTGGCGCCGGAGCATCTGCGGCAGAGGAAAAACCTCTTTATCGTCACCGCCACGCTGTGCTCACGGGCTGCCATACGGGGCGGGCTGGACGTGGACGATGCCTTCTCCCTCAGCGACGCCTACATACAGAATTGCGAGCGACTGGATACAGCGGAGAAAATCACCAACCTGCAATACCACATGGTGCTGGAATTCACCCGGCGGGTGGAGCGGCTGCATCTGAGGGAGCATCCGGGGCGGCTGGCCCAGGCGGTGGCCAACTACGTGCAGCACCACCTGTCCGAGACCATCTCTACCGAAAAGCTGTCCCGGGCGCTGTATATGGGGCGCTCCCACCTGTCCACAAGGTTTCACGCCGAGACCGGCGTCAAGCTCAATGCGTTTATTCTCCGGCAGAAAACGGAGGAGGCCAAGCGGCTTTTGCGCTACACCGACCGCACCGCCGCCGCCATCGGGGAATACCTGGCTTTCTCCTCCCCCGCCCATTTTACAAGGGTATTCAAAAAATACGCAGGGGTCACCCCCAACGAATACCGGGAAAAACACGGCTGAGGCAACTATGAACGGCACCCCACCTGTCAGCAGTATGCCATACTGACTGACAAATGGGGTGCCGTTCATTGGGGAGAGGCGCGGCGTTTATTGGGGGCAGGCTTATTGTTTCATCAGGGCGGCGCCGGCGTTCCAGGCCTGGCCTACACGGTCGCCATGGTAACGGATGGGCCGCCCGCTGTCAAGGCCGCCCCTCCCCTTTTCAAGCGAAAAACCGTTCAGGCCAGGGGCTGGCGGGGGCCGTTTCCGTCGGCAAAGGGGCCGGGCAGGACGGCGCCGCTCCGCTGTGCGCCGGCGAAATCCCGATCCAGGCGCAGCGGGCTGCCGTCCGGGTTTTCAAAGCGCTGCTCCGGCTCGAAGGCCATGCCCAGCCGGTCCGTGTCCACCGGGGTACAGGCCGTGGCGGGCAGCTTGTCATACAGGTCGGTGACAAGGCGCCATTTGCCCTCCTGCTCTGTCAGGGCCAGGGAGACCTTGCCGGGGACGCAGACGGCGTCTGTCTCCTGCTTGCCGGGCCTGGCGCCGTTGCAGTACACGTTGCCGCCAGCCCAGACGGGCAGGGAGGAATAATACTTGTCGCTGGGGGCGGCGCCCATGCCGCAGTAGCCCTCGAACTGCTTTTTCCACTGGGCCTCCGTGGGGCAGCCGTCATAGGGGTCCAGGCCGGTCCGCACGTTCATATCGTCCCATTCAAAGGCTTTCAGATGCTTCATCACCGCGCCGGCGATACGCAGCAGACGGTGAACGGGCTGCTGGACGAAAATGTTGTTATAAAACCGCACGTCCCCGTGGAGAATGGTCATGAAGCCCGCCACCTCGGTGCGGTGGGGCAGATGGTAGGGGGTGTAGCGGGGGCTGGGCAGCGAC
This sequence comes from Oscillospiraceae bacterium, assembly GCA_017448145.1. GTDB lineage: Bacteria > Bacillota > Clostridia > Oscillospirales > Oscillospiraceae > Vescimonas. The sequence continues at coordinate 10,822 of JAFSMA010000004.1, read as the reverse complement.
TTGGTGCCGTTGGTGACGCCCCGACCCACGCAGGCGCAGGAGCCCGCCAGCAGATTGTGCACCACCGCGATGCCCTGGGCGGGCAGCTTCAGGGAGCGGGTGGAGAGGAGGAGATTGTTGTCGATAAGGGTGGGGCCGTGGGACACCTCCACGAAAATGTCCTCGCCGATGGCCCCAATGGCCTGGGGATTCATCAGAAAATCGTAGGGCAGGCAGTTGTCGTGGAACAGGTTTTGGCTGACCCGGGTGCCCTGGGCCTGCCAGTCCAGCCACAGGCCGCGGGTGCAGTGGTGGATATGGTTGCGGCGGAGGATGACGTCGATGGCGGCGTGCAGCTTGATGCCGCCGATCTCTGCCCCGGCCAGGTTCTGTTTGTTGTTGATATGGTGGATATGGCAATCCTCGATGACGGAGAACACGCCTCCCAGATGGCCCACGATGCCGGTCTGGCCGCAGTGGTGGATGTGGCAGCGGCGGACGGTGTGGGAGCCGATGCGGTCCTTCGTCCAGCCCTCCACCTGGGCCAGGCAGATGCACTCACGCTCCGTCTGGGTGCCGTCCTTATACTTCCAGTGGAGCCACTTGTTGTCGTTGCTCTCCTGCCGGTACTTGCCCAGGGAGACGCCGCTGCACTTGGACTCGTAGATCTCGCAGTCCTCGATGACCCAGCCCTTGGACCAGTGGGGCGCGATCATGCCCTCCTGGTAGGCCGTGGGCGGCGCCCACTGGGTGGCGGCCATGCAGACGGTGAAGCCGGAGAGGGTAATGTACCCCACCCCCTCCTCCGCCGGGGCGAAGCAGGCAGAGCGGACGGAGCACTCCACCGCCTCGGCGTTGGGATCCTTGCCCTGGAAGTTGGCGTACAGCACGGTGTTGTCCCCGTCCTGCTCCGTATACCAGGTGCAGAGGGAGAAATCCGGGTCCCAGGAGGCGGCGAAACGCTTGGGGTGGCGCACCTCCTCCAGGGTGGACACCTCGTAGAGGGACTTGCCGTTCAAGTACACGTCGCCGGTGTGGGCCGGCAGGGAGGCGTTGTACCAGTCGCCGGAGATGAGGGTGGTGTAGGGGTTGCGATCCGTGAAAAGGGTGTTGGGCAGGCTCACGCGCCAGACGCCGCCGCCCTCGTCCTGCCAGCCGGTGAGGGGCTCGGCGCCGGTGATGACGGCGGCCAGGGGCTCTGCCGAGCGGTAGACGATGGGCTGGGCCGCCGTGCCGCCCCGGCGGGGGCTTACATTCTCCCGGTAGACGCCTGGGGCCACCAGCACCTCATCGCCGGGCTGCGCCGCGTCTGCCGCCTGCTGTATCGTCTGAAAAGGCCGCTCCCGGCTGCCGTCGCCGGAGGCGGGGCTGTTTCCATCCACGTAGATCGTCATGGCTGCTTCTCCTTGTCTTACATTTTACAGCAATTATACCACCCGGTTTTCCGTTTTCAAAGACTTTTGCGTCCATAGCGGCCATGGGCTTACGCGGATACGAAGAACAGGATTTTCGTGTAATATCAACAATTTTTTTGGAAATAACTTGTGCAGCAAGCACAGATGTGGTACTATCTTCATAGCGATACGCCATCCCCTGCCGCCGGAGAACGGCACCACTCAGTGGGAAAGCTCCCGCCGAGCAGGCGCAGGGGGCGGTCAACTACACTGCTCGCGCCCGCAAACGTCGGGCGGCACGCCACGGAGGGAAAAACGCCATGAAAAAGAAGCCGCCAAAAGCCGATACCCCGCCCCGCCGTCCGTCCCCTCTGCCGGGGGCTGCCGTGCTGGCGCTGACCGGGCTCACCCTGCTGCTGCTTTTCACGGTGCTGTACATGTCGGACGTTTTCCCCGGCCTTACCGTCAATGAGCTGGTGTTCCATCTCAAAGCGCCCCTTTCCGGCGTGGACCCCGCCATGGTGATATACTGCCTGGTGCACTACGCCCTCCCCGCCCTGCTCCTGATGGCGCTGGCCACGGCGGCGGTGGCGTTCACCCGGCGGACAAAGGGGGCCCTCCGCCGCTGGCACCGACCCCTTCTCCTGGTGCTGCTGGCGGTGAACATCGCAGGATACGCCGCCATCTTCTGGTTTGCGGAAAACCAATACCATCTGCGCGATGAGATCAAGCAGCGCGCCACCGTCTCCACCTTCATTGAGGACAATTACGTGGACCCGGCCACGGTAAAGCTCACCTTCCCGGAGACCAAGCGGAATCTGATTTATATTTTCCTGGAGTCTATGGAGAGCACCTTTGCCGACAGGGACAGCGGCGGCTGGTTCGAGGACAACTACATCCCGGAACTGACGGAGCTGGCTTTGGAGAACGAGTGCTTCAACGGCAGCCGCCGGGCGCTGAACGGCGCGCTGGTGCTCAGCGGCACCGAATGGACCATGGGGGCCAACGTGGGGCAGACCGCGGGATTGCCCTTGAAGGTGTCCATCGGCGGCAACGACATGGGTTCCCAGGGCTCCTTCTTCCCCACCGTCACCGCCATCGGCGACATTCTGGAAAAAGAGGGATACGTCAACGAGTATCTTATGGGCTCCGAAGCCTCTTTTGCCGGTACGGGGCTCTACTACACCGACCACGGCAGCTACACCGTGTGCGACTACAACTTTGCCATAGAAAACGGCTACATTCCTCCGGAGTACCGCGTCTCCTGGGGCTTTGAGGACCAGAAGCTGTTCGCTATCGCCAAAGGCCGCCTGACGGCCCTGGCCGCCGGGGACGCGCCCTTCAACATGACCATCTCCACCATGGACACCCATTTTGAGGACGGCTTTGTGTGCTCCCTCTGCGGCACCCCCTTCGGCAGCGACCAGTACGCCAACGTGATGGCCTGCTCCAGCGCCCAGCTGGCGGATTTCGTGGGCTGGGTGCAGGAGCAGGATTTCTACGAGGACACCACCATCGTCCTCATCGGCGACCACCCCACCATGGACAGCAATTTCTGCAGCGACGTGGCCCCCTCCTATACACGGCGGGTATACACCGTCATTATCAATGGCGATCCCGCCTCCCGCGATTCCCACAGCTACCGGATGTACAACACCTTCGACATGTTCCCCACCACGCTGGCGGCCATGGGCGTGGCCATTGAGGGGGACCGCCTGGGCCTGGGCGTGAACCTCTATTCCTCCGCCATGAGCCTCACCGAGCGCTTCAGCAAGGCCCAGTGCGACGCCGAGCTCATTCGAAACTCCGTCTTTATGGACAACCTGAACAATACCAAAATCACCGACGATTTCGTTGCCGTTCTGGCGCGCTACGCCACCATTTCCCTGCAGGGGGAGGGCGGCGCAGCCTGCCTCGCCGCAGGCGTGGACTATAACTGCGACGCCGTCACCGATTTTGACCGGCTGGAGCTGGAATACTGGGACGCGCACTCCCCCGACGCTCCCCACCGCACCGCCACTCTGGCCCATCGCAGCCAGGGCAACGGATACGAGGTCTCGGCCCCGCTGGAGGGGATCGACCCCGGGGATCTGCTGGCCTGTGTGAAAGTGATACGCAAGGACGGGACCGCCGGATTCCTGCGGTATTTCGCCGGGGCGCTGTACACGGAGGATCTGGAGGACTATCTTGCCCGCATCAACCGGGAGGGGTATCTCGTCTTCCTGTCCGTCCGCTACGATATCCCCATCAACCTGACACCCGCCCACGACGCGCGCCTGGCGGCGCTGGGGGCACGGGAGACGCTGTACCAGCGGCCCTACGCCGCCTATATCCTGATCTCTCAGCCGGGGGCGGCGGAGAACACCCCGGTGGTTGAAATGCTGTCCGACCAGCATCCCCTCAAGGCCACGGGGACGGTGGAGGGCATCGGCTACGTTCTCCAAAGCACCAACGACGTCACCCAGGAGTATACGAAAATCGTCCTGGACGGCGTGGACTATGCCCTGGGCAAGCACGGCATCAACGTGGTGGTGTACGACCTGTCTCTGGGACGGGTGATCGACAGCGAATGCTACAACGTGCGGGGCGAGCGCCAGTAATGGGCCGCGCCGTCAGGGCGGAAAAGCGAAAGGATTCACACGCGCCATGAAGGTAATGAGCGTTTTCGGAACAAGGCCGGAGGCCGTCAAAATGTGCCCGCTGGTGCTGGAGTTGCAAAAGCACAGGGAGATAGAGAGCCTTGTGTGCCTGACGGGACAGCACCGGAAGATGCTGCGGCAGGTGATGGACGCCTTTCACGTCCGGGAGGACTATAACCTGGACATCATGCGTCCCCGCCAGACCCTCTCCGGCGTACACGCCGCCATATTGCTGCAAATGGACGGTCTGCTGGAGGCGGAAAAGCCGGACATCGTGCTGGTACACGGCGACACCGGAACCTCCTTTGCCGCCGCCTTGGCCGCTTTCCATCACCAAATCCCCGTGGGCCACGTGGAGGCGGGGCTGCGCACCTTCAACAAGCGCTCCCCCTTCCCCGAGGAGATGAACCGCTGCCTTACCGCACGGATCGCCGACTATCATTTCGCCCCCACGGAGAACAATCGCCGCAACCTGCAGCGGGAGGGCATCACCCAGGGCGTATACGTCACAGGCAACACGGTGATGGACGCCTTTGCCACGACGGTGAAAAAAGACTACGTTTTTACCAACGAGGCCATCCGCCCCGTGGTGGACGCCGGTCAAAAAATCGTGCTGGTCACCGCCCACCGGCGGGAGAACTGGGGCCGGGCGCTGGAGAACATCTGCCGGGCCATCCTGGCACTTTCCCGGCGGTATCCGGTGCTGCAGTTCATCTATCCGGTACACCCCAATCCCGCCGTGCGCCAAACGGTGCTTCCCCTCCTGTCGGGCCGGGACAACATTTTGCTGACGGAGCCCCTGGACGTGCCGGATATGCACAATCTCATAAGCCGCAGCTATCTGGTGCTGACGGATTCCGGCGGGCTGCAGGAGGAGGCGCCCGCCTTCGGCGTGCCGGTGCTGGTGCTGCGGACGGAGACGGAGCGCCCGGAGGCCGTGGATGCCGGCACCGTGAAAATGGCAGGTGTGGAAACAGGCACCATCGTGACCGAGGCGGCCCGGCTCATAGATTCGCCTGCGGCCTACGCCCGGATGGCACACGCGGTCAATCCCTACGGCGACGGAAAGGCGTCGGAGCGGATCGTCCGCCATCTGCTGGAGAACAGCGGCGACATCCTGCGCAAGAGCGAGACGGCGGGGCAGTAACAGAACGATTTCCGGGGAAAACAGAGGATAACACGATGCAAACGATACAATTTAACAACAAGGAATTACGGGAGCTGGCCGCAGAGCAGCTGAATGCCACGCAGCAGGCGCTTCAGGCCCTGTCGCAGATACAGGGCAAAAAGCGGTATAAGGCCGGGCTGCTGCTGAAAAGGATATACCGGCAGCTGCTCCGCGACCATGAATACAAGGATTTTGCGAAATGGGTGCTGGAAAAGGTGACGGCGGGAGGCTTTATTGCCCGTCCGCTGGGGGATTTTGACCCGCTGGAGCAGGTGAAGCAGGCCCTGCGGGAGGGGCAGTACCGTCTGGCGGACAGGGTCGTTGCCAAAACCTTTCCCCAGAAGGACACACAGCGCATCTTTATGTTCGCCTCCGTCCCCTTCTATGACATAGGCGGCGGGCAGCGCTCGGCCCAGATGGCCAGGACGTTCAGCGCGTTGGGCAAGCAGGTGTACTACTTCCACGCTTTTCCCGCCCCCGTCACCGAGATGACCATGCCCCTGGCCCGGCATCAGGATATCGCCGAAGCCGACATCCAGGAGGTGCGCAGCCTGATACGGCCGGGGGATATGGCGATTTTCGAGGTGCCCTGCGCCGCCTACGCGCCCTACCTTCGCTGCGCCAAAGAGCAGGGCGCCTACACCGTGTACGAGCACATCGACAACTGGGACTCCTCGCTGGGCAGCGAGTTTTACGACGAGGGCCTGTTCGCCCGCTTCCTGGCGGAGGCGGACTTGATCACGGTCACCGCCAGGATGCTGGGCGAGAAGGTGGCGGAGAAGAGCAGCCGCCCCTATCTGTACCTGCCAAACGCGGTGAATACGGCGGTTTTTGAGCCTGCCAGACAGTACGACAAGCCCTCCGACCTGGTGCTGGGCCGAAAAAAGACGCTGCTGTATTTCGGCACGCTGTGGGGCGAGTGGTTTGACTGGGACAAAATCTGGTACGTGGCCCGCCACTGTCCGGGCTGCTCTATCAACCTGATCGGCGATTTTATGGGCTGCCGTGAAAAGCGGTGGCATGCGCCGAAAAACGTACACTTCCTGGGCCCCAAGAAGCAGACGGAGCTGCCCGCCTACCTGGCGTATACCGACATTGCCCTGCTGCCCTTCAAGAACGATGAAATCGGGAAATACGTTTCTCCCTTGAAGATTTTTGAATACCTGGCCATGAACGTGCGGGTGCTGGCCACGCCTCTGGACGATATTCAGGGCTATCCCAACGTGACCTGCTCCGATACCTGCGAGGGGTGGGCGGAGGCGGTGGGGCAGAGCCTGCCGACGGAGGATTGCCGCCTGTTCACCGCCCAGCACAGCTGGTTCGCCCGCTGCCGGGAGCTGCTGGACCGTGCCGGCAGCATCCGCAGGGACTACCCCTCCCTTTCCGTCATCGTGCTGAACCACAACAACGGCAGCGTCATCCGACGGTGCGTGGATTCCCTGCTGGCCCATCGCGGATTCGCAGACTATGAGATCATCGTGGTGGACAACCAGAGCGACGACGGCTCCTATGAGATGCTCTCCCGGGCGTATGCAGGCCGCATCACGGTGCTGCGCAACGACAAAAACGGCTGCTCCTCCGGCAGAAATCTGGGGGTGCAGGCGGCGAAGGGCGAATATGTCTGCTTCCTGGACAGCGACCAGTGGGTCATCAGCGACCTGTGGCTGGAGGGCAGCCTCCACATTCTGGAGCAGGACCCCGGCGTCGGCGCCGTAAGCTGGGCCGCTGGCTGGTTCTCCCCCGGCTCCGTGCGGGGCCCCATCGGCGAAGAGATGGCACGGGAAGGGCTGCACGTCCGGGACTACGCCTACCGAAGCGATATTGCCTACCTGGGTTCCGGCGGGCTGCTGATGCGCAAGGCGCTGTTTTGGGAGGTGGGCGGCTTTGACGAAGCCTATGACCCCACCTGCTTTGAGGACACAGACCTGTCCCTCCGCATCCGCCACGCAGGGTATGAGCTGGCCTACTGTCCCCACATCCCCATCCAGCACCTTCCCCACCAGACCACCCGGGTGGGCAGCGCCGAATACGAGGCCCTGTTTGCGCGCAACGAACAGTATTTCACGCAGAAGTGGCAGCGGCTGCACCCGGAGCTGCTGGAATACTACTGCATGTACATTTGACAGTCCGGCGCCGGGCCGGGCACTTCTGACGACTGCGCCCGACGCGCTTTTGCGTACGCGGGGCCTTGACGCAATAATAGATTGGAGAGAGAAAAATGGAACGCAGACAAGGGCTGTTGGGCTACTACGATTACACCGTCATTCTGACGTACACAGGAATGCTGATCGGATTCCTGGGCATCGTGTACGCCTTTGAGGGCAATCCGTTCCGGGCGGTGCTCTGCCTGATGCTGGCGGGCTTCTGCGATATGTTTGACGGGGCCATTGCCTCCATCAAGGTCCGCACCCGGCAGGAAAAGTGCTTCGGCATTCAGATCGACTCACTCAGCGACCTGGTCTGCTTCGGGGTGCTGCCCGCCATGATCGTTTACACCCAGCGCAGCGGCAGCGCCGTGGCGGCGGTGATCTGCGGGCTGTATCTCCTCTGCGCTCTCATCCGCCTGGCCTATTTCAACGTGGACGAGCAGGAGCGGCAGCAGCGCAGCGACGGCCCCAGAGAGGTGAATTACGGTATGCCCGTCACCATGTCCGCCCTGTTCCTTCCCGTGGCCTGCGGCGTCGAGCGTCTTTTCTTATGGGGCGGCGTCACCGGGGCGGTGCTGCTGGTGACGGCGGCGCTGTTTGTGCTGCCCTTCCCGGTGCATAAGCCCCGGCTGGCCGGGAAAATCTGCCTGACGCTCTGCGGCATCGGGGAAGTGGCCTTCGTACTCTTTGCCTACGGTGTATTGTGATGAAAGCGGATTTTTTCTATCAGATCGCCCCGGGGCGTGTCGCCTTCCAGGCGCTGCAAAAGGCAGGGGCCTTCCGTCTGGCCGCATGGTTTCTCCACACCCGGGTATCCAAATGCATGATTCCCGGCTACGTCAGGCGGAACGGCATCGACATGACGCCCTTTGCCGGGCAGAGCTACGGCTCTTACGCCGCTTTTTTCTCCCGGAGGCGTAACGACGGCGTCACCTGGGAGAGGGACCCCGACGCGCTCATCAGCCCCTGCGACGGCCTGCTGTCCGTGTACGGCGTAACGGAGGATCTGACCATTCCCATGAAGGGCTCTCACTACACCATCGGCGACCTGGTGCCCGAGCCCCGGGTGGCGGAGCAGTTTCAAAACGGGCTGTGCCTCGTGTTTCGGCTGGAGGCGTCGGATTATCACCACTTCTGCTGCTTTGACGACTGCCGCCTCACGGAGACCCACGCCATTCCCGGGCAGCTCCACAGTGTCCAGCCCATCGCCCTGCGGACCGTCCCGGTTTTCCGGCTGAACCGCAGATGGTGGAGCGCGCTGGAAACGGATCATTTCGGCACGGCTGTGCAGGTGGAGGTGGGGGCCATGGCCGTGGGCGGCGTCTCCCTTTCCGTGGCGGGCGAAAGGCTGCGCCGGGGAGAGGAAATGGGCTGCTTTACCCTGGCAGGCTCCACCGTCATTCTGCTGCTCAACGAATCCGTGCGTCGGCGCCTCCGCTTCCGGGAGTCCCTTTTGCCCTGTGTCGGCGGGCAAGAGGAAGTGCGGGTCCGGATGGGCGCCGCCCTGGGGACGCTGGAGGGCTGACCCCGCGTCCGGCCCACAAGCTAAATTGCCGCAAGGCCGCCGACTCCTCCTTGGGGGAGCCGGCGGCCTTGTGCTGTATTGTGCCGCGGTTATCTCTTACTCAGTCGTCCTTGCGCTTCCTGCCCACCCAGGCCAGGCCCAGGGTGGAACTGACGGCCAGGGCGGCGTAGATCGCCACGCCGGGGTCGGCGGTGGTGGCGGACAGCACCACGCTGCCCACAGTGCCGTTCTCCACCCGGTAGGTGGCGGTGGCGGTGGTGGTGCCGTCGGTGACCTTAATGGTATAGGTGCCGGGCTTCAGGGAGGCCAGGAACGCGTCGGTGAACTGCACGTCGCCGCCCACCACGATGTAGTTGGAGGGGCTGACCACACGGCCGTTCAGCGTGACGCGGCTGACGCTGGTCAGCGGGGAGGTAACGGTCAGCTTGCCGGATTCATCGGCATTGATGGTGAACTGCGCGGTGGCCTCGCCGCCGTTATAGTTGGCGGTCTCCGCCACGGTAGCCTTCACGATGTAGCGTCCGGCGGAGGTGGGCTTCTTGTCGGTGAAGTCGTCCTTGCCCTGCTTGGCGTAGGTGAACGTCACGTCGCCCGCTCCGGGGTTGCCCTCCAGCACGGGCTCGCTGGCGCGGTAGCCCTCCGTCCAGTTCTTCATGGACACGGTGGGATTGATGTCGGCTTTCTTGACGGAAACGGTCACGTCCACGTTCTGCACCGTGTTGTAATTGTCGGTGTCGGCGGGAGTGAAGCTGGCCTTAAAGGTGTTGCTGCCCGCGTTGCCCACGCTCTGACTGCCGTCTGCCCAGGCCCAGCCCTGGGGCAGGGTCACAGAGGACAGAGTATCGCCGTAGGCGGCAGTGAGGTCGGTGGGGGTGGCCCAGGTGGGGTCCGCCTTGGCAATGGTCACGGCAATCTTCTGAGCGGCGATGGAGGTGTAGTTTTTGCCGCCGTCGATCTTGCACCAGACGTAATAGGTACCGGCATTGGTCACCTCAGGAACAGAGGAAGTATACGGTCTGCCGCCGGCAGTATCGTCCGGCTCGTTGTCGGGATCGGTGCCAACGGTATATAACGCATTACCGCCGCCTGCAACACCTGCGGTAATCAGTGCCTGGTCAGAGCCTGTGTAAACCAGATTCTCTATTGCATGAGGCATCGTCGTCCAGCCGGGGTTGGCTGCCTTTCCGATGGTGTATTCCACGCTGGCGGTGGCGCTGCCCAGCTGGCACCAGGCCGTATAGGTACCGGCGTCGGTGGGTGCGGCAGTGCCAAGGGGGGTATCGCTTCTGCGATAGTTGATGGTGGGATTGTTCACGCCGGGGATTGCGCCGGTGAAGGTGGCGGCAGCGTTCTTGCCATCACCATAGGTCGTATGAAGGGGTGCATTCAGCGTCAGGGTGGCCTGCTTGTTGGTCAGGTCGCAAGCCTCCATATTGCTGGCGTTTTGCGTGCAGGTAGCCGTAATGATATTGCCGTTGGCGGCATAGGTGAACACGTGGGTGTGAGGTGTGGGCTTAGCTGTTAAGCTGAATGGTACAGTAGCACGTTTTCCCTCAACATCGAGCCTTGCCGTATAAGTTGCGCCTTTTATGCTTGTGCCGCTTCCGGCCTTGATTTGTGCGGTGACGTTCGAATCACCCTTATAGTAGGCAATATTGTCTGTGCTGATGTTCTTTTCGGTTGCCGCATTAAAGGCTTCGAGTCCCTCAAGACTTGCCTCTTTCGGTTGACCATCATTATAATACAGTACAGGATTCGGTACAATCGTCAGTGTGACCTTGTTCTCGGGCAGATTGCAGCCTTCGGCGTCGCAGGTCGCCGTGATGGTAGCGCCGCTGGCAGAGTAGGTGAAATGGTGGGCATGGTCGGCCCATGCCGTGGTGGTAACGGCGGGCAGCAGAGCCAGCACCATCACCAGCGCCAGCAATGCGCCAAGGGTTTTGCGTGTGATGTGTTTCATGTGTTTTTCC
>JAFSMA010000035.1 GCA_017448145.1 Oscillospiraceae bacterium | reverse complement strand
GCTCCGCCCGAGGCCCCGGCGATTGACGAGAAAAGGGCGGAGCAGAGCCCCGCCCCTACGGACAAAACCGTGCCCCTCCGCAACCAACGACGCCCTTTATCAATGCCGCCCCGTGTCACGGCGCGCCGAGTCGTCGCGCCCTACGCAGCCCTGCCCTTCCGCACCTCCGCCAACCGGCAAGGCGGGACACGCAGGTCCCGCCCTACGGAACGAAAAAACCGATGCCGCCGTAAAACAAACCCGCGGCGCCCTTTCGGACGCCGCGGGTTGCGATATCATTCTGCGATACTATATTATCATACTTCCACACCCCGTGTGGAAAACTCACACGTTCCAGCTCTGGAAGTTGTCCCCCGGATTGTCGGTGGGGAAGGAGCCCACGCCGCTGGCCTTCTTGCACACCTGGAAGCAGCCGATGTAGGTCTGGCTCATGTAGGGCTGCACCCAGATCAGCAGCACGCCGGCGGTGAGGGCGCTGAGGATGATCCAGCCCAGGAAGCTCAAGTCCACCACGAACAGCTGCCACTTGTACCCGGCGGTCTGCACCTTGGACATGCGGATGGCGTCCATAATGCCGATGTCGGGATTCTCGCACAGGTTCAGCATGGCGAAGCGGTAGCGGTAGGCGGCGATGATGCCGGGGATGACGAACAGCATGCTCCACAGGAAGATGAAAAGCTCCATCACCACCGCCAGCAGAATGGCCTTGCCGGCGAAGGCGAAGCCCTCGGTGAGGGTGTTGTAGCCCATCTCCCGGCCCCGGCGCACGCCCAGGTGGTACAGGCTGTAGCCGCAGCCGAACACCACCTCGGCAAAGTTCACCACCAGGGTGATGAAAGCGGCGATGGAGGCGGGCACGGTGATGAGGTGGGGGATCTCCACCACCACGATGCCCATCTGCCGCAGTTGCAGCTCGATCTCCGGGTTCACGGTGGTCTCGGCGCCGAACAGGTTGCGCACCACCGTCAGGGCCAGGATAATCAGCAGGTATACCAGCGAAAACGTATAGGCGGACACCTGGGCGGTCTTGACGATGCCCTTGGCCTCGGCCTTGATGCCTTTGCGATCTAACAGCATTTTTGATCCTTTCTGTGCTGACGCGCCAGCACGATACAATATAATAGTAAAAGGCGGAAAACCCTTTTACGGCGAAAAAGTATACCATATCCCGCCCCAAAACGCAAGGGCCCCGGCAAAAGGCGGGGGCAGATGGTGGAAATTGAAGGAAAAATGGGGCTGCGCCCCGATTTTTGCCGCCCCGGCACTGGACAAGAAGCCCTTTTTGCGCTATGATAATGAGCAGTATGGGGTGGCATAGCGCTGCCTGATAACCAGGTGGCATATGCTGCCGAGTAGTAAGATGAGGTGAAGACAATGGCACAAGCTTTCTTTGGCGGCGTTCATCCCAATGATATGAAGGCCGCTACCAATGAGAAGGCCATCGAGAAGCTGGCGGCGCCGGCGGAGGTGGTCATTCCCATGTCTATGCACATCGGTGCGCCCTGCAAGCCCATTGTGGCCCCCGGTGACCACGTCACCATCGGCCAGCGCATCGGTGAGCCCGGCGGTTTTGTTTCCGCCCCCATCCACGCCTCCGTGTCCGGCACGGTGAAGGCCGTGGAGCCCCGCCCCTTCTCCATGGGCGGCAAAATGATGTCCGTGGTCATTGAAAACGATTTCCAGGACACCGTCAGCGACACCGTAAAGCCGGTGGAGAATCCCGACAGCCTCACCCCCGAGGAGCTGGTGGAGATTGTGAAGAACGCCGGCATCGTGGGCCAGGGCGGCGCCACCTTCCCCACCCATGTGAAGATCTCCTCGGGCCTTGGCAAGGTGGATTACGTCATCATCAACGCCGCCGAGTGCGAACCATACATCACCGGCGACCACCGCACCATGCTGGAGCGGCCCGACCAGGTCATCAAGGGCGCCACGCTGCTGGCCAAGTGCTTCGGCGTGGACAAGGTGTACATCGGCATCGAGGCCAACAAGCAGAACGCCGCCGACGTGCTCAACGCCAAGATCGCCGAGCTGAAGGCCCCCGTGAAGGTGGAGGTGCTCCACACCCGGTATCCCCAGGGCGCGGAGAAGCAGCTGTGCCAGGCCGTGTCCGGCCGCCAGGTGCCCTCCGGCAAGCTGCCTGCCGACGCCGGCTGCTGCATCTTCAACCTGAACACCACCTGCGCCATCTACCGGGCCGTGTACGAGGGCATGCCGGTGGTGAGCAAGATCGTCACCGTGTCCGGCTCCGGCGTCATCGAGCCCAAGAACCTGGAGTGCCCCATCGGCACGCCCATTGCCAAGCTGTTCGACGCCTGCGGCGGCCTGAAGGACGAGACCTACAAGCTGATTATGGGCGGCCCCATGATGGGCATGGCCCAGTACGATACCGACGTGACCGTGGGCAAGGGCACCGGCGCCATGCTGGCCTTCGCCGGTGACGAGGAGAAGCACGAGGCCAACCCCCAGTGCATCCGCTGCGGCAAGTGCGTGGGCGTATGTCCCATCCGTCTTGAGCCCGTCTTTATGTATAAGTATTTGATGAAGGGCGATGTCGACGCCTGGCAGAACCAGCTCCACGGCATGGACTGCATCGAGTGCGGCGCCTGCACCTATATCTGCCCCGCCCGCCTGCCGCTGACCCACGCCTTCCGCCTGGGCAAGCAAAAGGTGAACAATGCCAGAATGAAGGCCAAGGCCGCCGCCGAGGCTGCCGCGAAGAAGGAGGCGTAACCATGACTGACTACAAGAATCTGAAGCTGATCGCGTCCTCCTCCCCCCACATCCACGCGGTGGACAACACCCGCTCCATTATGCTGGACGTGATCATCGCCATGCTGCCGGCCCTGTGCTGGAGCGTGTATAACTTCGGCTGGAAGGCCCTGATCCTCACCGCCGTGTCCGTGGTGGGCTGCCTGTTCTGGGAGTGGGCCTACCGCGCGGTGCTGAAAAAGCCCCAGGCCATCGGCGACCTCAGCGCCGTGGTCACCGGTATGCTGCTGGCCTTCGTGTGCCCCGTGGACCTGCCCATCTGGATGATCGTGGTGGGCGACTTCTTCGCCATCGTGGTGGTGAAGCAGCTCTACGGCGGCATCGGCTGCAACTTCCTCAACCCCGCCCTGGCGGGCCGCGCCGCGCTGCTGGCCTGCTATGCCACCGCCATGACCGCCTGGGCCATCCCCGCCAGCAAGGTGGACGTGCTCACCTCCTCCGCCACCCCCATGGCCATCATGAAGTCCGGCCTGGAGGACGGCGCTGTGTTCACCACGCTGAAAAACAGCTATTCCGCCTGGGATATGTTCCTGGGCCGCACCGGCGGCTCCCTGGGTGAGGTCAGCGCGCTGCTGCTGCTTCTGGGCGGCGTGTACCTGCTGATCCGCAAGGTCATCACCTGGCATATCCCTGTGGCCTACATCGCCACCGTGGCCGTTATCTGCCTGGTGTCCGCCCCCGCAGGCATCTCTGTTGCCGACTATCTGGTGTACAACCTGTTCGGCGGCGGCTTGATGCTGGGCGCCATCTTCATGGCCACCGACTACGCCACCTCCCCTGTCACCAAGCCCGGCCAGATCATCTTCGGCATCGGCTGCGGCCTGCTGACCTGCTTCATCCGCCGCTTCGGCTCCTACCCCGAGGGCGTGTGCTACTCCATCCTCATCATGAACTGCACCACCTGGCTGCTGGATAAGTACATCCGGCCCACCATTTACGGTGCCCCCAAAAAGGAGAAGAAGGAGGCCGCTGCGAAATGAAAAATCTGAACGGTAAGTTTATTCTCAAGGTGGCCGGCACCCTCACCGCCATCTCCCTGGTGGTGGCCGCCCTGCTGGGTGTGGTGAACATGGTCACCGAGGACCGTATCGCTGAGCTGAATTTCGCCGCCACCAAGGCGGCCCTGGCCCAGGTGGCCCCCGAGGGCGCCGAGTTCCAGGCCGTGGAGCTCACCGAGGATATGACCGCCGCCGCTGCCGCCCAGGGCGGCAAGCTGACGGAGATCTACACCATGTCCACCGGCGGCTACGCCTGCAAGGTGGAGGCCTCCGGCTCCCAGGGCATCATTGAAATGATTGTGGGTGTGGACGAGTCCGGCGCCATCACCGGTATCTCCGTGGTGTCCAACGCCGAGACCGCCGGTATCGGCTCCAAGGTCATGGGCAACGAGCCCAACAAGGCCGGCGTGCCGGTGCTGGATCAGTTCATCGGCCTCAGCGGCGCCGGCTCTCTTGCCGTGGGCAAGACCGTCACCGAGGTCTCCGGCGCCACCGTTTCCACCCGCGGCATCACCATGGGCGCCAACGCCGCCCTGGCCGCCGTGGCCACCATCGCCTGATGAAAGGGGGACAACAGAACAATGAATGTCGGTAAACAATTCAAAGAGGGTCTGATTACCCAGAACCCCGTTCTGGTGCAGCTGCTGGGCATGTGCTCTACCATGGCCATCACCACCTCCATCAAGAACGGCCTGGGCATGGGCGTCAGCGTCATCATCATTCTGACCCTGTCCAATATCTTCATTTCCCTGCTGCGGAAAATCATCCCCAACGAGGTTCGTATCGCCTGCTACATCGTGGTCATTGCCGGTTTCGTCACCATGGTGCAGCTGCTGCTGAAAGCCTTCCTGCCGGACATCGACAAGAGCCTGGGCGTGTTCATCCCCCTCATTGTGGTGAACTGCATCATCCTGGGCCGGGCCGAGGCCTTCGCCTCCAAGAACTCCGTGGGCGCCTCCGCCCTGGACGGCATCTTCCAGGGCATCGGCTACACGCTGGTGCTGCTGGTGATGTGCTTCTTCCGGGAGCTGCTGGGCGCCGGCAAGCTGCTGGATTACCAGGTCATGCCCGCGGGCTACACCCCCGCCGGTATGCTGGTGCTGCCTGTGGGCGGCTTCCTGTGCCTGGGCGCGCTGATTGCCGTCATGCAGTGGGCGCTGAACAAGGCCGAGGAGCGCAAGGCCAAAAAGGCAAAGGAGGCGAAGTAAAGTATGAGCATCACTACATTGTTGGCCATCTCCCTGGGTGCCATTCTCACCAATAACTTTATCTTCGCCCAGTTCCTGGGCATCTGCCCCTTCCTGGGCGTCAGCAAGAAGATCGACACCGCCGTGGGCATGGGCGCCGCCGTCACCTTCGTCATGGGCCTGGCCTCCGCCTTTGCCTACCTGGTGAACCAGGTGCTGGTGAAGCTGGGCCTGGAGTACATGCAGACCGTGGCCTTCATCCTGGTCATCGCCGCCCTGGTGCAGTTTGTGGAAATGTTCCTGAAGAAGAACGTCCCCACGTTGTACACCGCCCTGGGCGTGTACCTGCCCCTCATCACCACCAACTGCGCCGTGCTGGGCGTGGCGCTGCTGAACGTGCAGAATAACTACAACTTCATCGAGTCCGTGGTCTACGGCATCACCGGCGGCCTGGGCTTCCTGCTGG
>JAFSMA010000034.1 GCA_017448145.1 Oscillospiraceae bacterium | reverse complement strand
AGGCTCATGCCGGTGCTCTCCTTAAAGAGGTGGGACACGTAGGACTTACTCAGGTAGAACTGCCCCGCGATGGTGTCCAGGGTCAAATCGTCCCCCAGATGCGCCTCCACATAGGCGGCGATGCGGGCGTACTTGCTCCCCTCGTCCCGGGCCGGATGGTGCTGCTCCCAGGCCAGGCGGCTCACCGTCAGCAGCAGGCGGCGCAGGGCCAGGCGAAGCTGCTCCGCGCCGCCGAAGCGGTGGGTGTGCAGCTCGTCCAGCAGGGCGAACAGGAGGAGGCGGATGTCATTAAAGGTCAGGGGGTCGAAGTGGTAGAGATAGGCCTGCTCCCGGCGGGCCCGCTCCGTCAGATAGCCGTATTCCTCCGCCTGGGCCGTCAAATCCGCCAGAAATTCCGTGCCGATCCAGCACACAAACCGCCGGTAGGGCTGGCCGTCGTCGGCCACGATGGCCCGGTGGGGCGTATGGGGCGGCACCACCAGTAAATCCCCCTGCCGCAGCGGATAGGGCGACCCAGCCAGCTCCATGGTGACGCTGCCGGACTCGAAGAAATAGAACTCGTAATAGTCATGGCTATGGCTGCCCACCGTGTGGAAATGGGCGTCGGAGTAGTAATACACCTCAAAGTCCCGCTCCACCATGTACTGCCGGGCGTTGAACTGGGACGCGCGCCGCTGCTTCATCTGCCTCACCTCGCCCTTTTATTATAGCAGGATTTACAATGTATGCAAGGAGATTTGCAATATCTTTTTGAAACGATTGGATTACAATAAAAGTATAAAAATGACAGGAGGACAAGCCAATGCAAATGGGTTTTCGCTGGTACGGTGAGGGAAACGACCGGATCTCCCTGGGTGACATCCGCCAGATTCCCGGCGTGAGCACCATCGTGTGGGCGCTGCACGACAAGATGCCCGGTGAGGTGTGGCAGCCGTCGGAGATTGAAAAAGTGGTGTCCCAGATTCGCGCCGCCGGATTCAACGCCGACGTGGTGGAGAGCGTGAACGTACACGACGACATCAAAATCGGTCTGCCCAGCCGGGACGGGTACATTGACAACTACATCCAGACCATCCGCAACCTGGCCCCCTTCGGCGTGAAGGTGATCTGCTACAACTTCATGCCCATCTTCGACTGGACCCGCAGCGACCTGTTCCACCCGGTGGGGGACGGCTCCACCGCCCTTTACTACCAGAAGGACATGATTCAGGACGACCCCAAGGAGATGGCAGACTACGTCATGTCCTTTACGGAAAAGTACCACATGACCTTCCCCGGCTGGGAGCCGGAGCGAATGGCCAAGCTGGACGAGCTGTTCGAGAAGTACAAGGGCGTGACCAAGGAAAAGCTGTGGGAGAACTTCCGGTACTTCCTGGAGCGGCTGATGCCGGTTTGCCACGAGTGCGACATCAAGATGGCGGTACACATGGACGATCCCCCCTGGGACATCTTCGGCCTGCCCCGGCTGCTGGTGGACGAGGCGAGCATCGACCGCTTCCTGAAGATGGTGGACGACCCCTATAACTGCCTGACCCTCTGCTCCGGGTCGCTGAACGCCAACCCGGACAACGACGTGGCCGCCATTGTGCGTAAGCACTGCGACCGCATCGCCTTCGCCCACATCCGCAACGTGAAGCACTTCCCCAACGGCGACTTCTCCGAGGCCAGCCACCGGGACTGCGACGGCGACACCCACATTCTGGATATTCTGCGGGCCTACCACGACGGCGGCTTCACCGGCTACATCCGGCCCGACCATGGCCGCCACCTGTGGGACGAGAAGCCCGGCACCGTGCGGCCCGGCTACGGCCTCTACGACCGGGCGCTGGGCATCATGTATATGCTGGGGGCCTGGGATCTGATGGACAAAGAAACAAAATAAACAGGAGGAAATGACGATGAATCTGCCCTATCAAGTGAGTTTTGCAGGGAAAGTGGTGGTCATCACCGGCGCAGGCGGCGTGCTGTGCGGCGACATGGCCCGGGCCTTTGCCCAGGCGGGCGCCAAGGTGGCCGCTCTCGACCTGAACGAGGAGGCCGTGGAAAAGCTGGCGGAGGAGCTGCGCTCCCAGGGCTATATCTGCCGGGGCTACAAGGCCAACGTGCTGGAGCGGGAGGCGCTGGAGGCCGTGCATCAGCAGGTGCTCTCCGACCTGGGCCCCTGCGACATCCTGGTGAACGGCGCCGGCGGCAACAACCCCCGGGCCACCACCGACAATGAGTACCAGCACGAGGCCAAGGAGGGCCAGAAGACCTTCTTCGACCTGGAGGCCAGCGGCGTGGACTTCGTGTTCCGGCTGAACTTCCAGGGCACGCTGCTGCCCACCCAGGTGTTCGCCAAAGACATGGTGGAGCGCCACAGCGGCTGCATCCTGAACATCAGCTCCATGAACGCCTTTACCCCCCTGACCAAGATCCCCGCCTACTCCGGCGCCAAGGCCGCCGTGTCCAACTTCACCCAGTGGCTGGCCACCCATTTTGCCGGCACCGGCATCCGCTGCAACGCCATTGCCCCCGGCTTCCTGGTGAGCAACCAGAACAGGGCGCTGCTGTTCAACGAGGATGGCACCCCCACCGCCCGCAGCGGGAAGATTCTCCGCAACACGCCCATGAACCGCTTTGTGGACAGCGAAGAGCTGCTGGGCGGCGTGTTCTTCCTGTGCGACGACAGGGCCGCCAGTGCCATCACCGGCGTGGTGCTGCCCATCGACGCAGGCTTTGCCGCCTACTCCGGCGTGTAAGCGAAAATCCCATCAAAAAAGCATCGCAGATTTCGCGCCCGCAGGCGCGAACCCATGAAATCCGAAAAAACTGACGGCGTGTACGTCAGTTTTTTCACTTCTCAGGCTACGAAGTGTGCGAATAGTGCGCCGGAGGCGTACTAGTCGCGCGCGCAGTAGACTGCAATCCCATTGTCAAAAAACGGCATAGCCGTTTTTTGACAGGCTCAAAAAGCACTCCGACCGAAAGGTCGGAGTGCTTTTTTGAGTGGCGGATGAGGTCACTTTTGTCCTGCGGCCAGGAGGGCTTCCACCTCTGCCCGTTTTTCGTAGAGGACGCAGCCCCCGGCGTGATCCTCCAGGAGGAAGTCGCCGCTCCGGAGGGCGGTGAACAGGGGCGAATGCATGGCCTCACGCAGCGAGGTATTTCGGATGTTCACGTCGGAATAGGGGGAGAAGGGGCAGGGCTCGGCGCCGCCGTGGGAGTTGATGTGGAAGAAGCCGCGGCCCGCTGCCACGCAGCCGCCGGAGCTCTTTTCATCACCGGGGAAGGACACGTACACCATCTCCGGGTGCTCTTCCCGGAGGCGGGAAATCTCGTCGGCCAGATACTGCCGCTCCGCCTCGCCGGGAGCCAGGTGGCGGGCCTCGTCGGTGACGGGGACGAACTCCACAAAAATCACCACCTTGCAGCCCCGGTCGGACAGGGATTGGAGGAAGTCACGGGAGGTGACGTGGCGGAGATTCTCGGTGGTGACGGTAACGGAGGCGCCGAAGAGAAGGCCGCGGCGGTGGAACTCGTCCATATTGGCGATAAGGCGGTCATAGACGCCTTTTCCGCGGCGGGCATCGGTAAGGTCCCGGTCGCCCTCGATGCTCATAATGGGCACCAGGTTGCGGCAGCGGTCAAAGAGGTCAAAATACGCCTTGTCGATAAAGGTGCCGTTGGTGAGGATGGGAAAGAGGATATTCCGGCGGCGTCCGGCAGCCTCGATCACGTCGCGGCGCAGCATGGGCTCGCCCCCGGCCAGGAGGATGAAGCTGATGCCCATATCGTCGGCCTCGTCGAAGATGCGCAGCCACTCTCCATCGGTGAGCTGCTGCACAGGCTGGGTGTCCACGGTGGCATGGTTGCAGCGGGAGTAGCACCCGGCACAGTGGAGGTTGCAGGCGCTGGTGATGCTGGCGATGAGGTAGGAAGGCACGTGCTCTCCCGCGTCCTCGGCGCGGCGGCGCTTCTGGGACGCGGCGCGGCTGGCGGCGGCAAACTGCACCAGGAAGGCGGTTTCCCGGGGGTCTTTCAGGGTGGCCTTTAAGGCGTCCGCCACCACCTGCTCCACCCCCGCCGTCAGGTAGGCTTGCAGATCAAAATTCTCACTCATGCCACCACGCTCCTGACGAAGGCGACGGCGGCGGCAATGTCCGCCTCGTCCGGGTGACCGGCATGGAGGGCGGCAAATTTGCCCCGGCAGTGAAACTCCTTCTCGCACAGGGTGACCCCCGCCTCCCGGGCCACTTTTTTCATCTGGGCATAGGTGGAGTCAATCAGCGCGGCGGTGCTCAGGTTCACCAGGGTGCCGATGTTGGCGGCGTTATCCCCCACAAACTGCTTCACGGCCTTGTCCATCCCCGCCCAGTAGACGCTGTTGCACAGAAACAGGAAATCCACCTTCTCCTCCAGCGGTGCGGTGACGGGCTTGGCCTCCACCCCCAGCTGGTTGGCAATGGCCTCCGCCAGCTTTTTCGTGTTGCCGGTCTGGGTGTAATAACGAATGGCGATGCTCATGGTGTTGTTCGCTCCTTTGCTATACGATAACGAATTTGATGTAACCGCCGCAGCGGAATGATTTACAGTATATGGCAGATGCGGCGAATTGGCAAGCCCCGGCTGAAATAAAATGCTCCCCGGCGAGAGGTTTAGCGCAAATTCTCTCACAGGCAGGCGGAATCCCACGGTTTATCACCCTTTTTTCAGCAGATCCCCCAGGGTCTTGCCGTAAAAGAAATCGTGGGTCAGCCTGTCGTACTCCGCCCAAAGGGGCAGCGTTTCGCACTCCCCCGCCCGGGGGCAGGGCGCGGCGCCGTCCACCAGGCAGGCCACCGTGGCCATCGACCCCTCCATCAGCTCCAGCACGGCGCCGATGGTGTACTCCTCCGGCGATTTCACCAGGCGGTAGCCGCCGCCCTTGCCGCTGGCGCCCACGATAAGCCCCCCGGCCACCATGTCCTTGACGATGATTTCCAGATACTTTTTGGAGATGGACTGCCGCTGTGCGATGTCCTTCAGCGGCACAAAGGCGCCCGTATCGTGTTCCGCCAAATCCAGCAGCACCCGGATGGCATAGCGCCCTCTGGTTGAAATCATGGCATGGCCCCCTTTCTTTTTCCCCATTATACAGTAGGTGACTCTGTAAAAGCAACAGCATTATTTGCTAAATTACCTATTGACATAGTAGGTGAATAGATTTATAATCGAGAGCGCAACAGAGAGTACACCTTTGAAGGAGGGTTTTACCGTGATTTATGCCGACAACGCCGCCACCACCCCCATGAGCCCGGCGGCGCGAGAAACGATGGTATCGCTGCTGGATACGTGTTGGGGCAACGCCTCCAGCCTGTACCTCCACGGGCAGCGGGCCCGGGAGGCGCTGGAAAACGCCCGGGCGGAGGTGGCCGCTGTCATCGGCGCCCAGCCCCGGGAGATCGTGTTCACCTCCGGGGGCAGCGAGGCCGACAACCAGGCCATCCGCTCCGCCGCCGCCCTGGGCAAGCGGCAGGGCAAGACGCACATCGTCTCCTCCGCCTTTGAGCACCACGCCGTGCTGCACACCCTGAAAGCCCTGGAAAAGGAGGGCTTCACCGTCACGCTGGTGGACGTACATGAGGACGGGCTGGTGCGGCCGGGCGACGTGGCGGCGGCCATCCGGGACGACACCTGTCTTGTGACCATCATGTACGCCAACAACGAGATCGGCACCATCCAGCCCATCCGGGAAATCGGCGCCATCTGCCGGGAAAAAGGCGTGCTGTTCCACACCGACGCGGTGCAGGCGGTGGGCCACATCCCGGTGGACGTGGTGGGGGATAACATCGATCTGCTCTCCGCCTCGGCCCATAAGTTCCACGGCCCCAAGGGCGTGGGCTTCCTCTACGCCCGCCGGGGCGTGGCGCTGACCAGCCTCATCGCTGGTGGCGCTCAGGAGAAGGGCAAGCGGGCCGGCACGGAGAACGTGCCCGCCATCGCCGCCATGGCCACGGCGCTGACCGAGGCCGCAGGCAAAATGGAGGAACGGCGCGCTTACCTCACCCGCCTGGGCGACAAACTGATAGACGGCCTGGGGCAGATCCCCCACGCCGCCCTCAACGGCGCCAGGACGCCTCGGCTCCCCGGCAGCGTCAACTTCTGCTTTGAGGGCATTGAGGGCGAGTCCCTTTTGCTGCTGCTGGACGACAGGGGCATCTGCGCCTCCTCCGGCAGCGCCTGTACCTCCGGCTCCCTGGACCCCAGCCACGTGCTGCTGGCCATCGGGCGGGTACACGACGTGGCCCACGGCTCGCTGCGGCTCACCATTGACGAGGACGTGACAGAGGCGGACGTGGACACCATCATTCGGGAAACCGCCGAAGTGGTGGCCTACCTGCGGAGCTTCTCCCCCATCTGGCGGGATCTGATGGCGGGCAAAAAACAGTTTATCCTGTAAAAAGGAGGCAAAATCATGGCATTATACAGTGAAAAAGTGATGGATCATTTCCGCAACCCCCGAAACGTGGGCGTCATTGAGGACGCCAACGGCATCGGTGAGGTGGGCAACGCCAAATGCGGCGACATTATGAAAATGTATCTGAAAATTGAGGATGGCATCGTGCAGGACGTGAAGTTCGAGACCTTCGGCTGCGGCAGCGCCATTGCCTCCAGCTCCATGGCCACGGAACTGATTAAGGGCCAGCCCCTCAGCGAGGTGAAAAAGCTGACCAACAAGGCGGTGGCCGAGGCGCTGGACGGATTGCCCGATTACAAGATGCATTGCAGCGTGCTGGCGGAGGAGGCCATTCAATCCGCCCTGGCGGACTATCAAAGACGGACAGGAAACCCCATTGACGACGGGGAAACTGAGAAAGGAACGGTGTAACACCATGGCAAATATCTATCAAGGTACCCTGGGGCTCATCGGCAACACGCCCCTGGTGGAGGTAACGAATCTGGAAAAGGCCCTGGGCCTGACGGCAAAGGTGTTGGTGAAGCTGGAGTATTTCAACCCCGCCGGCAGCGTGAAGGACCGCATTGCCAAGGCCATGATCGAGGACGCGGAGGCCAAAGGGCTGCTGAAAGAGGGCTCCGTCATCATCGAGCCCACCAGCGGCAATACCGGCATCGGCCTGGCGGCCATTGCCGCCGCCAAGGGCTACCGCATCATCCTCACCATGCCGGAAACCATGAGCGTGGAGCGGCGCAACATTCTCAAGGCCTACGGCGCCGAGCTGGTGCTGACCGAGGGGGCCAAGGGCATGAAGGGCGCCATCGCCAAGGCGGAGGAGCTGGCCGCCCAGATCCCCGGCAGCTTCATCCCCGGCCAGTTCGTGAACCCCGCCAACCCCGCCATCCACCGCGCCACCACCGGCCCGGAGATCTGGCGGGACACCGACGGCGCCGTGGACATCTTCGTGGCCGGTGTGGGCACCGGCGGCACCGTCACCGGCACCGGCGGCTATCTCAAGGAGCGCAAGCCCCAGGTGCAGGTGGTGGCGGTGGAGCCGGAGGACTCCCCCGTATTAAGCCAGGGCCGAAGCGGCCCCCACAAGATCCAGGGCATCGGCGCAGGCTTCGTGCCGGAGGTGCTGGATACGGGGGTGTACGATGAGGTGTTACCCGTGGCCAACGGCGACGCCTTCGCCGCCGCCAAGCTCCTGGCGAAAAAAGAGGGCATCTCCGTGGGCATCTCCTCCGGCGCGGCCCTCCACGCCGCTATCTCCCTGGCGAAGCGCCCCGGAAATAAGGGCAAGGTCATTGTGGCCCTGCTGCCCGACAGCGGCGACAGGTATTACTCCACGGCGCTGTTTACCGAGAACTAAAACCCATATAGCATCGCGCGGCTCTCCCACAATTCGGGGGAGCCGCGTGAGCCTGTCAAAAAACGGCTCTGCCGTTTTTTGACAATAGGATTGCAGTCTACTACGCGCACGAATAGTACGCCTTTGGCGCACTATTCGCACACTTCGTAGCCTGAGAAGTGAAATTTCTGACGTACACGCCGTCAGAAATTTATTGCAATGGTTCGCGCCTGCGGGCGCGAAATCTGCGATGCTTTTTTGACAATCTGGCGCGGCTCTCCCGCAATTCGGGGGAGCCCCGTTTTTATGGCGGAGGGGAAGTCCGATTTGCAACCCGGCGGCAGGTGTGCTATGATAGACAAAACAGTCTGCATACCCCGAAGTGAGGAGCGCGCCATGGGCAACACCAGCTATTTCAATATCGCCGTGTGCATGATGGGGATTCTCATCCTGCTGATCCACGCCGTGAACGTCATCATTAAAAAGCAGAAGCAGCAGGACGATTGGATTCTGCTGGATTTCTTCCTGTTTACCATCGCCCATTTCGCCGCCTACCTCACCTTTACCCTGCTGAAGGCCCGGGGCAGCAGCGATCTGCTGGTGATGGGCTTCTACACCGCCTTTTACATCATGAACAACCTGGAGGTTTTTTTGCTGTTTCGCTACGCCAGGGCCTACATCCCCATGCCCTCCCCCACGGGAAAGGTGTTGTCCGCCTTGAGCTACACCGTGTTTTCCCTGTACATTGCGCTGGACATCGCCAATATCTTCACCGGGATTTTCTTCACGGCGGTAGACGGCGTGTACACCCGCAGCCCCACCATGATCCTCTCCCAGGGGTATCAGTTCATTATGTTCGCCGCCATATTGGTGGTGGCGCTGGGCAGCCCCCGGCTGTCCGTCCGGGAAAAAACCGCCTTCGGCATCTACTGTGTGCTGCCGCTGGTGGCCATCCTGCTGCAAAACCGCTTTCCGGGCTTCGCCATTGCCTATGCCTCCATCATCGTGGCCATTGAGGTGCTGATCCTGCTGATCAGCATTGAAAAAAACATCGTCATCGCCCGGGAGCGGGAGAAAAACAAGGAGGCCCAGATCCGGCTCATGCTGTCCCAGATCCAGCCCCATTTTATCTACAACTCCCTGTCCTCCATCTCCACGCTTATCGCCATCGACCCGGCCAAGGCCCAGGCGGCGCTGGATCATTTCACCGAATACCTGCGGCACAACCTGTCCTCCCTGACGGAAACCAGGCTGATTCCCTTTACCAGTGAGCTGCGGCATATCCAGTCCTACGTGGCGCTGGAGCAGATGCGGTTCGGCAGCCGGCTGCAAGTGGTGTACGACATTCAGACCGACGACTTTTCCGTGCCGCCGCTGACCATCCAGCCCATTGTGGAGAACGCCATCAAGCACGGCGTGCTGAAAAAGCTGGAGGGCGGCACGGTGACCATTGCCGCCAGGGAGACCGCTGAGGCGTACGTCGTCACCATCCGGGACGACGGCGTGGGCTTTGACCCGGCGGCCATGGACAGCACAGGCAGCCACGTGGGGCTGCGGAACATACAGTACCGCATCGAAAACACCTGCCGCGGCAAGGTGTCAATTGACAGCCGGGCGGACGCGGGCACGGCGGTGACGGTGGCATTTCCCAAGGAGGTAAGGGTATGACGGTTTTGCTGGTGGACGATGAGGAGCTACAGCTCCTCCGGCTGCAAAACGAGGTGAAAAAGGTGCTGGGCGGCCAATGGGAATACCTGGCCTTCACCAATCCCGTGGAGGCCCTGACGGCTGCGGCGGAGAAAACCGTGGATGTGGCGTTTCTGGACATCGAAATGCCCGTCATCAGCGGAATCGGGTTGGCAAAAAAGCTGAAGGAGCGAAACCCCCAGGTGAACGTGATTTTTGTGACGGCCTACCAGGACTATGCCCTGGACGCCTACCGGCTCCACGCCTCCGGCTACGTCACAAAGCCGGTGACGGAGGGCAAGGTGCGGGAGGAGCTGGGCAACCTGCGCAACCCCGTCCCCCTGCCGAAGGCAAAGCCGTTACAGGTGAAATGCTTCGGCAACTTCGAGGTGTTCGCCCACGGCCAGCCGGTGAAATTTCAGTACAGCAAGTCCAAGGAGCTGCTGGCCTACCTGGTGGACCGGGAGGGGGCCGCCGTCACCGTGGGCGAGCTGAACGCGGTGCTGTGGGAGGAGGATCACAGCTCCTACCTGCGGAACCTGATCGCCGACGTGCAGACCACGTTGAAGGCGGCGGGGGCCGAAGGCGTGTTCATCAAGCGGCGCAGCCAGTGCTATGTGGTCACGGAGCTGCTGGACTGCGACGCCTACGAGTACAAGCGGGGCAACCCCGACGCGGTGCTGGCCTACCGGGGCGAGTATATGGCCCAGTTCTCCTGGCCGATTTTTCAGAATTAAGCCCATCTTGCGGAAAAAGCGGACGTTCTGTCCGCTTTTTCTGCGATTGTCAAAAAAGCATCGCAGATTTCGCGCCCGCAGGCGCGAACCCATGAAATCCGAAAAAAGTGACGACATGCGCGTCACTTTTTTCACATCTCAGGCTACGAAGTGTGCGAATAGTGCGCCAAAGGCGTACTATTCGT
>JAFSMA010000033.1 GCA_017448145.1 Oscillospiraceae bacterium | reverse complement strand
TCATCGTGGAGGAGGGCCCTGCCCGCCAGGTGATGGATGACCCCAAGGAGGAGCGCACCCGCCAGTTTTTGAGGAATTACCAGCGATGAAAACAGTTCAAGTGGTTCGGGCCGACCCGGCGGGGAATATCACCGCCCTGGTGCTGTCCGACGTGCCGAAGGAGGAGCGCCCCGCCCTGGCGGCGAAATTGATGGCCCTGCCGGACTGGGGTGTGGAACAGGTGGGCTTTGTCCATCGCGGCCCACCGGGAATCCATGGCGTATTGGAGATGATGGGCGGCGAGTTCTGCGGCAACGCCACCCGGGCCTATGGCATGCTGCTGGCCCGGCAGAGTTTGCTGATAGGGCAGCAGGAGCTGCTGCTCCGTGTCAGCGGCTGCCACAGCCTGGTGCAGGTGGTGGCAGACACCTATATCGGTACCGCCAGCGCCGCCATGCCCCTGCCCCGGAAGATCAAAGATGTGACGGTGGGGGACATTCCCGCCACGCTGGTGGACTTGGAGGGCATCGCCCATCTGGTGGTGCAGGACGTGGCGCCCAGCCGGGCATTTTTCGCCGCCGCCCAGCCGGTTTTCCAAGCCTATCGCACTCTGGATGCGTATGGCGTCTGCTTTGTAAAGGAAGATACCTTAACACCTCTTGTGAAGGTGGTGAACACCGATACCCTGGTCTTTGAGGGCAGCTGCGGCAGTGGCGCCATGGCGGCGGCCTTTGCCGCCTCCCGCCGGGAGGGGGACGGCAAGTTCACTTACCGCCTCCGCCAGCCCTCCGGTACGGTGGAAGCCACGGTGGTCCGGGACGGCGGCATGTGGATCGACGCCTCCATCGGCGGCCCTGTCACCGTGGGGGAGGTCACGGAAATCACATTGTAAACAGTAAGCCCTGCACCGAACTCGGTGCGGGGCTTTTCCTGCCCTCACCTCCACCTCACAGTTGCATATTTTCCGCCGATGGGATATAATACATGGTTAGAGTATTGTGAACAAGGAGCGTCTTATATGACCTTACATGAATATGTGGCATCGCTGCGGGGCCGCACTGTGGCGGTGGTGGGCATCGGTGTCAGCAACACGCCGCTGCTGCACCTGCTGCTGGAGAGCGGCATTTCCGTCACCGCCTGTGATAAGCGCAGCCGGGAGCAGCTGGGCGAAGCGGCAGAGGAATTGGCGTGCAAGGGCTGTCGCCTGCGGCTGGGGGAGGACTATTTGGAGGGCATCCATGAGGATGTGATCTTCCGCACGCCGGGTCTCCGGCCCGATGTGGCGCCCATCCGCAAGGCGGTGGCGCAGGGCAGCGAGCTGACCTCGGAGATGGAGGTATTCTTTAAGGTCTGCCCCTGTCCCATCATCGCCGTCACCGGTTCCGACGGCAAGACTACCACCACCACCATCATCGCCGAGCTTTTGAAGGCGGCGGGCTACCGCGTCCACGTGGGCGGCAACATCGGCCACCCGCTGCTGTGCGAGGCGGACGACATGCTGCCCACGGACTATGCCGTGTTGGAGCTCAGCAGCTTCCAGCTCATGACCATGACCCAGAGCCCCCATATCGCTGTGGTCACCAACCTGGCCCCCAACCACCTGGATATGCACCACGGTATGGAAGAGTACGTCTCCGCCAAGGAGAACATCTTCCGCCACCAGACCGGGGACGATGTGGCCATTTTCAACCTGGATAACGCCATTACCCGGGAGCAGGCCACCCGTGCCGTGGGCCGGGCCCGGTATTTCAGTCGCCAATCCCAGGTGGAGGACGGTGTGTTCCTCCGGGGCGATGACATTATGGCGCGCCGCGGCGGCAACGAGCGCCGCATCATGGCTGCCTCTGACATCAAGATTCCCGGCGTCCACAACGTGGAGAACTACATGGCGGCCATCGCCGCCGTGGACGGCCTGGTGGAAGATGATACCATCGCCCGCTTTGCCCGCACCTTCGGCGGCGTGGAGCACCGCATCGAGCTGGTGCGCACCTGGCACGGCGTCCGGTTTTATAACGACTCCATTGCCTCCAGCCCCAGCCGCTGCATCGCCGGCCTCCGCTCCTTCAAGGAAAAGGTGATCCTGATTGCCGGTGGCTATGACAAGCACATTCCCTTTGACGTTCTCGGCCCTGAAATCGTGGATCACGTGAAACTGCTGGTGCTGTGCGGCGCCACGGCGGACAAGATTCGCGCCGCGGTGGAAAACGCCCCCGGCTACGCTCTCGGTCACCCCGCCATTGTGGAGGCATCCCCCTTCCAAAAGGCGGTGGAGGCCGCCCGCGACGCCGCTGAAAGCGGCGACGTGGTGACCCTTTCCCCCGCCTGCGCCGCCTTCGACCAGTTCCCCAACTTCATGGTGCGGGGCAGGACGTATAAGGAAATCGTCAACAGCTGGGCGGAATAAGGATAAGCCGTGGCCGCATACCCTCCCGTAAGGGGGGATGGGTATGGGCTACTTCCGTACGGTGGGCGTCAGCCCCCGGCAGCGCCGGATTTTCTGGCTTGTGGCTTCGCTGGTGACGGTGGCGGTATTGACCGCCGTAGCCCTGGTGCAGATGAAGCCCATTCTCACCCGCCTGGCCACGGCCCGTGTGTCCAACACGGTGAATCGTATCGTGGTGGCGGCGGTGAACGAGGCCATCGCCACCGGGGACATCGACTATGACAATCTGGTGTCCTTTGAAAAGGATTTCGACGGCCGCATCACCGCCCTGCGCAGCAATATGGCGGAGGTAAACCGCCTGCAAAACAAGATTGCCGACGACGTTCTGCTGCGCCTGTCGGAGGTGTCCACCAGCGAGCTCTCCATTCCCCTGGGCACCCTCACCGGCTCTGCACTGCTGGCGGGCCGCGGCCCGTCGCTGAAGGTGCGGATGCAGACCGTGGGCACCACCACCGCCGCCTTCCGCGACGCCTTCACCGCCGCCGGC
The DNA here is from genome assembly GCA_017448145.1 of Oscillospiraceae bacterium. GTDB lineage: Bacteria > Bacillota > Clostridia > Oscillospirales > Oscillospiraceae > Vescimonas. Next base: position 21,134 of record JAFSMA010000033.1, on the reverse strand, counting down.
ATCAACCAGACCCGCCACCGCATCGTCTTGCAGGTGGACGCCTATATGAGCATCCTCCTGCCGGGTTTCAGAACCTATACCAAGGTCAGCAACGAGATCACCGTGGCGGAAACGGTGATCGTGGGCGGCGTGCCGGAGAGTTATACCTACTTCCAGGGCCAGCGGGAGACCACCGACGAGTACGCCGAAGAGTATATTATGAACATCGGATAAGAGGTAGCATTATGGACGAGATTATGGAGATTCAGCAGCTTCGGCAGCAGCTCAACGAGGCCGCCCGGCTGTATTACACCCTGGACGCGCCCACCATGCCGGACTATGAATATGACCGCCTGTACCGCCGTTTACAGGACTTGGAGGCGGCCCATCCCGAGGCCGTCACCCCCGATTCCCCCACCCAGCGGGTGGGCGACAGGCTGCTGAACGACTTTGCCGAGGTGTCCCATCCCGTGCCCCTGGAGAGCCTGGAGGACGTGTTTAACGAGGGCGAGGTGCGGGACTTTTTGGAGCGTGTGGCGGGGGAGCTGCCCACCGCGCGCTACAGCGTGGAGCCCAAGGTGGACGGCCTCAGCGTGGCGGTGGAGTACCGCGACGGCGTGTTCTACCGCGGCGCCACCCGTGGCGACGGCCGGGTAGGGGAGGACGTGACGGAGAACATCCGCACCATTGCCGCCCTGCCCAAGACGCTGCCGGACAAGCTGCCCCGGCTCATCGTCCGTGGTGAGGTCTACATGGCCCGCACGGTGTTCGAGGAGATTAACGCCGCCCTGGAGATCGAGGGCAAGCCTTTAATGGCCAATCCACGCAACGCCGCCGCCGGCTCCCTGCGGCAAAAAGACCCCCGCATTGCCGCCAAGCGGCGGCTGGACATTGCCGTGTTTAATTTGCAGCTGGCAGAGGGAAAGACCTTTACCACCCATGGCGAGACCATCGACTACCTGGCCTCCCAGGGCTTCCCCGTCATCCCTCATAAGGTTTTGGGTGACGATGCCGCTATTTTGGCAGAAATTGCCCGGCTGGGGGATGAGCGGATGGACTTCCCCTTCGACATCGACGGCGCCGTGGTAAAGCTCAACGACCTGGCCGACCGGGCCGTCCTGGGCAGCACCGCCAAGTGCCCCCGCTGGGCGGTGGCCTACAAGTACCCCCCGGAGAAAAAGGAAACGCTCTTAAAGGACATTGTGGTGCAGGTGGGCCGCACCGGCGTGCTGACGCCCAAGGCGGTGCTCTCTCCCGTGCGCCTGGCAGGCACCACCGTCACCTACGCCACGCTCCACAACCAGGACTTCATCACCCAGAAGGACATCCGCATCGGCGATACGGTGGTGGTGCAGAAGGCAGGAGAGATCATCCCGGAAGTACTGGGCGTTGTAAAGGAAAAACGCCTTACAGATTTGGAGCCCTACTTCCTGCCGGACACCTGCCCGGTGTGCGGCGCGCCGGTGAGCCGTGACGAGGACGGCGCCGCCATTCGCTGCACCGGGGCGGAGTGTCCCGCCCAGCTGCTGCGGAATCTCACCCATTTTGCCAGCCGCAGCGCCATGGACATCGACGGCCTTGGCCCGGCGGTGATGCAGCTTTTAGTGGACAACCACCTGGTGAAAACGGCGGCGGATCTGTACGATCTGACGGTGGACGACCTGAAGGATTTGGACAGAATGGGGCAAAAATCGGCGGAAAACGCCGTAAATGCCATTGCCAAGTCACGGGATAACGATCTTTGGCGGCTCATCAACGCCCTGGGCATCCGCCAGGTGGGGGACAAGGCCGCCAAGGTGCTGGCCTCCCATTTCGGCACCTTCGACGCCTTTGCCGCCGCCTCGGAGGAGGACCTGACCGCCATCGACGACATCGGTGGCATCACGGCCTGGTATATCCGCCAGTGGCTCCAAAGCCCCCAGTCTCAGGATTTGGTGGCCCGTCTGCGGCGGGCTGGGGTCAATATGACCTGTAAAGAGGAAAAGCTTGACAGCCGTTTCGCCGGCATGACCTTCGTCATGACAGGGGCGCTGACCCGGTTCACCCGGGAACAGGCCCAGGACATGGTGACAAAGCGGGGCGGCAAGGCCAGCGGCTCCGTGTCCAAAAAGACCACCTACGTGGTGGCAGGGGAGGCCGCCGGCAGCAAGCTGCAAAAGGCCCGTGAGCTGGGCATTCCCGTGCTGACGGAGGACGAATTCCTGGCCCTGTGCGAGGATTGACTTGCCAGAATAGAGAAGCAACATAAAGAAAGAGGGCTTCGATCGGCGTCGGACTGTAGACAGAGGCTATTTGCGGACAGCTTCTCACTACGCATGGGGGATTGTGAAGGGGGACGGGAGTCCCCCTTCACGTGAAATTCATGCAAATGCAGGAGCATCTTGGATGTTCCTGCATTTGCGCTTCAAGCTGTCGACACTTTGTCGATAGCTTGAAGCGGGCTACGGCCCGCTTTCTTTATTGCCTGCGGCGGCAATTTGTGGTAAAATGTCTCCTTGAAATGAGGGATGCTTATGCGTAAAATCCTTGCCCTGCTGCTGGCGGTGGTCTTGCTGCTGTCTCTGGCGGCCTGCGGTACCACACCTGCCCCGGTGGCGGAGGATATTCCCATCGCCGACCTGCCCCTGGTGGATACGGCGGAGGACACGTCGACGGAAGTGCCAACCGAGGATACGCCCCAGCTGGACGAAAACGGCGTCTACGACAGCCGTGACGACGTGGCGATCTACCTGCGTCTTTACGGCGCTCTGCCCCGGAACTACATCACCAAGCGCCAGGCCCGGGACCTGGGCTGGAGCGGCGGCTCCGTGGAGGTCTATGCCCCCGGCTGCTGCATCGGCGGCGACCGCTTCGGCAACTACGAAGGGCTTTTGCCGGAGGCGCCGGGCCGCACCTATTATGAGTGCGACATCGACACGTTGGGCGCCTCCTCCCGTGGCGCCAAGCGCATTATCTATTCCAGCGACGGCTTGATTTACTACACCGAGGATCATTACACCAGCTTTACGCTGCTGTACGGGGAGGTTTCGCCATGACGCTGACACTGCGGGGCGACCAATTCGGCAACGCCAGTCAACTTCACAATTTTCTCTGCAACCAGCTCCGTTTCCCCGCCTGGTACGGGCGGAATCTGGACGCCCTCTACGACTGCCTCACCTCCCGGGGCGAGGATGTCACCCTCTGCCTTGCCGACTGGCCGGAGAGCGGCTTCACCGCAGGCTTTTTGCACGTGTTTGCCGAAGCGGCAGCGGAGAACCCCCACATCCAGGTGGTTAGCCTTCCCCTTGGGGGGAAGGTGTCGGCGCAGCCGACGGATGAGGGGGCGTTAGACAATAGCATTCAGGATACGCATTGAGTATCGGTAACGCACCATGGAAAAAGAAGAGAAAAAAGTAGAGTATTTAGAGCTGATATATGACCTGATTTTCGTCTATATCATCGGCCGTAACAACTCCCTGCTCCACCATGTGGAGGGGGGCTTTGTCAGCACCAACACCTTTTTGGCCTACATCCTGTGCAGCCTGGCCATCATCCAGATCTGGAATTTCTCCACGTTTTACATCAATATGCACGGCCGCAACGGCCTTCGGGACCATATTGCCCTGGTGCTGAATATGTACCTTCTGTACTATATCGGCGAGGGCACCCGGCTCCACTGGGAGACCTTCCACACCCAGTACCACGTGGCCTGGGCGCTGATTCTGGTGAATATCGGCGTGCAGTACGCCATTGAGCTGCATCACCACCGAGGGCTGGCCCACGAGGTTCGCTCCATCCGCAATATGATGATCGTCCTCTTCGGCGAGGCGCTGCTGGTGCTGCTGGTGATCCCGGTGTATCACCGCACCGGCCTGACCCTGTCCGCCGTGCCCATCGTGTTCGGCATGGTGCTGACCCGCCTCCTGGCGGACGAGAGCCGGGCGGAGCTCATTGACTTTCCCCACCTGTCCGAGCGGGCCATGCTGTACGTGGTGTTCACCTTCGGCGAGATGATTATCGCCATCGCCTCCTACTTTGAGGGGGACTTCACCTGGCGCAGCGTCTACTTCTCCGGCATGAGCTTCCTCATTGTGGTGGGCCTGTTTCTGTGCTACGAGCTGCTCTATGACAAAATCATCGACCGGGAGCGGCGCACCACTGGCATTCACTATATGTTAATCCATATTTTTCTGATTTTCGGTTTAAATCTGATGACCACGGCCCTGGAATTCATGCGGGATGAGGCGGTGGCGCTGCTGCCCAAAACCTTGTTTCTGATTGCGGCGTTCCTGCTGTATTTCCTGTGCCTCTTCGCCCTCCAGACCTTCGCCAAGCCCCATATGGAGATGACTGCCCGCTTCCTGGCGCCCATCCTCGCCATGACGGCGGTGTTCGTGGCGCTGATGGTGGTGCTGCGAGGGCTGATGGTGCCCAATATTCTGCTGTCCGTGGTGTACGTGTTCGCTGTGTTTTTCATGCTGTGGCGCTTCAGCCGGCAGGAGGAACTAAAATGATGGTCATTCATCTCTTTTATACCGGCGCGGGGGACAATGCCCGCCGCTTCGCGGAGGAAATGGAGTCCTCCGGCCTGGCCGATGCCATTCGCAGCCGGGAGGGCAACCTGGGCTATGACTACTACTATCCCGCCGCCCGGCCCGATACGGTGCTGCTCATTGACCGCTGGCGCGACCAGGCGGCCCTGGACGCCCACCACGCCTCACCCATCATGGGGCAAATCGCCGCTCTGCGGGAGAAATACGACCTCCACATGCAGGTGGAGCGGTTCATTTCCCGGGAAACGGACGGTGACGACCCGGATCAACGCTTTATCCGCCAATAATAACACACCCGGCAGCCAACGCTGCCGGGTGTCGCTGTTCTATTCCGCCTCAAAATCAGCCAAAATGTCCCCAAACAGGCCCCACGGCGCGCCCTGGGGCAGGGCGGATACCGCCATCCGCTCCCCGCTTTGCGGGTGGGTGAAGGACATGCGGCGGCACCACAGGGCGATGGAGCCGTCGTCCCTTGCCGCGCCGTATTTGCCGTCGCCCCACACCGGCCAGCCCCGGGAGGCGAACTGCACGCGAATCTGATGGGTGCGCCCGGTTTCCAACCGGATGCTGACAAGGGAAAACCCATTACACCGCCCTAAAACTCTGTACTCCAGCGCCGCCTCCCGCACATCCTTGCCGGGGGTGGGGGACACATAGGTGACGCGTCGCACGCTGTCCCGGCCCAGCAGGTCGGTGAGTCGCCCCTCGGCGGGCGGCTCGCCCTCCACCACAGCCAGGTACTCCTTCTCCACGGCTCTGTTTTGTATTTGCTCGCCCAGCAGCGAGGCGGCTTTGGCGCTGCGCCCCAATACCATCACGCCGCCCACCTGGCCGTCCAGCCGGTGCACGGTGCGAAAGCAGTCCGTGCCCATCTGCTGTCGCAGCAGCGCCGGTACCTGGTCGGACAGCACCCCCACCGGCTTCACCACGGCGATGACCCGCCCGTCCTCATAGAGAATATCCATCCGCGCCGCCTCCTTTCTCACCGACAGTATACCACAGATGGTGTCCCCAGGCAAAAATAATTCTGGGATTTTGTGATTTTGGGCTATACAAAGGGGGAGAATTATTGTAGAATAGGGTAGACAACAAGGGGGTAAATTTGCCATGGACAAACCGAAATATAACCGTGTACTTTTGAAAATCAGCGGCGAGGCACTGGCCGGCGACAAGCACTTCGGTCTGGACTTCCAGGTGATGGGCCGGGTGGCCGACGTGATAAAAGAGTGCGTCAACATGGGTGTGCAGGTGGGCATCGTCATCGGCGGCGGCAACTTCTGGCGCGGCGTCAAGAACGGCGAGGGCTACATGGAGCGCACCCGTGCCGACCATATGGGCATGCTGGCCACCGCCATGAACTGCATGGCTATGGCCGATGTGCTGGAGCAGAAGGGCGTGGATGTCCGTGTCCAGACCGCCCTGGAGATTCGCGCCGTGGCCGAGCCCTATGTCCGGGCCCGCGCCATCCGTCACCTGGAAAAGGGCCGTGTGGTCATCTTTGGCTGCGGCATCGGTAGCCCCTTCTTCTCCACGGATACGGCGGCTGTCCTCCGGGCGGCGGAGATCGGCGCCGACGTGATTCTGCTGGCCAAGAATATCGACGGCGTCTACGACAGCGACCCGGCCAAGAACGCCGCCGCCGTCAAGTTCGACAGCATCACCTACGAGGACGTATTGGCCCGCCACCTCCAGGTGATGGACACCACCGCCACCAGCCTTTCCATGGACAATCACATTCCCGTACTGGTCTTTGCGCTGAAGGACCCGGAGAATATCCTCCGTGCGCTGCGGGGCGAGAAAATCGGCACCATCGTAGGCGAACATTGAGAGAAACCCACCACCGAATAAAAGGAGATGTCAGTTATGTTGAAGGACGAGTACAAAGTATTTGAAGAGAAGATGAAGAAGAGCATCGAGTCCGTGGCCAGCGACTTCGCCGCCGTGCGCGCCGGTCGGGCCAACGCCTCCGTGCTCAACCGCATCAGCGTGGACTACTACGGCACCCCCACCCCCATCAACCAGTTGGCCTCCATTGCCTCCCCCGACCCCCGCACCCTGGTGATCACTCCCTGGGACGGCGGCGCCCTCAAGGGCATTGAGAAGGCCATCCAGGAGTCCGATCTGGGTATCAACCCCCAGAATGACGGCAAGAGCATCCGCCTGGGCTTCCCCAAGCTGACGGAGGAGCGCCGCAAGGAGCTGGTCAAGCAGATTCACAAGTATGCCGAGAACGGCAAGGTGGCCGTGCGCAACATCCGCCGCGACGCCATCGACACCTTCAAGAAGCAGCAGAAGAACTCCGAGATCACCGAGGACGAGATGAAAATGGTGGAAAAGGATATGCAGAAGCTGACCGACGACAGCTGCAAGGAGCTGGATAAGCTGCTGGAGAACAAGGAAAAGGAGCTGCTGAGCGTCTGATGGCGCAGCACGAGGAACGATATCAAACGGCGGGGCAGGTGGACATGAGCCGCCTTCCCCGCCATATCGCTATCATTATGGACGGCAACGGTCGTTGGGCGAAGAAGCGCGGCCTTCCTCGCACTGCCGGCCATAAGGTAGGCGCGGAGACCTTCCGCAAAATTGCCAAGTACTGCAAGCGCCTGGGTGTGCCGTATCTGACTGTCTACGCCTTCTCCACGGAAAACTGGCGCCGCCCCAAGGAGGAAGTGGACACCATCATGGGCCTTCTGGAGCGCTATCTCCATGAGGCCATCGACTCCATGGCCCGGGAGAATATCAAGCTGTGCTTCCTGGGCGACCTCTCCGCCATCCCCGCACCGCTGCGGGCCTTGATCGACAAGGCGGAGGCCATCTCCCGTGAGCTGGACAGCCCCTACCAGGCCAATATCTGCCTCAATTACGGCGGGCGCGATGAGATTCTCCACGCCGCCCGGGCGTTGGCCGAGGCAGGGGAGAGCTTCACCGAGGAGAATTTGCAGCGTCACCTGTACAGCGCCGCCATCCCCGATCCGGATTTGCTGATTCGGCCCGGCGGGGAGCAGCGCATCAGCAATTTCCTGCTGTGGCAGGCGGCCTACAGTGAGTTTTATTTCTGCGATACGCTGTGGCCGGATTTCGACGAGGCCGCATTGGATCAGGCGATTATCGCCTATCAATCCCGCGACCGCCGGTTCGGCGGCGTGAAGTGAGGGGGGAGTGCAACGATGTTACAAAGAATACTTGTAGCCGTGGTGGGCATCCCCGCGCTGCTGTTTATCCTGTGCTGGCTGCCCCACTGGGCCACTGCCGCGCTGCTCTCGGCACTGTGTGTGGTGGCGGCCCATGAGCTGCTCTCCGCCGCCTGTGCCAAGCCCATCGCCTCCCGGTGGTTCGGCATCGCCGCCATTTTGGGCGTGCTGGTCACCTTTTCCCCCTATTGGCCCACCCATGGTGACACCGCCATGGTGCTGATGCCCTGGCTGTTCGCCGCCTTTCTGGTGTTGCTGTTTGTAGCGCTGGTGGTGGAGCACGGCAAAAAGGACGCCCTGAGGTTTTTCGACGTATGTGTTATCCTGATGGCCGGTGTGGCCATTCCTCTGGCCCTGGGCTGCCTGCTGCGGCTGCGGCTGCTGGACTACGGCGCCGGCATGGTGCTGATTCCCCTGGTGGCCGCCTTTTCCTCCGACACCATGGCCCTCTTCACCGGCATGGCCCTGGGCAAACACAAGCTGGCCCCCCGCGTCAGCCCCAACAAGACCCGGGAGGGCTCTCTCGGCGGCATCGTGGGCGGCATGGTGGGCATGGTGCTGTTTCGCATCATTTTCTTCCTGGTGACGGAGGTGCAGCTCCACATCCTGTGGTGCATTCTGCTGGGGCTTGTTGGCGCCGTTATGGGCCAGCTGGGCGACCTGGTGTTCTCCTGCGTCAAGCGGGAGTACGGCATCAAGGACTACGGTCGACTGCTGCCGGGCCACGGCGGCGTGCTGGATCGCTTCGACAGCGTGATTTTCGCCGCCCCCGCCATCTGGATGCTGCTGCAATATATTTCCCTCTATTAAGGAGCGAATCATGACAAAAACCATCTCCCTGCTGGGTGCCACCGGCTCCATCGGCCGGCAGACGCTGCAGGTGGTGCAGGAACTGGGCCTGCGTGTGGCCGCGCTGACGGCCAATGAAAATGTAAATCTGATGGAGCAGCAGGTGCGGCAGTTTCAGCCGCGCCTTGCTGTGCTTTATCGGGAAGAGGCGGCAAAGGAGCTGCGCCGGCGCCTTTCCGACGTGGACGTGGAATTTGCCTGGGGCATGGAAGGCCTGGTGAAGGCCGCCGCCCTGGACGAGGCCGACACGGTGGTGACGGCGGTGGTGGGTAGCGTGGGCTTGCAGCCCACCCTGGCGGCCATTGCCAAGGGCAAGCGCATCGCTCTGGCCAACAAGGAGACGTTGGTGTGCGCCGGTGAGCTGGTGATGGACGAGGCGGATCGCTGCGGCGCGGAGATTATCCCCGTGGACAGCGAGCATTCCGCTATTTTTCAGAGCCTTCGGGGCTGCCAAAGCAAAAAGGAGATTCGCCGCCTGATCCTCACGTGCAGCGGCGGGCCCTTCTTCGGCAAAACCTATGAGGAATTGGAATCCATGGGCCCCGGGGATGCGCTAAAGCATCCCAACTGGTCCATGGGCGCCAAAATCACCATCGACAGCGCCACCCTGATGAATAAGGGCCTGGAGATTATCGAGGCCATGCGGCTCTACCGCCTGCCCCTTTCCCAGGTGGACGCGGTGATTCACCGCCAGAGCATCGTTCACTCCCTGGTGGAGTACGTGGACGGGGCCATGATCGCTCAGCTGGGCACGCCGGATATGAAGCTGCCCATCCGCTACGCCTTCACCTATCCCCACCGCGCCCCCACGCCGGAGCCGCCGTTGGATCTGCTGCAATGTGGCAGCCTGACCTTCCACAGGCCGGATGAGGACGCCTTCCGCTGCCTGAAGATCGCCCGGCAGTGCGCCGCCGTGGGCGGCACCGCCACCACCATTATGAACAGCGCCAACGAGGAGGCGGTCATGCAGTTTCTCCGTGGCGAAATCGGCTTCAACGACATCCACCGCCAGGTGGAGTCGGCCCTTGATGCCGTGGCGGTGAAATATCAGCCAAGCCTGGCGGATATACTGGAAGCAGACCGCCTTGCCCGTCAAGCGGTACTCCATTGATCAATAAGGACGGAAGCTATGACTATTGTATATATTCTGGCCGCCATCTTGATTTTCGGCTTTCTGGTGGCCATCCATGAGTTGGGCCACTTTACGGCGGCCAAGGCCTGCGGTGTGCGGGTCAATGAGTATTCCATCGGTATGGGCCCCGCCATCTGGCAGAAGCAAAAAGGGGAGACGCTGTACTCCCTGCGGCTCATCCCCGCCGGCGGCTACTGCGCCATGGAAGGGGAGGAGGAGAACTCCGACGACCCCCGGGCGCTGAATCATAAGGGCTTCTGGGCAAAACTGCTGGTGTTTGTGGCGGGCTCCGCCACCAACTTCATCGCCGGTTTTTTGATGATTCTGCTGCTCTACGCCGGGGCCCAGGGCTTTTACACCTCCCGCATTGTGGCCTTCGCCCCGAACTGCCCCCTGGAGCAGACGGGGGGCCTCCAGGTAGGTGACCGCATTCTGGCCATTGATGGTGAGCGGGTCTACGTGTACAGCGACGTCAGCCTGCTGCTGGGTATGAACACCGACGGCACCTTCGACCTGGTGCTGGACCGTGACGGCCAGCGCGTCATCCTTCGGGATTTCCCCATGGAGCGCCGGGAATACCTGGACCAGAACGGCAACCCCTATACCGGCTTTGGCCTCCATTTCGGCGCCGAGCCCGCCAACTTCGGCGCCCGGGTGGCCTTTAGCTGGAACAATGCCATCGACTTTGCCCGCATGGTGCGCCTGTCGCTGAAGATGATGGTTACCGGCCAGGCCAGCGTCCGGGATATGAGCGGCCCCGTGGGCATCGTCAACACCATGACCGAGGTGGGCAGGCAGTCCGCCTCCACCGCCGAGGCCATTGAAAACATCGTCTATATCGGTGCTCTGCTGGCGGTGAACCTGGCGGTGATGAACATGCTGCCTATCCCCGGCCTGGACGGCGGCAAGGTGCTGTTTTTGGTGATAAATACCGTTTCCATGGCCCTTTTCCGCCGTCAGGTGCCGGAAAAGTTTGAGAATTATATCCACCTGGGCGGCCTGGCGCTGATGCTCTTGCTGATGGCGCTGGTGACGTTCAGCGACGTATGGAAGCTGTTTCAGAGGTAAAATGATATGAGCAAGCAAATTCTGGTGGGCGGTGTGCCTGTGGGCGGCGGCGCCCCTGTGGCCATCCAGTCCATGTGCAATACAAAGACGGAGGACGTGGCCGCCACCGTGGCCCAGATTCACGCCCTGGAGGACGCGGGCTGCGAGATCATCCGCGTGGCCGTGCCCACCATGGCCGCCGCCCAGGCCATCGGTGCCATCCGCCGGGAAATCCATATCCCCCTGGTGGCCGACATCCATTTCGACTACCGCCTGGCCCTGGAATGTGCCCGGCAAGGGGTGGATAAGATCCGCATCAACCCCGGCAATATCGGCGGAAAGGATCGGGTGCGGGCCGTGGCGGACGAGTGCCGCAGCCGCCACATTCCCATTCGCATCGGCGTCAACGGCGGCTCGCTGGAAAAGGACTTGCTGCAAAAGTACGGCGGCGTCACCGCCCAGGCGCTGGTGGACAGCGCCCTGCACCATGTACAGCTATTGAACGATGCCGACTTTGACGATATCTGCATCTCCGTCAAGTGCAGCAATGTGGCGGTGAACATGGAGGCCTATACCATGCTTGCCGCCCAGACGGACTACCCCCTGCACCTGGGCGTCACCGAGGCCGGCACCCCCACCATGGGCGTCATCAAGTCCGCCATCGGCATCGGCGGCCTGCTGTGCCGGGGCATTGGCGACACCATCCGCGTCAGCCTCACCGCCGACCCGGTGGAGGAGGTCTATGCCGCCAAGCGCATCCTTTCCGCCGCCGGGGTGCGCCAGATGGGGCCCAACCTCATCGCCTGTCCCACCTGCGGCCGCACCAAGTACGACATGATCCCTATTGCCAACGAGGTGGAGCGGCGGCTGCAAAACTGCCGCAAAAATATCACCGTGGCCGTTATGGGCTGCGTGGTCAACGGCCCCGGCGAGGCCCGTGGCGCCGATGTGGGCATCGCCGGAGGCGACGGTGAGGGCCTGGTATTCCGTAAAGGTGAAATCCTTTACAAAGTACCCCAGGAAAAGCTTGTAGACGCCCTCATGGAGGAGATTGACAAGCTGTAAACCGCAGAAAGACGGAAAGAGATATGTGCGATAGTAAACCGTTTTTTACATTCTTTGAGAGCTTTGTGCCGCCCCGTGAGGTGCGACTGCTGCTCCACGATGCCCGGGTGACAGGCGGGGTCATCGACGCCGAGAGCCGCACCATGGAGCTGGAGATTGCCGCCGGGGAGGACATCCCCGAGGCCGCCCAGTCCACCATCCGCCACCTGCTGATGGACCACTACCAGATCAAGCAGCTCCGCCTGACCTTCCGCACCGCCGCCCAGGAAAAGGCCGCCAAGGGCGGCGATATCATCATGGGCAAGGAGATCAAAGGTAAGGCCGTACCCATGGAGGGCAACAATCTGAAGGTGGGCGGCATCGTGGTGGAGGGCAAGGTCTTCGCCGTAGAGAGCTACGAGACCCGCCGTCCGGGGCTGTGGTGCCTCACCTTCGACATGACCGACTACCACGGCTCCGTCTCCGCCCGGCTCTACACCCAGGAGAAGGAGGCCCAGGCCCTGGGCAGCGCCCTTTCCGTGGGCATGTGGATTCGCGTACAGGGCTATCTGGAGCTGAGCCGCGACGGCAAGGATGTGCAGCTACGTCCCCAGAATATCATGAAAATCACCCACACGCCCCGGATGGACGACTATCCGGAGAAGCGGGTGGAGCTGCATCTCCACACACAGATGAGCAATATGGACGCCCTCACCAACACCGCCAGCGTCATCAAGCAGGCCATTTCCTGGGGCCATCCCGCCATCGCCATCACCGACCACGGCGTGTGCCAATCCTTCCCGGATGCCTGGCATACCGCCAAGGGTAAAATAAAAATACTTTACGGCATAGAGGGCTATTTCGTCAACAATCTGGATGATAGAATCGTGGTTCACGGTACCCAGGATCAGCCCTTTGAGGACGAAATCGTCTGCTTCGACATTGAGACCACCGGCCTGGACGTCACCACCGAGGCCATCACCGAGATCGGCGCCGTGGTGCTGAAAAACGGTGAGATCACCGACCGCTTCCAGACCTTTGTGAACCCCGGCCGCCGCCTGACGCCGGAGATCATCGGCCTGACGGGCATCACCGACGCCATGCTCTCCGACGCCCCTCAGCCCGCCGAGGCCCTCCGCAGCTTCCTGGACTTTGTGGCAGGCCGTCCCCTGGCGGCCCACAACGCGGAGTTCGACATCGGCTTCATCCGTGCCGGCTGCCGTGAGGCGGGTCTGGACTTCCATCCCACCTACGTGGACTCCCTCATTCTGGCCCAGAATCTGCTGCCGGAGCTGGGCAAATACAAGCTGGACATCGTGGCAGAGCATCTTGACCTGCCCGCCTTCAACCACCACCGGGCCAGCGACGATGCTGGCATGGTGGGCTATATGCTCATCCCGTTTTTCCAGCGCATGCGTGACGAGCTGGGCATCGACCATTTGCAGCAGATCAACGAAAAGATGCTGGCCCTGCGCCCCCAGGGCAGCAAGACCCACCGTTTCCCCAAGCACATCATCATTCTGGCCAAGAACAAGCTGGGCCTGAAGCACCTTTATCAGCTTGTCACCGCCTCCAATTTGAAGTATTTCCGCCGTGTGCCCATCATCCCAAAGACGGAGCTGATAGCCCACCGGGAGGGCCTTATCATCGGTTCTGCCTGTGAAGCGGGAGAGCTTTACAGGGCTATTGCCGACCACAAGGACTGGGACGAGCTCAAGCGCATCGCCTCCTTCTACGACTATCTGGAGATCCAGCCGGTGTGCAACAATATGTTCATGGTGCGCCACGGCGACGTGCCCGACGTGGAGGCCCTGCGGGAGAATAACCGCCTCATCGTCCGCCTGGGCGAGGAGCTGGGTAAGCCCGTCTGCGCCACCGGCGATGTCCATTTCCAGGAGCCGGAGGACGAGATCTACCGTCATATCCTGCTGGCCAGCAAGAAGTTTGACGACGCCGACGAGAGCCTGCCCATCTATTTCAAGACCACCGCCGAGATGATGGAGGAGTTCGCCTACCTGGGCGAGCAAAAAGCCCATGAGGTGGTCATCGACAACCCCCGGAACATCGCCGACCAGGTGGAGGAGATAGAGCTGCTGCCCGCCGGCACCCTGTTCCCGCCCCGGCTGGAGAACTCCGAGCAGGAGCTGAACCAGCGTGTGTGGGACAAGTGCCACGAGCTGTACGGCGAAAACCCGCCCCAGCTTATCATCGACCGGCTTAACGTGGAGCTGAAAAGCATCCTGGGCAAGTACGACGTGGTGTACATGTCGGCCCAGAAGCTGGTGCAGCGTAGCCTGGAAAACGGCTATCTGGTGGGCTCCCGAGGCAGCGTGGGCTCGTCCCTGGTGGCCTATATGTCGGGCATCACGGAGGTCAACTCCCTGCCGCCCCACTACCGCTGCCCCCAGTGCCGCTATGTGGAGTTCAACCAGGATCCCCAGTACGGTTGCGGCGCCGACATGCCGGACAAGAACTGTCCCCACTGTGGCACCAAGCTGGTGAAAGACGGCTTTGACATTCCCTTTGAGACCTTCCTGGGTTACGGCGGCGGCAAGGTGCCGGATATCGACCTGAACTTCTCCGGCGAGTACCAGTCCCGGGCCCATCGCCACGCCATTGAGATGTTCGGCGAAACCCAGGTGTTCCGCGCCGGCACCATCGGCACCCTGGCGGATAAAACCGCCATCGGCTATGTGCTGAAATACAAGGAGGAGCGGGGCCTGGAGTTCGGCAACGCGGAGCTGAAGCGGCTGGCCACCGGCTGCGTGGGCGTCCGCCGTACCACCGGCCAGCACCCCGGCGGCCTGGTGGTGGTGCCCGACGACATGGACGTGGAGGACTTCACCGCCGTGCAGCACCCCGCCGATGACCCCAAGTCCGACCAGTGTACCACCCATTTTGAATACCACTGCATGGAGGACAACCTCTTAAAGCTGGACATGCTGGGCCACGATGACCCCACCATGATCAAGTATCTGGAGGAGTACACCGGCGTCAACGCCCGCACCATCCCCCTGGACGATGCCGACACCATGAGCATCTTCACCTCCTCCAAGGTGCTGGGCTACGAGCACGACGAAATTCTGGGTGAGACAGGCGCTGTGGCCATCCCGGAGTTCAACACCCGCTTCACCCGCGGCATGCTGATGGACACCAAGCCCACCAATTTCAATACCCTTGTCCGCCTGTCCGGCTTCAGCCACGGCACCGACGTGTGGATGGGCAACGCCCGCGAGCTGATCGTCAGCGGCACCGCCTCCGTTTTGGAGACGGTGGGCTGCCGTGACGACATCATGCTCTACCTCATCTCCATGGGCCTTGACCCCAAGATGTCCTTCAAAATCATGGAGGCCGTCCGTAAGGGCAAGGTGAAAAAGGGCGGCTTCCAGGACGGCTGGGAGGAGGCCATGCGGGAGCACAACGTGCCCGACTGGTACATCGGCTCTCTGGCCAAGATCGGCTACCTGTTCCCCAAGGCCCACGCCGTGGCCTATGTGATGATGGCCTTCCGCATCGCCTGGTTCAAGGTGCATCGCCCCCTGGCGTTCTACGCCGTGTTCTTCTCCATCCGCGCCAAGGCCTTCGACGCCGAGTATTGCTGCGCAGGTCTCGACGCGGTAAAGCGGAAAATCAAGGAGATCGAGAACAACAAGGACGCCACCGACGTGGAGCAGAACCTGATGGTGACGCTGGAGGTGTGCTACGAGTTCTATCTCCGGGGCTTCCACTTCGACACCATCGACATCATGCACTCCGACGCCACCATGTTTAAAATCACCGAAAACGGCCTTCTGCCGCCCTTCGTCACCGTCCACGGCCTGGGCGAGGCGGCGGCGCTGGACACGGTGGCCAAGCGGAAAGGGAAGACCTTCATCTCCATCGAGGAGTTCTCTACCTGCTGCAACAAGCTGTCCAAGACCCATATCGAGCAGCTCAAAGCCCTGGGCGCCTTCGCCGGCATGGCGGACACCTCCCAGGTCAGCTTGTTCTGACACAATACATAAAGAAAGCGCCCCGGCTGTACCGGGGCGCTTTTCCTATGTAACAATCACACGTTTTCCGCTGCTTTCTTCTTAATGGGGAACTCCAACTGGGCCAGAATCACCGCGATGAACATGATGACGCATCCCGCGTACTCCCGGGGCGTCATCTTCTGATGGAGAATCAGCGCCCCGGCGATCACGGCGAACACGCTCTCCAGGCTCAGCAGAATGGTGACCACCGTGGGGTTGGAGTCCTTCTGGGCCAGGATTTGCAGCGTGTAGGCCACGCCGCTGGAGAACACACCCACGAACAAAATGGGCACCGCGCACTCCCACACCGCGTTCCAGTTGGGATGGCTGAACAGCACCATGCCGATGGCGGACACCACGCCGCACACAAAGAACTGGGCGCAGGAGAGCTTGATGCCGTCCACCGTGGCGGTGAAGTGGTCAATGATGAGAATGTGGGCGGCAAACACCACCGCGCAGCAGAGAATCAGCAGGTCGCCGGGGGCCAGCAAGAAGTCGCCTTTGATGCACAGCAAGTACAGCGCCACCACCGAAAGGCCCACCGCAATCCACACCGGCAGGCTCACCTTCCGCTTGAAGAAGAGGCCGAAGACCGGCACCAGCACCACGTACAGCGCCGTAATGAACCCTGCCTTGCCCGCGTCCGTGCCGGCGCCGATGCCGGCCTGCTGGAAGTTGGAGGCCACGCCCAGGGCCAGGCCGCACCATAGGCCGCCCCATATGAGCTGCTTGCGGTCCTGCTGTTTCTCCGCCTCGGTGCGCTGGGGCTTATCCTTGTTGAAGCGGTCAAAGATCCGGATGATGATCAGCAGCACCACCACCGCCACCGCGCTGCGCAGGGCGTTGAAGGTGAAGGCGTCTATCCTGTCGGACACCACGTCCTGGGCCACGAACGCCGTGCCCCAGATGAGGGCGGCCAGGATGGGGAACACCACCTGCCGCACCTGGTTCGTCTTTTTCATGGGTTATGCCTCGTCTTTCTTGTCGTCGGGAGTGACGGGATTCACGTGCCACTTGAATTTGTTCTCCGTGCCGTGGAGCAGCCGCACGATGTTCTCCCGGTGGCAGTATACCACCAGCGCCGCCATAAACAGCGCCAGACCCGTATACACCCAATTGTGCCCCAGGAAAAAGTACACCGTAATGGGCAGGCTCACCGCCGCCGCCAGAGAGCCCAGGGACACGTACCGCGTCAGCGCCCACAGCAGCATGAACACGCCCCAGGCCACCAGGGCCACCTTCCAGCCCAGAAGAATGGCCAACATACTGCCGGACAAAATGCCTTTACCGCCCTTGAAGCCGAAGAACACCGGAAACACGTGGCCCAGCTCGCAGCCCAGGCCCCCCAGCAGCACCCCCAGCGTCCAGTCGCCAAAGAGGTGGGAGAACATGAAGCCGCCGATGAGGCAGGCCACCACCGTCTTGCCCATGTCCAGGGCGATGACCATCAGCGCGTATTTGGCGCCGTAGGTGCGGTAGAAGTTGGTAAGGCCGGCGTTGCCGCTGCCGTGCTTGCGCACGTCATCCTTGATGATGAAGTGAGAGGTCATCACAGAGCCGTTGATGCAGCCCAGCAGATAGGACACCAGAACGATCACACAGGTGACGAATACCCGAAACATGGTTTATTCCTCCTCGCCCTTTTGACGGATGCTCATGATGATGGGTGTACCCTCCAAGCCGAATACGCCGCGGATCTGGTTCTCCAAATAGCGCTTGTAGGAGAAGTGGAACAGCTGCTTGTCGTTGCAGAACACCACAAAGTGAGGCGGCTTCACGCCCACCTGGGTCATGTAGTAGATTTTCAGCCGCCTTCCCTTGTCGGTGGGGGGCTGCACACGGGTTTGGGCGTCCGCCAGCACGGAGTTGAGCATGCCGGTGGTGATGCGGGTGGCGGACTGGTCGTTGACGTAGTTGATCAGCTCAAACAGCCTGTTCACCCGCTGGCCCGTGGCGGCGGAGATGAAGAGAATGGGGGCGTAGGTCATAAAGCTGAGATCCCGCCGGATGTCCTCCCGCATGTGGTCCATGGTCTTGTCGTCCTTCTCCACCAGGTCCCACTTGTTCACCACGATGATGCAGGCCTTGCCCGCCTCGTGGGCCAGCCCCGCCACCTTGGTGTCCTGCTCCGTCACGCCCTCCTGGGCGTCGATGAGAATGAGGCACACGTCGCTGCGCTCAATGGCCATGGTGGCCCGCAGCACGGAATATTTTTCGATGTTGTCCTCCACGCGGGACTTTTTCCGCATACCGGCGGTGTCGATAAAGTTGTATTTGCCGAAACTGTTTTCAAAATAGCTGTCGATGGCGTCCCTTGTGGTGCCCGCCACGTTGCTGACAATGACCCGCTCCTGGCCCAGAATCCGGTTGGTCAGGCTGGACTTGCCCACGTTGGGCTTGCCGATGATGGCCACCTGCACCACGTCGGATTCGTCTGCCTCCTCGTCCTCGGGGGGAAAGTATTGCAGGCACGCGTCCAGCAGATCACCGGTGCCGTGGCCGTGAACGGCGGACACGGCGATGGGGTCGCCCAGGCCCAGATTGTAGAACTCATAAATCTCCGGATCCACGGTGCCGGTGCCGTCCACCTTGTTCACCGCCAGCACGATGGGCTTGCCGGAGCGCTGCAGCATGTTGGCCACCTCCTGGTCGGAGGCGGTCATGCCGGTTTTGATGTCGGTGACGAACACGATCACCGTGGCGTTGTCGATGGCGATTTGTGCCTGCTCCCGCATAAAGGCCAGAATCTGGTTGTCGGTGTTGGGTTCAATGCCACCGGTGTCCACCAGTGTGAACTTCCGGCCGCACCACTCGCTCTCGCCGTAGATACGATCCCGGGTCACGCCGGGGGTGTCCTCCACGATGCTGAGCCGCTGGCCGATCAGCTTGTTAAACAGCATGGACTTGCCCACGTTGGGCCGGCCCACAATGGCAATCATAGGTTTTGACATGGTATCACTCACTTTCTGTCATGGCGTCCAGCAGATCTCCGCCGTCCAGCCCCACCACCTGCACCCTGGCGTCCAATTCCCGCCCCAGGCGCTCCGTGGTGTAATCATCCAAAAATACGGTCTCGCCGTGGCGCAGCATGTGCAGCGGAATCAGCAGCCGCCGCCCCAGCATGTTGCCCTTGAGCTGCGCGGCGATATCCTGTCCCGTCAGCAGCCCCGCCACGTCGATGGTGTGGCCGAAGAAATCATTCTCCACCGCCACCACCTTGCCCTGTATGGCGGGGAACCGGGCCTGTACCCGCCGCAGCAGCTCCGTCAAAAACGGCGCCGCCGACACGCCGGTGGCAATGGTAAACGGGGCAGGGGAGGCCGGTGCGTCGGCAAACCGCAGCGCCGCCATAAACTCTTGCTCCAACGACCGCAGCAGCCCCACGCCGTTTTCCAGCTGCCGGTACTCCTCGTAGTAGTCGTCCTCCGGCAGGGGCAGCTCCCCTTTGAGATACAGCTCGTCGGCGCAGAAAAACATCCGCGTGCCCTTCTCCCGCAGGCACTTTTCGCCAAACTCGTCGGCGATGGCGATGATTTCGCGGGCGGTGTCACGCTTCACAGGGGTCAGCTTGGCAAGGCCCCGGCGGTGTTTGGTGATGCCCACCGGCACCACCGAGCAGCTGTAAAAGCCAATCTCCATCAGGTCGGACATGGTGCGCCGCAGCTGGTCGCCGTCGTTCCATCCCGGGCAAACCACAATCTGCCCGTTCATCTGTATGCCCGCCGCGCCGAACCGCCGCATGTAGTCCAGCGACACGTCGGCCCGCTTGTTGCCCAGCATGGTGCAGCGCAGCCGTGGGTTGGTGGTGTGCACCGACACATTGATAGGGGAGATGTGCAGGTCGATGATCCGCTGGGCCTCCCGCTCACTTAAATTGGTCAGCGTGGTGTAGTTCCCCAGCAGGAAGGAAAGCCGCTCGTCGTCGTCTTTCACGTACAGGCTCTCCCGCATCCCGGGGGGCATCTGGTCCACGAAGCAGAACACGCAGTGGTTGGCGCACTGGTGCATGGTGTCCATCAGGTACGTCTCGAAGTTCAGCCCCAGGTCGCGCCCCTCTGCCTTGCGAATATGTACTTGTCGTGTCTGGCCCTTCTCCTCCAAAGCCACGTCGCATTCCGCGTCGTAGCCGTAGAATCGATAATCCAGCACGTCTACCACCGGATGACCGTTGATAGCCGTGAGCCGTTCGCCGACCCGGATCCCGGCGCGCTCCGCCGGGGAATGGGGGTCGATGGCAGTAATGATGGTGGACAAAGCGGTTTTCCTCCGTCTGCGCCATAGTGCGCATATAAAATCAATTTAGTATATCGAAATTTGCACCAAAATGCAAGGATTTTTCACCATTCCCCAAAGGAAAAGTGTTTGCCATTGTCCCAAAGGAAAACGGCGCGACCTTAGCCGCGCCTCTCAGATTGTCAAAAAAGCATCGCAGATTTCGCGCCCGCAGGCGCGAACCAATGAAATCCGAAAAAAGTGACGACATGCGCGTCACTTTTTTCACATCTCAGGCTACGAAGTGTGCGAATAGTGCGCCGGAGGCGTACTATTCGTGCGCGTAGTAGACTGCAATCCTATTGTCAAAAAACAGCGGAGCCGTTTTTTGACAGGCGCAGCGGCGCAGCCGTCGCCGCGCCGCTGTCTTATACCTTTTCCAGTATCATGGGCTCGCCCCGGCAGGAGACGTACCCCAGCACCACGTCCGCCGTCTCGCCGGAGAGCAGCTCCCGGTAGCAGCCGTCGGCCACGCCCAGGCTGCCCACCTCCGCGGCGCCGCAAGCGCCCCGCAGGCTGAATACGCCGGTCATCTCCGGTGCCGGGCCGTCCTCCGGGGTGTAGGTACACACCATGAAATCCCGTGGCCGGGCCGCCGCGTGATACCGCCCCGTGGCGAAGATATCACGCTGCTTCAGGGCGTAAAGCTGCCGCATCAGCGGCGCAAGGTCACATTCCCCCTGCCATGTCACAGTGTCCTTATCAAATAAAGAGGGGAGATGAGAGCAGCCCGCCTCCTGCCCGGCGTACACCAGCGCCGCCCCTTTCTGAAAGTATTGCAGCGCCGTCCAGTTCCGCAGCAGCCGCCCCTCCGGCAGCAAAAAGGCGGCCCTTGGCTTGTCGTGGTTTTCCAGGAATCGGGCCTTTACGTAGTTGGCGGGGTACATGGCCTCCTGTCGGTTGACGGCATCGGCGTAGCGCTCCGCCGTGTCCGCCCCGGTGACGCAGTCCCGGTATACCGGGTAAATGTCATAGTCGTAGCACAGGTCGAAGGCGGTGTACAGCGCCGTATCGTCGGCGAAATCCACCCCCACGCTGCGGCAGTACCGATCAAATTCCGGGTCGCCGGACTCGG
>JAFSMA010000032.1 GCA_017448145.1 Oscillospiraceae bacterium | reverse complement strand
GGTGCCGCCCTACGAACGGGGTAACGTTTCCTTCGTAGGGCGGGACCTGCGTGTCCCGCCATTACCCGGGGCGGATGGGAGAAAAGTTCCTCGGCGATTGACGGGAAAAGGACGGAGCAGCGCCAGCGACACCCCGTGAGGTACGAGCGGCTGGTGGAGCCAGTGCCCTTGGGGTAAGCCCCGCCCCTACAAAGGGGTGTCGTTCCCTTTTGTTGCGCAGCCCACTTTGGCGTTTTTCGTTACCGCGCGGCGGGCGCGACCTGAATCGCCCCTACGGTAAAAACACAGGCCCCGGTTCTCTTCGTAGGGGCGCTTCATGAAGCGCCCGTTGCCCACGGGAGGAATTGAGAAAAGGCGCCGTTGGCTGCGAACGGTCACGATTTTGCCCGTAGGGGCCGCCGCCTACCCCAAGGGCACTGGCTCCACATACCGCTCATGCTTCGCGGTGTGTCGCCGCCCCCGGCGGCCCGTAACCCTGTTTTCCCCCTACATTTTGTGCAACAATCCCCCCGCCGACCCTATTGTACAAAACGCAGAAATCGGCCCGAAAAATTCTTGCAAAAATCACAAAAAATCTGCCCAAACCCCCTTGACAACAAGGGGGTTTTCGATTATTATAGGCAAGTACGCGCGGAAGAGGTGGTGCACACCCGGAAGCGTTTACACTGCGATGAACCGGGAGATTGCTCCGCAAGGAGGTAACTTCCGGGGAGTATGTCCGATAATCGGGCGGCTGAGGATGTTCTGTTCGCCGGCGTAGATCGCCGCGCCAGAGCCACACCGGCCACGTCTGCGTGCCGGTGTTTCTTATGAGCCGGAATGATACGCACGGAACGGCGGATAGAGAGACCTCACCGTACGGAATTGGTCAAAGCAAACAAAACCGTACATTGTAAGTAAGGAGTAAACAAGAAATGGCAAAGGAAATGATTCGCATTCGTCTGAAGGCCTATGACCACCAGGTCATCGACCAGAGCGCAGAGAAGATCGTGGAGACCGCCAAGCGCACCGGCGCCACCGTGTCCGGCCCCATCCCTCTGCCCACCAAGAAGGAGATCGTCACTATCCTGCGTGCGACCCACAAGTACAAGGACAGCCGTGAGCAGTTCGAGCGCCGCACCCACAAGAGACTGATCGACATCACCCGCTCCACCCCCAAGACCGTGGAGGCCCTGATGGCCCTGGATCTGCCCGCCGGTGTGGAGATCGAGATCAAGCTGTAACACATTATTATATACAGCCATCTCACCGCAAACCCTTATTACGCTTGCTACCCAATGTCCGCCTGACTTGCGTAAGGGCGGACGGGTTACGTCGGCAGAGCAAGCTGCCTTCCCCAATGGAGGTTGAATCTATGCCGACCAATAACCTTTAAGGAGGATCATATGAAAGCAATCATCGGCAAGAAAGTCGGTATGTCTCAGATCTTCGACGAGAACGGCAAGGTGATCCCCGTCACCGTTATCGAGGCGGGCCCCTGCGTTGTCGTGCAGAAGAAGACGACCGAGAAAGACGGCTACACCGCCGTGCAGCTGGGCTACGAGGACATCCCCGAGCGCAAGCTGTCCAAGCCCGAAATGGGCCACCTGAACAAGGCGGGCGTGGCTCCCAAGAAGTACCTGCGTGAGTTCAACCTGGACAACGCCGCCGAGCTGAACGTGGGCGACCTGGTCAAGGCTGACACCTTCAAAGAGGGCGACTTCGTGGACGTGACCGGCACCAGCAAGGGCCACGGCTACCAGGGCGTCATCAAGCGCTGGGGCGCACAGCGCACTCCCACCAGCCACGGCGGCGGCCCCGTGCACCGTCACGCTGGTTCCATGGGCTCCACCACCGATCCCTCCCGTATCTTCAAGGGCAAGATCGGCGCCGGCCAGATGGGTGTTGACCAGGTCACTATCCAGAATCTGGACATCGTCAAGGTGGATACCGAGCTGAACCTCATCGCCGTTCGCGGCGCGATCCCCGGCCCCAAGGGCGGACTGGTCACCATCAAGTCCACCGTCAAGACCCATCGCGTCAAGCACGCCGACACCGGCATCAGCAACAACCCGCAGAAGGCTTCCGGCCGTAATCCCCAGAAGGCTTCCGCCCGTACTAAGTAAGGAAAGGAGTGCTTGAAACATGTCTACCATTAAAGTTCTCAACATGGCTGGCGCTGAGGTCGGCACCGTTGAGCTGAATGACGCCATCTTCGGCATCGAGCCCAATGAGGCCGTTGTCCACGACGTGGTGAAGAATCACCTGGCCAACTGCCGTCAGGGCACCCAGAGCGCTCTGACCCGCGGCGAGGTCTCCGGCGGCGGCAAGAAGCCCTGGCGCCAGAAGGGCACCGGTCACGCCCGTCAGGGCAGCACCCGCGCCCCCCAGTGGACCCACGGCGGCATCGTGTTCGCCCCCAAGCCCCGCAGCTACGCCTACGTGCTGAACAAGAAGGTGAAGCGCCTGGCTATGAAGTCCGCCCTGTCCGCCAAGCTGGCCGCCGGCGAGATCATCGTTGTCGACAGCATCAAGCTGGACGCCATCAAGACTAAGGATTTCCGGAACTTCCTGAGCGCCATCAAGGCCGAGGGCAAGTCCCTGGTCGTCACCCCCGACGTGGACAGCGTGGTCGTGAAGAGCGCCCGCAACATCCCCGGCGTGGAGACCACCTTCGCCAAGGTGCTGAACGTCTATGACATCCTCAAGGCCAAGAACCTGGTCATCGACAAGAATGCCCTGGCAGTTATCGAGGAGGTGTTCGCATAATGACGAACGTTTACGACATCATTATTCGTCCCATCATCACCGAGCGTTCCATGGAGGCCACCGCTGACAAGAAGTACGTCTTCGAGGTTGCCCCCACCGCCGGCAAGGTGGAGATCAAGAACGCCGTGGAGCAGATCTTCGGCGTGAAGGTGGCCAAGGTCAACACCATCAACTATGATGGCAAGGCCAAGCGCATGGGCGCCGCCCGCCCCGGCCGCCGCAAGAGCTGGAAGAAGGCTTATGTCCAGCTGACTGACGATTCCAAGACCATCGAGTTCTTCGAGGGTATGGTGTAAGAGGAAGGAGTTGTAAGAAATGTCTGTGAAAACTTTTAAGCCGACCACCCCTTCCCGCCGTCACATGACGGTCTCCGGCTTCGACGGTATTGACAAGCACGCCAAGCCCGAAGCCAGCCTCGTTGAGGTGCTGAAGAAGAACGCTGGTCGCAACAGCTATGGCCGCATCACCGTCCGTCATCGCGGCGGCGGCGAGAAGCGCAAGTATCGTATCATCGACTTCAAGCGCGACAAGGTGGATATGGAAGCCACCGTGCTGCGTCTGGAGTATGACCCCAACCGCAGCGCCAACATCGCCCTGGTGGAATACGCCGACGGCGAGAAGCGCTACATCATCGCTCCCGTGGGCCTGAACGCCGGCGACAAGGTGATGGCCTCTGCCGCTGCCGACATTAAGCCCGGCAACTGCCTGCCCATCGCCAACATCCCCGTGGGTACCGTCATCCACAACGTGGAGATGCACCCCGGCAAGGGCGCCCAGCTGGTCCGCAGCGCCGGCGCTTATGCCCAGCTGATGGCCAAGGAGGGCGACAACGCCCAGATCCGTATGCCCTCCGGCGAGGTGCGCATCATCCGCACCAACTGCACCGCCTGCATCGGTCAGGTGGGCAACCTGGAGCATGAGAACATCCAGATCGGTAAGGCCGGCCGCAAGCGCCACATGGGTTGGCGTCCCACCGTGCGCGGCTCCGTCATGAACCCCTGCGACCACCCCCACGGCGGTGGTGAGGGCAAGTCCCCCGTGGGTCGTCCCGGCCCTGTCACTCCCTGGGGCAAGCCCGCTCTGGGTTACAAGACCCGCAGCAAGAAGAATCCCACCGACAAGTTCATTGTCAAGCGTCGTAACGTGAAGTAAGGAGGCAGAAGAATATGAGCAGATCTATTAAAAAAGGCCCGTATGTTGCCCCTGAGCTTCTCAAGCGGGTTGAAGAAATGAACAAGACCGGCGAGAAGACCGTGCTGAAGACCTGGAGCCGCAGCTCCACCATCTTCCCCGCCTTCGTCGGCCACACCATCGCTGTCCACGACGGTCGCCGCCATGTGCCTGTGTACGTGCAGGAGGACATGGTGGGCCACAAGCTGGGTGAGTTCGCTCCCACCCGCACCTTCCGTGGTCATGCCAAGAAAGCGTAAAGGAGGAGCGTAGACAATGGAAGCTAAAGCATATCTGCGCTACGTGCGCATCGCTCCCCGTAAGGTCCAGATCGTGTGCGATCTGATCCGCGGCAAGGACACCAAGACCGCTATGGCCATTCTGATGCAGACCCCCAAGGCTGCCTCCGAGCCCCTGGTGAAGCTCCTCAAGAGCGCCTGCGCCAACGCGGAGAACAACTTCAACATGGATCCCGATAAGCTGGTGGTCACCCAGGTGTTCGCCACCCCCGGCCCCATCCTGAAGCGGATGATGCCCCGCGCCCAGGGCCGCGCTTATCGCATCAACAAGAGAACCTCTCACGTGACCATCGCTGTCGCTGAGAGAGACTAAGAAAGGGAGGAGCAGTTTTTTATGGGTCAGAAAGTAAATCCCCACGGCATGCGCGTGGGCGTCATCAAAGACTGGGATTCCCGTTGGTATGCCAGTGAGGAGAAGGTCGGCGATCTGCTGGTGGAAGACCACAAGATCCGCGTGTACCTGAAGAAGCTCCTGTTCGCTGCCGGTGTCTCCAAGATCGAGATCGAGCGCAGCAACGAGGTGGTCACCGTCTATCTGCATGTGGCCCGTCCCGGTGTGGTCATCGGCAAGGGCGGCGAGCAGGTGGAGGAGTACCGCAAGAGCGTGGAGAAGCTGATCGGCAAGACCGTGAAGCTGAACATCGTCGAGGTCCGCAACCCCGATATGGACGCGCAGCTTGTGGCCGAGAATATCGCCGCTCAGATCGAGAAGCGTATCTCTCACCGCCGCGCCATGAAGAATGCCATGGGCCGCGCCATGCGCGCCGGTGCCAAGGGCATCAAGTGCAACTGCAACGGTCGTCTGGGCGGTCGTGAAATCGCCGGCACCGAGCACTATCACGAGGGCACCATCCCCCTGCAGACCCTGCGCGCCGACATCGACTACGGCTTCGCTGAGGCTGCCACCACCTTCGGCCGCATCGGCGTGAAGGTGTGGATCTACAAGGGCGAGATCCTGTCCCAGACCCTGCGGACCACCCCCCGCACTCTGGACACCACCAAGCCCTATCAGGAGCGCCGTGAGCGCCGTGGCGGCCGCCGTGACGGCGAGCGCCGTGGCAGCTTCAACCGTGACGGTCAGCGCCGCGAGGGCGGTTTCAACCGTGACGGCCAGCGCCGTGAGGGCGGCTTCAACCGCCAGGGCGGCAACGGCGGCTTCAACCGCGGTCCCCGCCCCGAGGGCGCCAATAACTTCAACCGCGGTCCCCGCCCCGAGCGCAAGCCCGTTGAGAACAAGGAAGGAGGCGCGCAGTAATGCTTCTGCCTAAGAGAGTCAAGTACCGCAGAGTACACCGTGGCCGCCTCACCGGTAAGGCCATGCGCGGCAACACCGTCACCTACGGCGAATACGGCCTGGTGGCGCTGGAGCCCAGCTGGATCACCAGCAATCAGATCGAGGCCGCCCGTATCGCCATGACCCGTTACACCAAGCGTGGCGGTCAGGTGTGGATCAAGATCTTCCCCGATAAGCCCATCACCGAGAAGCCCGCTGAGACCCGTATGGGTTCCGGTAAGGGTTCCCCCGAGTATTGGGTTGCCGTTGTCAAGCCCGGTCGCGTCATGTTTGAGATCGCCGGTGTGTCCGATGATGTTGCCCGCGAGGCCCTGCGTCTGGCCAGCCACAAGCTGCCCATCAAGACCAAGATCGTCAAGCGTGAAGACGTCACCGAGTCCCAGGAAGTAGGTGAATGAGAATGAAGGCTAGTGAAGTACGTGCAATGTCCGTCCAGCAGCTGAACGAGAAGCTGGACTCCCTGAAGAAGGATCTGTTCTTCCTGCGTATGCAGCACGCCACCAATCAGCTGGACAATCCTCTCAAGATCGCTGAAACCAAGCGTGATATCGCCCGCGTTAAGACCGTTATCCGTGAGAAGGAGGAGAAGTAAAATGGAAGAGAAGAGAGTTTCCTCCCGCAAGACCCGTGTGGGTAAGGTCGTGTCCGACAAGATGGACAA
Organism: Oscillospiraceae bacterium; assembly: GCA_017448145.1. Lineage (GTDB taxonomy): Bacteria > Bacillota > Clostridia > Oscillospirales > Oscillospiraceae > Vescimonas. Next base: position 17,222 of record JAFSMA010000032.1, on the reverse strand, counting down.
GACCGTGGTGGTGGCGATCGCTGACCGCGTGGCTCATCCCCTGTATAAGAAGATCGTCGGCCGTACCTACAAGCTGAAGGCCCACGATGAGAACAACACCTGCTCCGTGGGTGATACCGTTAAGGTGATGGAGACCCGCCCCCTGTCCAAGGACAAGCGCTGGCGCGTGGTCGAGATCATCGAGAAGGCCAAGTAAGGAGGTAGCCGAGAATGATTCAGCAAGAGTCTTATCTGAAGGTTGCCGATAATACCGGCGCCAAAGAGATCAAGTGCATCCGCGTTCTGGGCGGCTCCAAGGTGAAGTACGGCAACATCGGTGATGTGATCGTGGCTTCCGTCCGCAAGAGCACCCCCGGCGGCCAGGTGAAGAAGGGCGAGGTCGTGAAGGCCGTTATCGTCCGCTCCGCCAAGGGCGTCCGCCGCGCCGACGGCACTTACGTCCGCTTCGACGACAATGCCGCCGTCCTCATCAAGGACGACAAGAACCCCAGAGGTACCCGTATCTTTGGGCCCGTGGCCCGCGAGCTGCGCGACAAGGATTATATGAAGATCCTGTCTCTGGCTCCGGAAGTAATTTGAGGAGGGCCTTGAGAAATGAATAGTCTGAAGATCAAGAAGAACGACAAGGTCGTCGTCCTGTCCGGCAAGGACAAGGGCAAGACCGGCAAGGTCCTGGGCACCGTGCCCAGCGAGGCCAAGGTCGTGGTGGAAGGCATCAACCTGGTGACCTGCCACATCAAGCCCCGCCGTCAGGGCGAGGAGGGCGGCATCGTGAAGCGCGAGGCTGCCATCTACGCCAGCAAGGTGCAGGTCGTCTGCCCCAAGTGCGACAAGGGCACCCGCGTGGCCTACAAGGTCAGCGGCGACAAGAAAGTTCGCGTGTGCAAGCACTGCGGCGCCGAGTTTTGAGAAAGGAGAGTAGGATAACATGGCACGTCTGAAAGTGAAGTATACCGAGGAAGTGGCTCCCGCTCTCTTCAAGAAGTTCGGTTATAAGTCCACCATGCAGATCCCCAAGATCGACAAGGTGGTGGTGAACGTGGGTTGCGGCGAGGCCAAGGAGAATCCCAAGGTGCTGGACGCCGTCGCCAAGGATCTGGGGGCGATCACCGGTCAGAAGGCCGTGATCACCATTGCCAAGAAGAGCGTGGCTAACTTCAAGCTGCGTGAGGGCATGCCCGTGGGCGCCAAGGTGACGCTGCGCGGCGACAAGATGTGGGAGTTCCTGGATCGTCTGTTCAACGTGGCTCTGCCCCGTGTGCGTGACTTCCGCGGCATCAGCGCCAACGCCTTTGACGGCCGCGGCAACTATGCCCTGGGTATCAAGGAGCAGCTGATCTTCCCCGAGATCGAGTACGATAAGATCGACAAGATCCGCGGCATGGATGTGGTCATCTGCACCACCGCCCAGACCGATGAAGAAGCTCGCGAGCTGCTGACCCTGGTGGGCGCTCCCTTTGAACGCTGAGTAGGAGGAAACGAACATGGCTAAGCTGTCTATGAAGCTGAAGCAGAAGGCTCCGGCGAAGTTCTCCACCCGTAAGTACAACCGCTGCAAGATCTGCGGCCGTCCTCACGCCTATCTGCGTGACTACGGCGTCTGCCGTATCTGCTTCCGCACGCTGGCTTACAAGGGCGAGATCCCCGGCGTTCGCAAGGCTTCCTGGTAAATCAACCCAACGGTATTCAGGGGGAGTCAGCCCCCGGATATAGCGCCAAAGGCGCAAAGGATGGCGAAAGGTCACGGATAATTAAACATCGCCCCCGGGCGGCGGATTAAATTATTCGTGATACCTCGCTGCCTCAACGGGCAAAGCCCGTAACTCTAAAATAGGAGGATATTTCGTATGCACATCACTGACCCTGTTGCCGATATGCTGACCCGTATCCGCAACGCCAACAACGCAAAGCATGATACCGTGGATATCCCCGCCTCCAACATGAAGAAGAGCATCGCTAAGATTCTGCTGGACGAGGGCTATATCAAGGCGTATCAGATCATCGACGACGACACCCAGGGTGTCATCCGCGTCACGCTGAAGTACAACGCCGGCAAGGAGAAGGCCATCACTGGCCTGCGCCGTGTGTCCAAGCCCGGTCTGCGGGTGTACGTGGGCGCCGACGAGATGCCCCAGGTCCTGCGCGGCCTCGGTATCGCCATCGTGTCCACTTCCAAGGGCGTCATGACCGACAAGGCTGCCCGCGCGGCCCACGTCGGCGGCGAAGTCCTGGCATTTGTGTGGTAAGGAGGTATTTGAACAATGTCTAGAATTGGTAGAATGCCCATTACCGTCCCGGCCGGTGTGGAAGTCACCTTCGCCGAGAACAATTTCGTTACCGTGAAGGGCCCCAAGGGCACCCTGTCCCAGCAGCTCCATCCCGAGATGATTTTCGAGCAGGACGGTAACGTCATCCACGTCAAGCGTCCCTCCGACGACAAGGCCCACTGCGCTCTGCACGGCATGACCCGCGCTCTGCTGCACAACATGGTGGTGGGCGTCAGCGAAGGCTTCAAGAAGGAGCTGGAGATCAACGGCGTCGGCTACCGTGCCGCCAAGGAGGGCAATGAGCTGGTCATGAACCTGGGCTATTCCCACCAGGTGAAGATGGCCGAGATCGATGGCATCACCATCGACGTTCCCTCCCCCAACAAGGTGGTCATTTCCGGCCCCGACAAGCAGAAGGTGGGCCAGTTCGCCGCCGAAGTGCGCGAGAAGCGTCCTCCCGAGCCTTATAAGGGCAAGGGCATCAAGTATGTCGACGAGACCATCCGCCGCAAGGTCGGTAAGACCGGCGCTAAGAAGTAAGGAGGTGCGGAACAATGATTAAAAGACCCAATACTAACGCCCAGCGTCTGAAGCGTCATAAGAGAGTCCGCTCCAAGGTGTTCGGCACCCCCGAGCGTCCCCGTCTGAACGTTTTCCGCAGCGAGAAGAACATCTATGCCCAGGTCATCGACGACGTGGCCGGCAACACCCTGGTTTCCGCCTCCTCTCTGGACAAGGAGATCGAGGGCAACGGCGGCAACAAGACCGCCGCCCGTGCCGTGGGCAAGCTGGTGGCCCAGCGCTGCAAGGCCAAGGGCATCGACATGGTCGTGTTTGACCGTGGCGGTTACCTGTATCACGGCCGCGTGGCCGAGCTGGCCGAAGGCGCCCGCGAGGGCGGCCTGGAATTCTAAGGAAGGAGGACGAAAGACAATGCCTAGATTTGAAAGAGAACAGAGCGAGTATATCGAGAAGGTCGTTGCCACCAACCGTGTCAGCAAGACCGTTAAGGGCGGCCGTGTCATGAAGTTCTCCGCCCTGATGGTGGTCGGCGATGGCAAGGGCAAGGTCGGTTTTGGCCTGGGTAAGGCCGCCGAGGTTCCCGAGGCCATTCGCAAGGGCATCGAGGATGCCAAGAAGAACATGATTCAGGTGTCCCTGAACGGTTCCACCATCCCCCACGAGGTGATCGGTGAGGCCGGCGCCGGCCGCGTGCTGATGAAGCCCGCTGCCCCCGGTACCGGCGTGATCGCCGGCGGCCCCGTGCGTATCATCATGGAAGCTGCCGGTATCAAGGATATCCGTACCAAGTGCCTGCGCTCCAACACCGCCGTCAACGTGGTGGCTGCCACCTTCGAGGGCCTGAAGGCTCTGCGTACCCCTGAGGAAGTGGCCCGCACCCGCGGCAAGAGCGTGGACGAGATCGTAGGTTAAGGAGGCAGAGGACAAATGGCTAATCTGAACATTAAGCTCGTCAAGAGCTTGAACGGCAGACTGGAAAAGCACATTGCCACTGCCGCTTCCCTGGGCCTGCGCAAGATCGGTGACTCCACCGTTCAGCCCGACAACGACCAGACCCGCGGCAAGATCGCCAAGATCGGCTACCTGCTGCAGGTCACCGAAGTGAAATAAGGAGGTGCGAGAGAATGAAACTGAATGAACTGTCTCCCGCAGCTGGCTCCGTCAAGGAAGCCTACCGCAAGGGCCGTGGCGCCGGTAGCGGCAACGGCAAGACCGGCGGTCGCGGCCACAAGGGCCAGAAGGCCCGTTCCGGCGGCGGTACCCGCATCGGCTTTGAGGGCGGCCAGATGCCTCTGGCCCGCCGCATCCCCAAGCGCGGTTTCAACAACATCTTTGCAAAGCCCCTGGAGATCATCAACCTGAGCTCCCTCAACAAGTTTGAGGATGGCGAGATCGTTACCGCTGAGTCCCTGCTTGCCAAGGGTATCCTGAGCAAGTGTGAGTATGGCTTCAAGGTGCTGGGTAACGGCAAGGTCACCAAGAAAGTGACCGTGCAGGCCGCTGCTTTTTCCCAGGCTGCCAAGGAAGCGATCGAGGCAGCCGGTGGAAAGGCAGAGGTGATCTGACGTGTTTCAGACGATTCGCAGAGCTTGGGCCATTCCCGAGCTGCGCAAGAAAATCGTGTTCACCGCGCTGATGCTGCTGATTTTCCGCATCGGTAACGCCATCCCCGTCCCCTATGTGGACACCGCACTGCTCAATACCTATCTGGATAGTCTGAGCACCACCATTCTGGGCCTGTACAACGTGATGTCCGGCGGCGCGTTCGCCAACGCCACGCTGTTTGCCCTGGGTGTGCAGCCCTACATCAACAGCTCCATCATCATCCAGCTGCTGACCATCGCCATCCCGGCGCTGGAGCGTCTGGCCCGTGACGGCGGCGAAGAGGGCAAGAAGAAGATCCAGTCCATCACCCGCTACGCCACCGTGGCCATCGCCGTCCTGCAGGGCTGGGGCTACTACGCCCTGATGAAGAACTACGGCATCCTGTCCAACACCGGTATCTGGGCTGCCCTGGTCATCATCGTGTCCTTCATGGCCGGCTCCGCCTTCGTGATGTGGATGGGCGAGCAGATCACCGAGTTCGGTATCGGCAACGGCATCTCCATGATCCTGTTCGCCGGTATCATCAGCCGCGTGCCCACCATGGTGGGCAGCGCCATCAGCTACGTCCGCACCACCCCCGCCAACTGGTGGCATGTGGTGCTGGTAGTGGTGGGCATCCTGGCTCTGGTGGTGCTGGTCACCTGGGTCAACGGCGCCGAGCGCCGCATCCCCGTCCAGTATGCCAAGCGCCAGGTGGGCCGCAAGATGTACGGCGGCCAGAGCACCAACCTGCCCATGAAGGTGAATATGTCCGGCGTTCTGCCCGTCATCTTCGCCCAGTCCATCGCCATGATCATCCCCACCATCGCCGCGTTCACCCACCCCAAGGAGGGCACCTTCTGGTACGCCCTGACCGAGGCCGTGGACAGCCGCAGCGTGCTGTATATGATCGTGTACTTCCTGATGATTATCGCTTTCAGCTACTTCTATTCCACCATCCAGTTCAATCCTGTGGAGATCGCCAACAACCTGAAGAAGAACGGCGGCTTCGTCCCCGGCTTCCGCCCCGGCAAGCCCACCTCCGACTTCATCCAGAAGGTTCTCAACAAGATCACGCTGTTCGGCGCCCTGTATCTGGGCGTGGTGGCTATCCTGCCTCTGATCATCGGTAAGATCGTCAACGTTTCCGCGCTGTCCATCGGCGGTACTTCCGTCATCATTGTGGTGGGCGTGGCGCTGGAGACCGTCCAGGCTCTGGAGTCCCAGATGCTGATGCGTCAGTACAAGGGTTTCCTGAACTAATGAGTTGCATGCAATGAGAATGATCCTTTTAGGCGCCCCCGGTGCCGGCAAGGGCACTCAGGCAGACATCATTAAAAAGGTGCTGAAGATTCCCACCATCTCCACCGGCAACATCCTCCGCTCCGCCGTGAAAAACGGCACGCCCACGGGGCTGAAGGCCAAGGCGTTTATGGACGCCGGGTCGCTGGTGCCGGATGAGATCATCATCGGCATCATCAACGAGCGCTTGCAGGAAGCGGACTGCGCCGCCGGGTATATCCTGGACGGCGTGCCGCGGACTGTGGCCCAGGCGGAGGCCCTGGAGGCCGCCGGCATCCGGTTCGATGCCGTGGTGGCTCTGGAGGTGCCCGACGATGTCATCGTGCATCGCATGGGCGGCCGCCGGGTCTGCGAGCGCTGCGGCGCCAGCTACCACATCGTCAACGTGCCCCCCAGGCAGGAGGGCGTGTGCGACGAGTGTGGCGGCAAGCTGGTGCAGCGCAAGGACGATATTCCCGAGACGGTGCTGAGCCGGTTGAAGGAGTATCACGAAACCACAGAGCCTTTGAAGACGTTCTACGGCGACAGAGGACTTCTGAAAGTGGTGGACAATTATCCTACAGTGGAGGAGACCACCGCTGCGGTCTTAGCGGCGTTGGGTTGTAAACAATGATTACTCTCAAATCCGCCCATGAGATCGAGCTGATGCGTCGTGCCGGTGAGATCACCGCGGCCGCCCGTGCGGTGGCCCGGGATATGGTCAAGCCCGGCGTGACCACAGCGCAAATTGATAAGGCAGTGTATGAATTCATCCGCAGCCAGGGGGCTACCCCCTCCTTCCTGCACTACAACGGCTATCCCGCCAGCGTGTGCGTCAGCGTCAACGATGAGATTATCCACGGTATCCCCGGCAAGCGGGTCTTGCAGGAGGGCGACGTGGTCAGCGTGGACGTGGGTGCCTACATCGGCGGCGTCCATGGCGACTGCGCCGGCACCTACCCCTGCGGCAAGGTGTCCGACGAGAACATGGACCTGATTCGGGTGACCCAGCAGTCCTTCTTCGAGGGCTTGAAGTTCGCCCGGGAGGGATACCGCATCAGCGATATCGGCCACGCCGTGCAGGAGTATGTGGAGAGCCATGGCTACAGCATCGTCCGTGAGTACGTGGGTCACGGCATCGGGCATAATATGCACGAGTCGCCGGAGATTCCCAATTACGGCAAGCCCGGTCACGGCCCCCGCCTGCTGCGGGGCATGACCATCGCCGTGGAGCCCATGGTCAACGCCGGCTCCGCCGCCATCATCAACATGAGCGACGGCTGGACAGTGAAGACCGCCGACGGCAAGAATGCCGCCCATTATGAAAACACCATTCTCATCACCGACGGGGAGCCGCAGATTCTGACCAACCCCGAGAAATCGCTGGTGTGACATGGACATTGCCAAATCAGACCTTGTCAAATCCACCGCCGGCAGAGACCGGGACAGTCTTTTCTTCGTGCTGGCCACGGAGGGGGACTTCCTGCTGCTGGCGGACGGGAAGCACCGTCGGCTGGAGAATCCCAAGCGCAAACGGAAAAAACACGTGGCGCTGGTTTCTCCCGGCCAGGGTGCAGTAGCTGAAAAAATCAAATCCAGCGAAAAAATAACAAACATTGAGCTTCGCAAAGCCATTGCCGCGTTCAGCGGCGGTAATTCGGATCAGGAGGGACAGTAACTTGGCAAAATCCGATATGATCGAAGTGGAGGGCGTAGTGGTGGAATCCCTGCCCAACACCACATTCCAGGTGGACATTGGAAATGGACACACGATTTTGGCGCATATTTCCGGAAAACTCAGAATGAATTTCATCAGGATCCTGCCCGGTGACAAGGTGACCGTTGAGATGTCACCCTATGATCTGACCCGTGGCCGAATCACCTGGCGCAGCAAGTAAGGAGGTTTCAAACGATGAAAGTAAGACCGTCCGTGAAGCCCATGTGCGAGAAGTGCAAGATCATTCGCCGCAAAGGCCGTGTTATGGTGATTTGCGAGAATCCTAAGCACAAACAGCGTCAGGGCTAAGTAGAAAGTGGAGGTGCACTAACAAATGGCACGTATTGCCGGTATTGACCTGCCCAAGGATAAGCGAATCGAAATCGGTTTGACTTATATCTATGGTATTGGAAGAAAGAGTGCCCAGGACATCCTGGCACAGACAGGCATCAACCCCGACACGAGAGTGAAGGATCTGACCGAGGCCGACGAGGCGAAGCTTCGTGAGGTCATCGACCAGCATTACACCGTCGAGGGTGATCTGCGTCGTCAAGTGGCGCTGGACATCAAGCGCCTGACTGAAATCGGCTGCTATCGCGGCACGCGGCATCGTCGCGGCCTGCCCGTTCGCGGCCAGCGCAGCAAGACCAATGCACGCACCCGCAAGGGCCCCAAGAAGACCATTGCAAACAAGAAGAAGTAAGGAGGGAAGATAGAGTATGGCTACCGCTACTAAGGGTAAGAAAGTTATCCGTCGCCGTCGCGAAAAGAAGAACGTCGAGAAGGGCCAGGTCCATATCCGCTCTTCCTTCAACAACACCATGGTTACCGTCACCGACAGCCAGGGCAACGCCCTTTCCTGGGCTTCCTCCGGCGGTCTGGGTTTCCGTGGCAGCAAGAAGTCCACTCCCTTCGCCGCACAGAGCGCTGCCGAAACGGCTGCTACCGCCGCTATGGAGCATGGCCTGAAGACCGTGGAGGTCTTCGTCAAGGGCCCCGGCCAGGGTCGTGAGGCCGCTATCCGCGCGCTGCAGGCCGTGGGTCTGGAAGTGACCATGATCAAGGATGTCACTCCCATCCCCCACAATGGCTGCCGCCCGCCCAAGCGTCGCCGCGTGTAATCGAAGAAGGAGGATATTGCAATGGCTAAGAATATGCAGCCTATTGCCAAGCGCTGCAAGGCGCTGGGCATTTCTCCGGCCGTAATGGGTTACTCCAAGAAGGAGACCAAGCGCAATCCCGGCGGCCAGATGAGAAAGAAAAAGAGTGAGTATGCGATCCAGCTCAACGAGAAGCAGAAGGTTAAGTTCGTGTACGGCATTCTGGAGAAGCAGTTCCATGCTTACTACGAGAAGGCCGCCGCTATGCCCGGCAAGACCGGCGAGAACCTGCTGAGCCTGGTTGAGCGTCGTCTGGATAACGTTGTTTATCGTCTGGGCTTCGCCATGACCCGCCGTGAGGCCCGTCAGCTGGTGAACCACGCCCATTTCACCGTCAATGGTCACAAGGTCAACATCCCCTCCTACCTGGTTCGCAGCGGTGATGTGATCGAGGTGAAGGAAGCCAGCCGCAGCGCGGCCTGCTTCAAGCGCCTGACCGGCGAGGATGCTCCCCTGATCACCGTGCCCCAGTGGCTGGAGCGCGACAAGAACGCCCTGAAGGGCACCGTCGTGAAGCTGCCCGCCCGCGAGGACATCGATATGCCCATCGAGGAGCACCTGATCGTTGAGTTGTACTCCAAGTAATAGGGCTCGAACCCTCATTTACGCAATCATTTTTCCCGCGCGGCTGCTGTCGCGCGCACTAAAAATCAAGGAGGGTACTGCATGATCGAAATTGAGAAGCCCCATATCGAGTGTTTGGAAACGCCCGGTGATGCTTCCTATGGAAAATATGTGATCGAACCCCTGGAGCGCGGCTTCGGAACGACCCTGGGCAACGCTCTGCGTCGCACCATGCTCTCCAGTCTGCCCGGCACGGCGGCCACCAGCATCAAGATCGCCGGTGTGCAGCACGAGTTTTCCACCATTCCCGGTGTGAAAGAGGACGTGACGGAGATCGTTCTGAACGTGAAGAATCTGCTGACCAAGCTGCACTGCGACGGCCCCAAGACGGTGTTCATTGAGGCCGCCGGTCCCTGTGAAGTGACGGCCGGCGATATCAAGAGCGACGGTGAAGTAGAGATTCTGAACCCCGAGCTGCACATCGCCACGCTGGACGTGGGCGGCGTGCTGAGCATGGAGATCACCCTGTCCCATGGCCGCGGCTATGTGTCTGCCGATAAGAACAAGGCGCTGCGCGCCGGTGTCATCGGCGTGATCTCCGTGGACTCCATCTACACCCCTGTCTACAAAGTGAACTACACAGTGGAGAGCACCCGTGTGGGCACCAGCAGCGATTACGACAAGCTGACGCTGGAGGTCTGGACCGACGGCACCATCAGCGCCCGTGACGCAGTGTCCCTGGGCGCCAAGATCCTGTGCGACCACTTTGCCCTGTTCACCGACCTGTCCGACACCCTGGGCGACAAGTCCATCGTGGTGGAGAAGGCCACCGATCAGCGGGACAAGGTGCTGGAGCTGACCATCGAGGAGCTGGATCTCAGCGTTCGCAGCTTCAACTGCCTCAAGCGTGCCAACATCAACACCGTGGAGGACCTGATCTCCAAGACCGAGGACGAGATGATGAAGGTTCGCAATCTGGGACGCAAGTCTCTGGAGGAAGTCATCAACAAGCTGGCTATGATGGGGCTGTCCCTGGCCAGCGAGGAAAACAACTAACGCGTACTTACGCGATCCTATCAAGGAGGAAACAGAAATGCCCGGAACTCGTAAGCTCGGTAAGACTACCGACCAGCGTATGGCGATGCTCCGTCAGCAGGTCACTGATTTCCTGGACACCGGCCGCATGGAGACCACCATCAGCCGCGCCAAGGAGATCAAGCCCATGGCTGAGAAGATGATTACCCTCGGCAAGAAGGGCGATCTGGCCGCTTATCGTCAGGCACTGAGCTTTATCACCCGCGAGGACGTTGCCAACAAGCTGTTCAAGAGCATCGCTCCTGAGTATGCTGAACGCAACGGCGGCTATACCCGCATCATCCGCACCGGCGTTCGCCGCGGCGATGCTGCCGAGACCGCTATCATCGAGCTGGTAAAGTAAACGATACTGTTTGTGTAAAAAAGCCCCACGCCATCCCCTCAAAAAGGGGACAGGCGGGGGCTTTTTTCGCGCCGTAAACCTGTGGTTGCCAGAGAAAATGATTCTGGCAACCCCAAGTTGCTGGACAAGCGCCGCATTTGGGGCTATACTGATGGCATAAGAGGAATCCGTGGAAGAAAGGAGCGGCCTATGGCAACGGTAAAATGCAAAAGCTGCGGCAGAACCTACCGCTATACCGGCGACACCTGCCCGTCCTGCGGCGCCTATAACCGGGCTCCCAGCCGGGAATACGTGGCCCCCGACGGCACCGTCCACCTGCTGGAGCAGGGGAAGAAGGTGTGCTACGAGCGCAAGGAGTGCTATGAGCATAAGGAGTGCCACGAGGACGTGGCCCGGCAGGTGCGGAAGCGTCCGAAACCGGCGGTGGGGGAGATTCCTTTGGAGAAGAAATCGACCCGCCCGCCAAAGATGACACCGCAGAAAAAAGAAAAGACAACCCAGCAGCGGAAGTCGTCCCTGCTGATGATTGTCGGCATCCTGGTGGCCCTGGTGCCGCTGGCCGGGAATCTCATCGACGACCTGTGGGAGGAGGCACCGCCTCGCCCGGAGTCCATCATAGAAACGGTTCCTGCCGAGCCTGCCGATAATGAGTACGACCTGGGCGAGGTGTTTGCGGTGGAAGGCGAGCCGGTGTCGGTGGAGGAATGGGTGGTGCCCGAGGACGACACCTCCACGCTGCTGGTGTGGATCGGCCAGGAGGCCGACTACGACCTGGGCGTTAACCTGATGGCCTGGGAGGAGAGCGGCATGGCGGATGTGTATCTATCCGCCGAAGAGTGCTTCCGGGACGGCAAGCGGATGTGCTATGTGTTCTCCGGCGTGAATGTGACGCCGCCCTACGGCGCCCTTCTGGAGATATACACCGGCAGCGGCACCGCCGTCATATGGCTGGGCGACGGCATAGGCGACACCGCTTTCTCCGGCGGAAAATAGAGCAAAAAAGAACCGCTTCCACAGGGAAGCGGTTCTTCGTTTGCCGAGTAAAGTGTTTCACATGCCTGCGGCGACCATGCAGTTCAGCGCCAGCGTCAGCACCACGAACACGGCGCCCACCCACTTGGTGGCGCGGGCCAGACGGGCGTCCAGACCCTTGGCCTTGCTCTTGGCCATGTAGGAGTCAGCGATGCCGCCGATGGCGCCGCTGAGGCCCTGGGATTTACCGGACTGGAACAGCACCATGGCGATGAGCACCAGTGCCACCAAAAGCTGCAAAACAGTAACAACAATCAGCATAATTTCATCCTCCGTTATGGAATGCCCCCAAAGGGCATAGGTATCACAGTAAAGCTAATGTTACCATAGGATTGGCGAAAATGCAAGACAAAAAACTAAAAAAAATGTAGAACAAATGTTGCAATTTGTGAAAGAATATGATACACTTGTTCCAAGAATGAAAGGGAGGGGCAGAGTATGGCCGGACTGAGCAAGATGCAGCAGGCGATATACGACTTCATCGCCCAGACGCTGGAGGAGCAGGGGTATCCGCCCTCCGTGCGGGAGATCGGCGAGGCGGTGGGGCTCAAGTCCCCCTCCACGGTGCATTTCCACCTCAAGCATATGGAGGAGCTGGGCGTCATCCAGAAGGGCAGCGGCAAGGGCCGCGCCATCGCCCTGGTGGACCGGTCTGCCCGACAGGTGCCGGAGGAGGTAGAGGCGCCTGCGGGCCGCATCCCCATTGTGGGCAACGTGGCCGCCGGTACCCCCATCCTGGCGGAGGAGTGCATCGAGGACTATCTCACCTTCGACACCGGCGGACGGGAAGGAGAGTATTTTGCCCTGCGGGTGCGGGGCTACTCCATGCGTGACGCCGGTATTCTGCCGGATGACCTGGTGGTGGTGCACCGCCAGCAGCAGGCCAACAACGGCGAGATCGTGGTGGCCTTGTTGGAGGACGAGGCCACGGTGAAGCGGCTGCGGCGGGAGAACGGCCGGGTGCTGCTGATGCCGGAAAACCCGGACTACCAGCCCATCGACGGCCGCTATGCCTCCATCTTGGGCCGCGTCACCGCCGTGGTGCGGACGTATAGCTGATATTTCATCGCATATAGGAAGCCGCCCGGCAGACGCCGGGCGGCTCAGATTGTCAAAAAAGCATCGCAGATTTCGCGCCCGCAGGCGCGAACCCATGAAATCCGAAAAAAGTGACGACATGCGCGTCACTTTTTTCACATCTCAGGCTACGAAGTGTACGAATAGTGCGCCAAAGGCGTACTATTCGTGCGCGCAGTAGACTGCAATCCCATTGTCAAAAAACGGCGGAGCCGTTTTTTGACAGGATCAGCCGCCCGGCTCCCATGGGAGCCGGGCGGCTTTTACTGTTTAAGAGTGAAGTTGTTTCCGCTTATTCCGCCATGTGTATGACCCAGTTTTCCATGCCGTAGAAGGGGTTGGCCGCGGTGGGGGAGATGTGCTCCACCAGACCGCTGGTGGTGAGCACGGTGACGGATTTGAAGCAGAGGGGGGCGATGGGGCAGGTCTCTTGCAGGTGCTGGCAGAGCTGGTAGAGGGCGTCGGGCCGGGCCTCGTCCGTTGCGGACAGGCTGCGGGCAATCAGTGCGTCGGTGGAGTTGTCCCAGTAGCCCCCCAGGTTCAGGTTGCCAACCGTGCCCACCAGGGAGAGCATATCCCAGTCGGCAGTCATGCGGCACTGACCGAAGTAGAGGTCAAATTCGCCTGCCGCCAGGGCGGTGAGATACTCCTCCCAGGGCAGGGCACGAACGGTGACATCCAAATCGTAGCGGGCCAAGGCATCGGCGATGGCCTGGCAGATGGCTACGTTGAAGCTGTTTTCGCTGTACACCAGCAAATCCAGAGCCCACCGTTCCTCACCGTCCATCAAACCCAGGTCGGTCATAGTGGCGTCCACCTCGCTGCGGGCAGGGGAAAGAGCCAGCTCGGCGGGGTAGAGAGGGCTGCGGGGATGGATGGGGAATTGGGCGGCCTCGCCATGGCCCAGGAGATAGGTGCCGGTGAGGCGCTGGCGGTCAATGGCCAGGGAGATAGCCCGGCGCACGGCGGCGTCCTGCAACAGCTGGTGGCCCAGGTGGAAGCCCAGGTATTGCAGCACGGGGGTCGGAGCGTCGGCGTAGTCGGAGCGCAGGTCGGGGATGGTATCGTCCACGCCGGTGAGATCGTAGCGCAGCAGGTGTACGTCCCGGGCGGAAAAGGCGTAGAGCATGGCCTCATCACTCTTGCAGGACATGAGGGAGATGTGTTCAAGGGGCACGGCCTTTTCCTGCCACCAGCTGCCGTTGGCAGCCAGCAGCCAGTTCCCCTCCTCCTGGGCCAGGTAATAGGGCCCGGTGCCCAGGGGGTGGAGGGTGCCGGTCACGTCCGCCCGGGCGATGGGGATGTCCAGCAGGGCCAAAAACTGACGGTTGTCCCGATGGAGGGTGATAATCACGTCATTATCCCGGCTCTCCACCGACTTGACCTGCTGCAGCCGGGAGGCGTAGCGGTCACAAAGCCGGGCCCGGCGCAGGGATTGGGCCACGTCGTTGGCGGTGAGGGGGGCGCCGTCGGTAAAGGTGACGCCCCTGCGGATGGTGATGGTGTAGGTGTACGCATCGGCGTCATAGCTGGCCGACTGGGCCAGCACGGGATAGGGGGTAAAGGTGTTGTCCAGGGCGTACAGGCTTTCGTACAGCAGCGCCCCCACGGTCTGGGGCCAGCCGTCGGCGCAGGTCAGGGGATCCAGCGTCTCCTCCGGGTGCCATGGCAGGGTGAAATGGGCGACAGGGGTGGGGGCAGTGGTCTCATTTTCCGGCTGATAATAGTCCGTCAGCTCCCGCAGGGGGTCAGTCTCCATTTCATCCCAATCGCCGCAGCCCGCCAGGGGCAGGGCCAGACACAGGAGTAAGCAAAGGGCAATCCATCGTTTCATAGCGTATCCTCCAGGGAGATGACCGCCGCCTGGACGCCCCGGCGGTCGCCGCAGCGGCGGTGGGACCAGTACCGCTCCGGATGACACATAGTGCAATCCGCGCACACGTCGATGTGCACCACGCCGCAGCGCCGCAGCCACAGGGCGTTGGCCTCCTTCAAATCAATGTGCCACTTGCTGCCGTTCCAGTCCATCAAGGGCTCTACGTCGCTGCCCAAAGCCTCACGCAGCGCCTGGGGCACGTCACCGTCGGTCTCGAAGCAGCATTTGCCGATGGAAGGGCCGATGGCGGCGCCAACGTCGCCGGGGTCGGTGCCGTACTGCCGAGCCATCACCGCCACCGTCTTGGCGGCGATGCCGGCGGCAGTGCCCCGCCACCCGGCGTGGCAGGCGCCGATGGCGTGATGCACCGGGTCGTGGAGCAAAATCACGTTGCAGTCCGCCCCAAACACCACCAGCGGTGTATGGGGCACGTTGGTCACCATGGCGTCCACGTCAGTGTAGTCCCGGGGGCACCACAGGCCCTTGCCCCAGTCCTCCGCCGTTACGACGCGGACGTTGTCGGTGTGGGTCTGCTGGCTCAATACGGCGTGGTCAACGGTCAGCCCCAGGGCATCGCCCAGCAGGCGGTAGTTCTCCTGCACGTTGGCCATTTCATCCCCCCGGCTGACGCCCAGGTTCAGACTGTCCCAGGGGGCGGGGCTGACGCCGCCGAGGCGGGTGGTAAAGCCGTGGCGCACGCCGGATAACTGGTCGGAGGTCAGGTAGACAAGACCGTTTTTCTCCTTGTTTTGGAACATAATAACGCTCCTTTTACAAATCACGGAGTGGGGAAAAGGCGGGACGATTGTCCCGCCTATATAACATGGTTTACTGGTGGTACTCCTTGCAGGTGCATTTCTTCCACTTGAGGCCGGAGCCACACGGGCACAGGTCGTTGCGGCCGATCTTCACCACCTTGGTGGGCTGCTTCTTCACGGTGCCGTCGCCGCCCACGTTCTCGGAGGTGGCCTTGGCCACCCGCTCCCGCTTGACCTCCTCGTCCTTGCGCAGCCGCACGGAATAGAGCCGGCGCACCGTTTCCTCCTGGATGGCGGAGATCATCTCGTCGAACATCTCCAGCGATTCCTTCTTGTAGGCGATGACCGGGTCGGTCTGGGCGTAGGCCCGCAGGCGGATGCCCTGCTTCAAATCGTCCATGGCGTCGATGTGGTCCATCCAGTACTCGTCCACCACCCGCAGCAGCACCACCCGCTCCACCTCGCGCATGACGGGGGAGGTGAACTCCTGCTCCTTCTTGTCGTAGAAGGCGGCGGCAGCCTGGGTGAAGCGATCGGTGATCTCCTCCTGAGAAAGGCCGGTGAGCGATTCGGCGCTGACGGCGCCCCGGGGGAAGTAGAGCCCCTCCACGGCGCGCAGCAGCTCCCGCAGGGCGGCGGCGTCCAGCTGCTGCTGGCCCAGGAAGGCGGCGGATACCTGGTTGGTGATGGCGGTGGTCATCATGTTCATGATGATCTCCTTCACGTCCATGCCCTCCAGCACCTGGGTGCGCTGGCCATAGATGATTTCGCGTTGCTTGTTCATCACGTCGTCGTATTCCAGCACCGACTTGCGGGCCTGGAAGTTGCGGCTCTCCACGGTGGTCTGGGCCTGCTCGATGGCGTGGGACAGCATTTTGTTTTCGATGGGGGTGTCCTCGTCGATGTTCATGCGCTCCATCATGCCGGTGATGCGGTCACCGCCGAACAGGCGCATCAGGTCGTCCTCCAGTGAGATGTAGAACCGGGACTGGCCGGGGTCGCCCTGGCGTCCGGCACGGCCGCGAAGCTGGTTGTCAATGCGGCGGGAGTCGTGGCGCTCGGTGCCAATGATGAACAGGCCCCCGGCCTGGCGCACCTTGTCGGCCTCATCGGCGATGGCGGCCCGGTAGTGCTCCATCTTCTCGGCAAAGAGCTGCCGGGCGTCCAGAATCTCCTGGTTGTCGGTGTCGGCATAGCCGGTGGCCTCGGCAATCAGCTCATCGCTGAGGCCCGCCTTGCGCAGGTCGTTTTTCGCCAGATACTCGGCGTTGCCGCCCAGCATAATGTCGGTGCCGCGGCCGGCCATGTTGGTGGCCACGGTGACGGCCCCCAGCTTGCCCGCCTGGGCCACGATCTCCGCTTCCTTTTCGTGGTTCTTGGCGTTCAGCAGGTTGCAGGGGATGCCCTCCCGGCGGAGAAGCTGGCCCAGCAGCTCGTTTTTCTCAATGGACACGGTGCCCACCAGCACGGGCTGACCCTTTTCGTGGCACGCCTTCACCTGGCGGATGACGGCGCGATACTTGCCGCTCTCGGTCTTATACACGCTGTCGTCCAGATCCACCCGGGCCACAGGCCGGTTGGTGGGGATCTCCACAATATCCAGCTTATAGATGGTGGCAAATTCCTCCTCCTCCGTCAGGGCCGTACCGGTCATGCCGGAGAGCTTCTGATACAGGCGGAAATAGTTCTGGAAGGTGATGGTGGCCAGCGTCTTACTCTCCCGCTGGACGTTGACGTGCTCCTTGGCCTCGATGGCCTGGTGGAGGCCCTCGGAGTACCGGCGGCCGAACATGAGGCGGCCGGTGAACTCGTCCACGATTACCACCTCGCCGTCCTTCACCACGTAGTCCACATCCCGGCGCATGGTGCCGTGGGCCTTGATGGCCTGGTTGATGTGGTGGGCGATGGTGGCGTTCTCCGGGTCGCCCAGGTTTTCCACCTGGAAG
>JAFSMA010000031.1 GCA_017448145.1 Oscillospiraceae bacterium | reverse complement strand
GGTCATCACTAAGAGCCGGGTGTTGGCCCGGGCCAGGATGCGGTCGAAATACGTCATCTGCACGTAGGTTTCCAGCATCACCTTTTCCCTGCCGGACACAGCGCCGTTGGCGGTGTTGGACAGGGCTTGCAGCCAGGTGCTGCGCTGCTCCAGCGCCGCCAGCTCCCGGCCTACCTCCGCCACTTTTCCGGCGGCGGCGCGGTTGGCGGTGAGGGTGGCCATCAGG
Organism: Oscillospiraceae bacterium; assembly: GCA_017448145.1. Lineage (GTDB taxonomy): Bacteria > Bacillota > Clostridia > Oscillospirales > Oscillospiraceae > Vescimonas. The sequence continues at coordinate 9,193 of JAFSMA010000031.1, read as the reverse complement.
GCGGTGTATTGACCGTCGATGGATTTTTTCTCCTCGCTCGCCTGCTGCCACAGGGTTTCCAGCGCCGCCATGTCAATGGCGGGCAGGGCGGCCAGCTGCCGCGCCAGTTCCGCCGTACGCTCCCGGGCGGCGGTAAGGGCCAGGGCCGCGTCGTGGTGTGCCTTTTGCAAGGCGTCTATGGCCGTGGCGGCCTCGCTGCGCCGCGCCGTCAGCGCCGCCGCCTGCCGCCGGGCCTCATCGGCGGTGGGGTAGGGCAGGGTGCGCCGCACCTCGGCGGCGGACTGCTGCTGCCCTTCGTACTGCCGGGCCAGGGCCTCCGCCTGCTGCCGCTGGGCTTCGGCGGCTTCGGTGGCGGCGGTGAGCTGCTGCTCCAGCCGGGGCAGCTCCCGCTGTATTGCCTCCCGCCGGGCCATCCGCTGCTCCTGGGAGCGCAGCGCCGCGGCGCACTGGGAAAGTGTGTCTGCCAATGCTTGCGCCTCGGCCTGGGCCGCGGGCCGCAGCGATCCCTTTTCCAGGGGGCCGAACAGAGCCTCGCCGCTGTCCGAAATGGCCTGTCCCAGGGTGTCCCGCCGTCCCTTGGCCTCCGAGGCCCGTCCGGCGGCGGTCTCCAAAGCGGCCCGAGCGGCGTCCGCCGCTTGCCTGGCTGTTTGCAGCGCCGCCTCCGTGGGGGCGCCGTGGGCCAGGGCCGCCGGGGCGGGGTGGGCTGTGGAGCCGCACACCGGGCAGGGGAGGCCCGGGGAGAGGGTCTCCGCCAGCAGCCCCGCCTGGGCCTGGTAAAAGGCCCGCTCCATGGTCAGCACCGTCTGGGCGTCCGCCTCATAGCGCTCCCGGGCGGCCCGGTACGCCTCTGCGTCCCGGCGGTACGCCGCCTCCAGGCCGTCAAATTCCTCGATTTTCCCCAGCAAATCCGTGATCTGAGCCCGGCGGGCGGCCTGGGCCTCCTGCTGCCGCAGCAGCGCCTGGTGTCGGGCGGGGGCGTCCTCCCATTCCGCCAGCTGTTCCCGCCGCTGCTGCACCGTCCGGGCGAGGGCCGCCGCCTTTTCCTGCTCTGCCTGGGCGGTCTGCCGTGCGGCGGTGAGGGCGGTCTCCGTCTGCTGCAAGGCGGTTTCCAGCTCTGTCAACCGTCCGTAGTCGTCCATCCGGGCCTGGAGGGCGGCCAGGGCCCGGTGGGCCTCCTGCTGCCGCGCCGTCAGTTCTTCGATGGCGGAAAGCGCCTCCTCCGCCTGCCGGAGGGCCTCCTCCGCCCCCAGGCGCTGCTGCTGGGCCGCCGCCAGGTCACGGGCCGTTTTCTCCCGCTGCAGGCCCTGCTGCCGCTGCTCCGTCAGGCCCAGCAGCCGCCCCTGCCATTCATTTTGCCGCCCCTCCAGCGTCTGGCAGCGCTGCTGCTGGCTGTCGATGACGGCCTGCAGCGCCGATAAGGTGTCCTCCAATGGCATCTCCCAACCCAGCGGCGCCAACAGCACCTCCTCGCCGGAGACGCCGTCCACATACTGCTGCACGCTCTGCCGCAGCTCCCGGCACCGGCGGTACAGCCCGGCGGCCTCGTCCTTCACCGCCTCCTGAAATTTCTGGTAGTTCTCCGTGTGGAACAGTTGGCGGAAAATGGCCTGCCGCTCCCGGGTGTCGGACAGCAGCAGACGCAAAAAGTCCCCTTGGGCAATCATGGCGATCTGGCGGAACTGCTGCCGATCCACCCCCAAAATGGCGGTGACGGCCTCGTTCACCTCCCGCACCTTGGTGACGATGCGGCCGTCGGGACAGGTGAGCATGGCGTCGGCGGCCTGCTTTACCGTGCCCTCGCCCCGGGCCTTGGGCCGCAGGTATTCGGGGCTGCGGCGGACGGTGTACCGCTGGCCGCCGTAGGCGAAGGTCAGCGCCACAAAGGTGGGGGTGTCCGCCGCGGCGTAGAGGGAGCGCAGCATGGTGCTCTGGCGGTTTTCGCCGCTGGCCTCGCCGAACAGGGCGAAGCTGATGGCGTCGAAGATGGTGGTCTTGCCCGCCCCGGTGTCGCCGGTGATAAGGTAGAGCCCCGCCTCCCCCAGGGCGGTGAAGTCGATGGCGGTCTCCCCGGCGTAGGGCCCGAAGGCGGATACGGTCAGTTGCAGCGGTCTCATCTCTCACCCTCCCAGATTTTCGCCATCAGCTCTTTCACGTAGGCCGATTGGGCCTCGTTCATGTCGGCGCCGTTCTGCTGTTGGTACAGCCGCCCCATCAGCTCCGGCGGCGTCAGCTTTTCCGCCGCCTGGGCCGCCGCCAGGGCCGCATCGGTGCGGCTGCGGCGGTTGTCGTAGGTGAGCTGCACCAGGTGGGGGTACACCGTCCGCAGCCGTGCCGCGCCGTCGGGGATGTCCTCCTCGTCGGTGAGGGTCACGTATACGTAGTCGTCGGTGGCGGTGTTTTCATAGTTGCGCCGGTCCATCAGTTCCATATAGCTGCCCCGCAGGGCCCGCACGTCCCGCCGGGGCGTGAGAGGCAGGGCCTCCACCGTCACGCGGCCCTTTTCCCCCAGCGTTACCAGTGTCACGGACTTCTCCTGCCCCGCCTCGGACAGGGAGTATTTCAGCGGCGTGCCGCAGTAGCGCACCGTCTCCCGCCCCACGCTCTGGGGGCCGTGGAGGTGGCCCAGGGCCACGTAGTCAATGCCGTCGAACACGGCGGCATCCACGTTGTCCGCCCCGCCCAGGGAGAGCTCCTCCGACTCCGTCCTCGCCGCCCCGGTGACGAACTGGTGGCACAGCAGCACGTTCCGCGCGCCGTAGTCCATGCCCATCTCCCGGATGGCCACGGCCAGGGCGTCGGTGGTGGAGGCGATGTCGGCGTCGGGGTAAAACCGCTTCACATGGGCGGTTTTCACAAAGGGCAGCAGGTAGAAGTGTACCGGGCCATATGCATCGGTGAGGGTGACGGGGGTCACATGGCCGTCATACACCGGCGCGATGTGCACGCCGCTGCCCGCCATCAGCCGGGCGCCGAAGGCCAGTCGCTCCGCCGAGTCGTGGTTGCCGGCGATGAGCAGCACCTCCGCGCCCCGCTGCTGCAACGCCCACAGAAAGCCGTCCAGCAGCGTCACCGCCTCCGCCGGCGGCAGGGGCTTGTCGTACACGTCCCCGGCGATGACCACCGCCTGGGGTGCCAGAGCGTCCACCTTGTCCAATATGGCCTGCAAAATATAGGCCTGGTCGTCCAGCAGGCTGAACTCGTTCAGCCGCTTGCCCAGGTGCAGGTCGGAGATGTGCAGCACACGCATGGCCTTGCCCTCCCGCGTAAAAATTTACCCTATATTATATAACGTGACACCTGCCGCCGTCAACGGCTCACGATTCTCCATAATCAGCCCTTGACCTTACGGATGATTTGTGTTATTCTGCACCTTGCCTGAGAAAATTGAATACAGGAGCCATTTTTATTGGAGTAAAAAGGAGTTTACTTGCACCATGAAAAAAAGACTTTTTGCGCTGGTTCTGGCTCTGGCCATGACTGTTGCACTCTGCGCCTGCGGAGGCGACAAGCCCTCTGATCAGACCGTCGATCCTACCAACACCGGCTCCACCGGCGAAAAGCTGACGGGCGGAACACTGACCGTCGGTATCGCCGCAGACCTGGACACCAGTCTTGACCCCCACGTCTCATCGTCGTCGGCAGGAACACGAGAGGTCCTCTTCAACATCTATGAAGGGCTGATGAAGCCCGACACCGAAGGTAATCTCATCCCCGCTGTCGCCGAGAGCTGCACCGTCAATGAAACCGCCGACGTCTACACCTACACCCTGCGTGAGGGCGTCAAGTTCCATAACGGGGCCGACGTGACGGTCGGGGATGTTGTGTATTCTCTCACCAGGGCTGCGGGCCTGGAAACCGGTGAGCCCTTAGTGGGCGAGGTAAAGGGGATTGCCTCCGTGGAGGCCGTGGGCGACCGCACCGTGGTCGTCACCCTGAAAGCCCCCGACGCCGAGTTCAACGCCTATATGAGCGTGGCCATCATCCCCCAGGGCATCGACCCCAACGACAGCCCCGTGGGCACCGGCCCCTTCCGCTTCGTGTCCCACACCGCTCAGGACAGCGTGGTGCTGGAGAAGTTTGATGAATACTGGGGCCAGGGCGCCTATCTTGACCAGGTGATCTTGAAGGTCATCCCCGACCCCCAGACCCTGGTGATGAGTCTGCGCTCCGGCGCCATCGACCTGGCCTGCCACCTGGATGCCACCCAGATCGCCAACATGGCGGATATGACCGTCATGGAGGGCAGCAGCAACGTCATCCAGGCGCTGTATCTCAACCATGATTTCGCCCCCTTTGCCGATGAGCGTGTCCGCCAGGCCCTGTGCTACGCCGTGGATAAGCGCGCGGTCATCGACCTGGCCATGGACGGCCACGGTACCCCTGTGGGCACCAGCATGCTCTCCACCCTGGGCCGCTACGCCATGCCCGAGCTGGCCGACTACTATCAGCCCGACGTGGACAAGGCCAAGGCGCTGCTGAAAGAGGCGGGCTATGAGAATTTGAGCTTCACCATCACCGTCCCCTCCAACTACGCCTCCCACGTGGGCACCGCCCAGGTGCTGGTGGAGCAGCTGAAGGCCGCCGGTGTGGACGCCAAGATCGACCTGGTGGACTGGAACACCTGGCTGACGGAAACCTACCAGGGCCGCAACTTTGAGGCCACCGTCAGCGGCTTCGACTCCCACAGCCTGTCCGCCACCGGCTGTCTGGCCCGGTTCCAGAGCGAGAGCGGCAAGAATTTCATCAACTTCAAGAACGCCGACTACGACGCGGCCTACGCCGCCGCCGTGTCCAGCCTGAACGCCGACCAGCAGACGGCCCTGTTCAAGCAGTGCGAGACCATCCTCACGGAGACCGCCGCCAACGTGTATCTCCAGGATATGTCCACCTTCGCCGCCATGCAGAGCGACGTGGGCGGCTTCGTGTACTATCCCGCGCTGTACATCATGGACCTGGCCACGCTGTACAGAATCGGCTAAAAAGCGATAACGGCGGGGGGCGAAATCCCCCCGTCCATCACGACCGACCGTAAAATGGAGGCCGCTATGGGAACGATTGCAAAAAAAACAGGCACTTTACTGCTGACACTGCTCCTGGTATCAGCTATGGCCTTTCTGGCCTTTCAGATCATCCCCGGCGACCCCGTCACCAAAATCCTGGGCACGGACTACACGCCGGAGCGGGCCGCCACGCTGCGCCACGAGCTGGGGCTGGAGGGGGACCTCTCCGCCCGGTATCTCCGGTGGCTGGCCGGCTTCATCACCGGCGACTTCGGCATCTCTTACAGCTACATGAAGCCCGTGCGGCAGGTCATGCAGGGCAAACTGGCAGTCACGGCGGCACTTTCGGTGCTGTCGTGGCTGCTTGTGCTGCTTTTCAGCATTCCTTTGGGCATCGCCCTGGCCCGGTATCACAAGGGCGTTTTCGCCCGGGCCGCCGCCACGGTGAACCAGGTGTTCATGGCGGTGCCGCCGTTTTTCATTGGCATTTTGTTCACCTATCTCTTCGGCCTGCTGCTGAAATGGTTTGTGCCGGGTAAATTCGTCCCCTTTTCCGAGAGCTTTTGGGGCTGCATCGGCTATCTCTTCTTCCCGGCCCTGGCTATTGCCATCCCCAAGGCCGCCAAAACGGCGAGGCTGCTGGTGTCGTCCATCATGGGCGAGATGCAAAAGGACTACGTCCGCACCGCCTACAGCCGGGGCAACTCCCGCTGGATGGTGATCCGCACCCATGTGCTGCGCAACGCCCTTTTGCCGGTGGTCACGTATCTGGCCATGTCCCTGGCGGACATCGTGGCCGGGTCCATCATCGTGGAGCAGGTGTTCGTGGTGCCGGGCATCGGGCGGCTGCTGGTGGCCTCCATCGCCTCCCGGGACTTCCCCGTGGCGCTGACCATCGTGGTCCTCATCGCGGCGCTGGTGGTGTTTATGAACTACGTGGCCGACCTGGTCACCCAGTTCATCGACCCCCGGGTCAGACTGTCGTAAAGGGGGCCGCCGCTATGATTGATACCCACAACAGAACCTTCCGGGCCGGGGCGGTGATTACCGGCATCATGCTGCTCATCATCCTCATCGGCCTTGTCTGGACGCCCTACGACCCCAACGCCATGAACGGCGCCGCCAAGATGGCGCCGCCCAGCCTTGCCCACCTGCTGGGCACGGATAACTTCGGCCGTGACATCTTCTCCCGGGTGGTGCAGGGCGCCGGGGCCACGTTCCTCATCGCCGCCGTGTCGGTGGCGGCGGGCCTGGTCATCGGCGTGGTGCTGGGGGGCCTCACCGGCTGGTACGGCGGCTGGGTGGATGAGCTTTTGATGCGGCTCAACGACACCCTTACCGCCTTTCCCAGTATCCTGCTGGCCCTGGTGCTGATCGCCCTTTTCGGCGGCGGGAAATACAACATCATCTTCGCCCTGGGGCTGCTGTTCGTGCCCACCTTCGCCCGCATCGTCCGCATGGAGGTGGCCAAGCAGAAGGAGCTGGACTACGTCCGCAGCGCCCGGCTCATGGGCGTGGGCAGCATGCGGATTCTCTTCGTCCATATTCTGCCCAACATTGTGCCGGTGCTGCTGTCCACCATCGCCATCAGCTTCAATAACGCGGTGCTGGCGGAGGCGTCCATGAGCTACCTGGGGGTGGGGGTCCAGCCCCCGGATCCCAGCCTGGGCCGTATGCTCAACGAGGCCCAGAGCTATCTGCTCTCCGCGCCGTGGTACGCCCTGTCCAGCGGCGTGGCCATCGTGCTGCTGGTGCTGGGCTTCGGACTGCTCAGCGAGGGCCTGGGAGGTGAAACCGATGCTTGAAATCCGTGATTTGCACGTCACCTTTACCACCACCGGCAAGGAGGCAGTGAAGGGCATCGACCTCACCCTCCAGCCGGGCCAGCGCCTGGGCCTGGTGGGAGAGTCGGGCTCGGGGAAAACCGTTACCGCCATGACCCTCTCCGGCCTTATCGAGCGCAGCATCGTGCAGCTCTCCGGCCAGGTGCTGCTGGACGGCCGCGACATCCTCCACTGCTCCCGCGCGGAGCTGCGGCAGGTTCACGGCCGGGAGATCGGCATGGTGTTCCAGGAGCCCATGACCAGCTTAAACCCCCTCATGCGGGTGGGGGAGCAGATTGAGGAGACCCTCCGCATCCACACCCACCGCACCCCGGCCCAGCGCAAGGCCCTGGCCCTGGAGGCTATGGCCCAGGTGGGTCTGCCCGACCCGGAGACCACCTATTATAAATATCCCCATCAGCTCTCCGGCGGCCAGCGGCAGCGGGCCATCATCGCCTCGGCCATGATTATCCTGCCCAAGCTGCTGATTTGCGACGAGCCCACCACCGCCCTGGATGTGACGGTGCAGAAGCAGATTCTGGATTTGCTGCGCCGCCTCAGCGAGGAATACCACGTGGCGGTGCTGCTCATCAGCCACGATATGACGGTGGTGCGCCGCCTGTGCGAGAACGTGGCGGTGATGTACCAGGGCCGCATTGTGGAGCGGGGCAGGACGGAGGACATCTTCCGCCACCCCCAGGACGAATACACCCGGCGGCTCATCGCCGCCATCCCCACGAGGAAACGCCATGACGCAACCGGAAAAGACAACTGAACACGTGCTGGAGGTGGCGCATCTCTCCGTCACCTACCGGGATAAGCACCTTTTCGCCCCGGACACGTCCTTTCAAGCCCTCACCGACGTGACCTTCCATGTGAACCACGGGGAGATTCTGGGCCTGGTGGGGGAGTCGGGCTGCGGCAAATCCACGTTGAGCAAGGCCATTTTGGGCATGCTGCCCCGGGCGGAGGTAAAGGGCGACATCCGCCACTTCACCAAGCGGCCCCAGATGGTGTTCCAGGACCCCTTCGGTAGTCTGAATCCCGCCAAAACCGTGGGTTGGATTCTGGAGGAGCCCTTGCGGGTGTTCGGCAAGTACGACGCCCCGGAGCGCCGCCGCCGGGTGCTGGATATGCTGGAGCGCGTGGGGCTGGGGGAGGAGTACGCCTCCCGGCGGCCCGCCCAGCTCTCCGGCGGCCAGCGGCAGCGGCTGTCCATCGCCGTGGCGCTGATCCAGCGGCCCCGGTTCATCCTGGCCGACGAGCCGGTGTCCGCCCTGGATGTTACCATCCAGGCCCAGATTCTGGATTTGCTGTGGGATTTGCGGCAGGAGCTGGATTTGAGCTACCTCTTTATCAGCCATGATCTGAACGTGATCTACTCCATCTGCGACCGGGTCATGGTGATGGAAAAGGGGCGCATCATCGAGCAGGGCACCGTGGATGAGGTCTATGACCACCCTCAGCAGGAGTACACCCGGAAGCTGCTGGGCGCGGTGCAGCTATGAAAGGAGCAAGGAAAATGAAACGGTTTCTCAGCGTGATCCTGGCGCTGCTGGCCCTCACCGGCCTGGCGCTGGCCTACATCCTGCGGTGGGATGTGAAATTGATCAAAGCCATCGAGCCCCTGGGATTGAAAATCTTCAAGCCCATCCGTCGTAAGGAAGAGGAATAAGAAAAAGCCACCCTGCCGGGTGGCTTTTTGCCAGTGAAAAGAGAAAAGGGAGGAGGGAAAAGAGGCGGTGTCCGCTGCGCGGACGGATTGGAATGACATCATTCTGATGCGCCGCAGCGCAAATCATGTGCCGTCAGGCACCATTCATGCCGCCAGGCAATTCATGCGCCTTTGGCGCAATTCATTTTTCCATGCGCCCACCGCCCCGCCCGGATGAATGGCACACGGCGGCAAATCACTCCGTAGGGGCGCTTCACGAAGCGCCCGCCGCCCAGGCAACGCTTACCAACCCGCCCGGATGAATGGAAATCGGTATCGACACCCATGCGTAGGGGCGGGGCTCTGCTCCGCCCAAACCCGGCCCCGCCCATCGCCCGCCAGGATGAATGGCACCCGGTAACGACACCCATGCGTAGGGGCGGACGACTCTGTCCGCCCGATGCCCGGGCGCAACATCGCAAAAAGGGCGGAGCAGAGCCCCGCCCCTACGAGCCATTTGGCAATTTCCCCGGTCATCCTCCGTAATACACGGCGGTCTCCTTGCCGCCCAGCATGTAATACGCCGTGTCCGTCGCCTCGTCCAGCCGCGTCAGATGGGCCCCGGCGGGGAAGCACGGTGTCTCCGTGTCGGCGGGGAACCGGGAGGCGGAGAGACTGACCCAGAACCGGGGCAGCAGGGGCACCGTCAGATCGTC
>JAFSMA010000030.1 GCA_017448145.1 Oscillospiraceae bacterium | reverse complement strand
TATCGCCCAATGCCCCACCGCGTTCCACACCGCCGGGCACAGTGCCGCCCTACTGGAGGCGGCGGGGTACACACGGCTTGCGGAGACGGAGGAATGGCGGCTCACCCCGGGCGGGAAGTATTACGTGATGCGCAACGGCTCATCGGTAATCGCCTTCCGGCTGCCGGAGGGGCGGGTGGCGCGGCTGATGATGGCGGCGGCCCACACCGACAGCCCCAGCTTTAAGCTCAACGAGGACCCCCAGTTCCCCGGCGTGGGGGTGGAACGGCTGAGCGTGGAGAAGTACGGCGGCGCCATCTACGCCACGTGGCTGGACAGGCCCCTGAGCATCGCGGGGCGGGTGCTGGTGCGGACAGAGGGCGGCGTGGAGACCCGGCTGGTGGATTTGCGCCAGCCCTGCGCCGTCATCCCCAACGTGGCCATCCACATGAACCGGCAGATGAACGAGAAGAACGCCCTGAATCCGGCGGTGGATCTGGTACCGGTATACGGGCTGGAGGGCTGCGGCAGCCTGAAAGAGCGGATTGCCGCTGCCGCCGGGGCGGAGGAAAAGGACATTTTGGGGGACGATCTGTTCCTCTACAATCCCCAGAGGGGCGTTTGCTGGAACGGCCTGGTGTCGGCGCCCCGGCTGGACGACTTGCAGTGCGCCTACGCCGCGCTGCGCTCTTTGCTGGAGGCCCAGCCGGCGGAGGGCACGGCGGCGGTGTGCTGCCTGTTTGACAACGAGGAAGTGGGCAGCCAGACCAAGCAGGGGGCGGCGGCCCCCTTCCTGCGCAGCGTGGCGGAGCGGATCGCCGCGTGGAGCGGAGAAAAGGATTTGACGGCGTGGCTGGCCAATAGCTTTATGGCCTCCTGCGACAACGCCCACGCCCAGCACCCCAACCACCCGGAGCTGGCGGACAGCCGCCACGCCCCCCGGATGGGCGGCGGCGTGGTGATCAAGCACAACGCGGCCCAGCATTACACCACCGACGGCGTGTCCGACGCCATTTTCCGCCTGATCTGCGAAAAGGCGGGGGTGGCGGTGCAGCATTACAATAACCGGGCCGACATGGCCGGGGGCTCCACCCTGGGCAACATCGCCAACACCCAGGTGGCCCTGAACACGGTGGACGTGGGCTGCGCACAGCTGGCCATGCACTCCGCCTGGGAGACGGCGGCGGCAAGCGACACCGACGCCATGGCAAAGGCGCTGACGGCGCTGTATGAGACGGCGCTGGTCAGCGACGGCTGCGGCGGGTATCGGGTGTGAAGAGATAGTGAATACCGAAGAATGAATACTGAATCATTGCGGTATCCGCTGCGCGGATGATTATAACATGCGCGCAGCGGATACCTTTTTGTTTATTTTGGGGTGTATGTTGCCGCCGGGGCGGCGGGCGATTCGTGAATCGCCCCTACGGTGTAATCGTGGCGGCATCGGTTTTTCGTAGGGGCGCTTCATGAAGCGCCCGCTTGCCGGTTGGCGAGGTTGCGAGGGGCAGGTTTTTGTTCGTAGGGGAGGACGACTCTGTCCTCCCCAGCCCAAGGTGATTGACGCACAGGGGGCGGACAGGGTCGTCCGCCCCTACGGTGGGATCGTTGCCGTGTGCCATTCACCCAGCCGGGTGGTTTTCGTCACCGGGGTACGGGCCGCCGAGTCGTCGGCCCCTACGGTGGAAATTGCCGCCGTGTGACATTCATCCGGCCATGGCGGTATTTGCCACCTGGGTTCGGGCGATTCGTGAATCGCCCCTACAATGTAACCGCAGGTGCCGGTGTTCTCTGTAGGGGCGCTTCATGAAGCGTCCGTTTGCCGGTTGGCAATGATGATAAAGGGTATCGCTGGCACGGCAAGGGGCACAATATTGTCCGTAGGGGCGGGGCTCTGCTCCGCCCGAAACCCGGACCATTGACGAGAAAAGGGCGGAGCAGCGCCAGCGACCCTGCCCTCGTTGCGGCAGCCGCGTTTCAGACCCTTCAGGCCGTGAAACGCGGGCCGCTGCCTTGCCACAGCCTCGCTTCTTCCGCCGCTGGCGGCGCTTCGGCTGTAGGCCCTGCGAAGAATGAGCAGTTGGGGGAGCCAGTGCCCTTGGGGTAGGCGGCGGCCCCTACGGAGGATTGGCAGCCATTCGCAGTCAACGAGGCGTGTATGCTATTTGCCGCATGGGTACGGCGCGCCGCGCCAGCGACACCCCGCGAAGAATGAGCGGATGGTGGAGCCAGTGCCCTTGGGGTAGGTCGTCCGCCCCTACGGTGGGATCGTTGCCGTGTGCCATTCACCCGGCCGGGTGGTTTTCGTCACCGGGGTACGGGCCGCCGGGTCGTCGGCCCCTACGGTGGGGTCGTTACCGTTTGCCATTCATTCAGCCTCGGGTGTTTATCGCCCCCTCATTCGTCAGCTTCGCTGACACCTTCCCCCCAGGGGGAAGGCGGGGCGGTGAGGGGATTATTGAATTCATCCGCGGAGCGGATTCCTTTATGATTCAGTTTTCAGTGTTCACTACATAAAAAACCGTCCGGCTTTCCTTTGGGGAGGGCCGGGCGGCGGATTGTTATTCTTTTTCCGGCTTGGGGACGTGGTACTCGCAGCCGGGGTCGAAGCGGATTTGTCTGGGGGGCTGCTCCAGCATCTCCGGGTGCTCCAGGCAGCGGCGCATATCGTTGAAGAACCGGGCGTAGTGGGCGCCGGAGCAGACCCGCTCGTCCACCACCGCGCCCAGGGGCAGGAACCGCTTCATGCGGGCCTGGCCGTCCTCCACCACGGCGATCTTCTCGGCAAGGCCCATGCTGAAAAACATGCTGACGTTGCCGAAATTGTAGATGTGATGGTTCACATCGTGGAGGCCGATGGAGGCGGTGTTGGTGATGTACATGCCCACGTGGAAGGGCAGCTCGTCGATGAGGGCGGCGGGGCACAGGCCGTAGCGGTCCAGCAGCCGCACCAGGCCCACTACCGCCGTGGGCAGGCCGGGCACCTTGAACAGGGCGGACACCAGCTTGTCCAAGAACCCGGCGGGCTGGTCGCCCCGGCCGGCGTTCACCGCCGCCTCCATGCGATCGCGGACATCGTAAATGGTGTCGGTGAGGTCGAAGCGGAACTTCACCACGCTCTCGCCCTGGTCGGCGTCGGCGGGATTTTTCAGAATGGTGAGGGCCACAGAGCAGTTGTTGCGGGAATAATACTGCTTATTCATAATGAAGCGGTTGACCTCGGGATTCTGGCTGACGGCCCGGACGTAGGCCGCCACGATGACGTTCATGTGGGAAAACCGCTCCCCATGCTCCGCCGCGTGGGCGCGGATATAGCGGTTCATCTGCTCCAGGTCCACGTTGTGCTTCAAAAATACCTGGGCGTCGCAGCGCATGGGCATGATGTAGGGCGTGATCTGCACGATGGGGTCAATGCCCTTGACGCGACGGCCGTCGGGTCGTCTTCCAAACATATTGATTCTCTCCTTATTCCGGGGCGGCGCACCGCCGATTTCACACGGTAACAATGTACCACAACCGGGGCGGCGGTGTCAATTATTTGCCGCTATTTTGTGAGGATCTGGGCCTCGTAGGGCCGCAGCAGGCCCAGGCGGGGGTTGGGATAATTGCACAGCAGGGGGCGGGTGGCGGCGCTGTGCCAGTCGCCGGGCAGGTCGCAGGACTGAGGCAGGTGGGAGAAGGAGACCACCACCAGCACCCGCTGCCCCCGGTAGGCGCGCTCATACATATAAATATGGGGGTGGCGGGGGGCGTACTCCCGGTAGCTGCCCCAGAGGAGGGCCTCGTTTTCCTTGCGGAGCGTTAAGCAGGCACGGTAGAAGTTTAAGATGCTGTCGCCGTCCTTTTCCTCCCGCGCCACGTTGATGCGGTGATAGTTGTGATTGAGGAAGAACCAGGGGGTGACAGAGGAAAAACCGGCATGGGGGCCGCCTGTCCACTGCATGGGGGTGCGGGCGGAGTCACGGGAGGACACGTGGATGCGGTGCATCCGCTTCTCCTCCGGCTCATGGCGGTGGAACATGCGATAGATGTTCTTGGAGGCCACGTCCAGGTACTGGTCGATGGAGGCCAGGTGGATGTTGGTCATGCCGATCTCCTGGCCCTGGTAGATAAAGGGGCTGCCCTGCTGGAAGAGGTAGGCCGCCGCCAGGGCCGTGCCGGACTCCCGCCAGAACAGGGTGCTGCCATAGCGGCTGATGACCCGGGGGTGGTCGTGATTTTCCAGATACAGGCAGTTCCACGCCTTGCCATTGAGGCCGTACTGCCAGCGGGAGAACGCCTTTTTCAGCTTGCGCAGGGAGAAGGGATGGTGGAGATACTCGGTGAGGAAGCAGTCCGCCGACATGGCGTCGAACTGGATGATCATATCCAGCACCCGGTCGCGGCCCTTGATATACCGCAGGGCGGAGCTCACGCCGGTCATGGGGGCCTCGCCGATCTGGATGGCGCCGTACTCCCTGGCCACCGCCCGGAACTGGGAGAGATAGGGGATGATGTTGGGGCCGTCCTTATAGTAGGGCATACCGTTGATCACCGGCAGCCCCGGCAGGCCGTCAGGCAGGCGGGGGTCCTTGGAGATGAAGGTGATGACGTCCTCCCGGAAGCCGTCTACCCCCATTTCCAGCCAGAAGCGCATGATGTCGCAAATCTCCTGCCGCACGGCGGGGTTATCCATGTTCAAATCCGCCTGCTTTTTGTCGAAGAGGTGGAGGTAATACTGGCCCCGGACGGCATCATATTCCCAGGCCGACCCGGCAAACTGGCTGGACCAGTTGTTGGGGGGCAGGCGGCGGCCGTGGCGCATTTTGCCGTCGCGCCAGATGTAGTAGTCCCGGTAGGGATTGTCGCCCCCCTTACGGCTCTCCTGAAACCAATAGTGCTCGTCGGAGGTGTGGTTGATGACCAGATCCATAATCACCTTGAGGCCCAGGGCGTGGGCCTTGTCCAGCACCTTTTGAAACTGTGCCAGCGTGCCGTAGTCGGGGTGGATGTTGCGGTAGTCGGACACGTCATAGCCGTAGTCGGCGTTGGGGGAGGGATAGAGGGGGCTGAACCAGATGGCGTCCACCCCCAGAGATTGGATATACTCCAGCTTATCGTACACGCCGTACAGGTCGCCGATGCCGTCGCCGTTGCCGTCGCAGAAGCTGCGAACCCAGATCTGATAGAAGCTCATGGCCCGGAAATCGGGCTGCTGCTTTGCCATGTGTATCCCACCTCCCGCTGATTTCCCCATGATTTTACCACACTGTCGAAAAAATGAAAAGACCGCCGGAAAAAAGACTTGACATTTCGTTATTCTTGTATGAGAATAACCACAGGAACGTCCCCATGGTGGGGATCATGATATTCTATGGATGATGAGGAGGAAACTGTGATGAAAAAGGCATTGGCACTGCTGCTGGCGCTGGCGATGGTTTTCGCTCTGGCGGCCTGCGGCGGGGCGAAACAGGAGGCCGCCCCGGAGGAGCCCGCTCCCCAGGAGGAGACGGCGGAGACGGTGACGCTGACGGTGTTCGCCGCCGCGTCGCTGCAGGAGACGCTGACGGAGATCGGGGAACTGTACAAGGCCGTGGCCCCGGAGGTGGAGCTCGTGTTCAACTTCGACTCCTCCGGCACCTTAAAGACCCAGATTCAGGAGGGCGCGGTGTGCGACCTGTTCGTGTCCGCCGCCCCCAAGCAGATGAACGCCCTGGACGGCTCCCGGGACGCCGACCACGGCAACCCCGATGGGCTGGATCTGGTGCTGCAGGGCAGCCGGGTGGACCTGCTGGAGAACAAGGTGGCCCTGTCGGTGGCGGAGAACAGCGACAGCGGCATCGCCTCCTTTGACGATCTGGCCGCCAGGCTGACCGAGGGGGGCATCCTGCTGGCCATGGGCAACAGCGACGTGCCGGTGGGCCAGTACACCCAGAAGATCTTTGCCTACTACGGGCTGGACGAGGAGGAGCTGGCCGCCAAGGGCGTACTGACCTACGGCTCCAACGTGAAGGAGGTCACCGCCCAGGTGGGCGAGGCGGCGGTGGACTGCGGCATCCTCTACGCCACAGACGCCTTCTCCGCCGGGCTGCCCATCACCGACACCGCCACGGCGGAGATGTGCGGCCAGGTGATCTACCCGGCGGCGGTGTTGAACGTGTCAGAGCACCCCGACGAGGCCCAGGCGTTTTTGGACTATCTCCGCTCGGAGGAGGCGGGGGCGGTGTTTGCCGCCGTGGGCTTTACGCCTCTTGGTTGACACCGGGGCAAAACCGCGATATGATTTGATTGGGCAGGTATGGGCTTTCCCGCCTGCCCTTTTTCGCAAGGAAAGGCAGGTGGGCGAGTTGGATTGGTTCCCCCTTTGGAACTCGCTGCGGATCGCGGCGGTCAGCACAGCTATCGTGTTCTTCGCCGGTATCGCCCTGGCCTATTATGTGGCGCGGCTGCCCCGGCTGGTGAAAGGCGTGGCGGACGTGATCCTCACGCTGCCGCTGGTGCTGCCCCCCACGGTGGTGGGCTATTTGCTGCTGCGGCTTTTGGGGCCGAAGCGTATTCTGGGCGCGTGGGCGCTGCGGGTGCTGGGGCTGCGGCTCACCATGACGTGGTGGTCCGCCATCATCGCCACGGCGGTGGTGGTGTTCCCGCTGATGTACCGCACCGCCCGGGGGGCCTTTGAATCCTTTGACGAGACCCTTGCCCAGGCGGGGCAGACGTTGGGCCTTTCCAATACCTACATCTTCTGGCGCATCCGAATGCCGGTGTGCCGCCAGGGGATCCTGGCGGGGACGGTGCTGACCTTCGCCCGCGCCTTGGGGGAGTACGGCGCCACCAGCATGATCGCCGGGTACACGCCGGGGCGGACGGCCACCGTGTCCACCACGGTGTATCAGCTGTGGCGAACGGACAACGACGCCCTGGCGCTGCGGTGGGTGCTGGTGAACGTGGCCATCTCCGCCGCCGTGCTTCTGGCGGTAAACCTGCTGGAGCGGCGAAAGGGGGCGGCGTAAATGTCTCTCGTAGTAGACATAGAGAAGCGGCTGCCCGGCTTCACGCTGAAGATGGCGTTTACCGCCGGAAACGAGACCCTGGCCCTGCTGGGGGCCTCCGGCAGCGGCAAGAGCATGACATTGCAATGTATCGCCGGGATTGTGACCCCCGACCGGGGCCACATCGAGGTGGACGGGCGGGTGCTGTTTGATTCGGATTCGCGCGTCAATCTGCCGCCCCAGCAGCGGCGGGTGGGGTATCTGTTTCAGCAATACGCCCTGTTTCCCCACATGACGGCCCGGCAGAACCTGCTGTGCGGCGTCCGCGACAAAAAGCGGGCCGGGGCCAAGGCAGACGCCATGCTGGCCACCCTGGGCCTGACGGCGGCAGCGGACAAGCTGCCCGCCCAGCTCTCCGGCGGCGAGCAGCAGCGCATCGCCCTGGGGCGGATACTGCTGAACGGGCCGGATATTCTATTGCTGGACGAGCCCTTTTCCGCCCTGGACAGCCACCTGCGCTTTGCATTGGAGGGGGAGCTGCGGCGCACCATCCGGGACTTTGGAAAAACGGTGGTGCTGGTGTCCCACGACAGGGACGAGGCCTATCGCCTCAGCGACACCATGGCCCTGGTGGAAAATGGACACGTCACCGCCCGGGGGACGAAGGAGACCATTTTTGCCCGGCCCCGCACCCGCGCCGGGGCGGCGCTGACGGGCTGCAAGAACCTCTCCCCTATCACTCCATTGCCGGACGGACGGATATTGGCTGACGACTGGGGCGTGCTATTGACGGCGGGCCAGGTGCCGGAGACGGCGCGGTACGTGGGGGTGCGGATGCACGCGGTGCAATACGGCCCCGGCGAGAACGAGCTGCACGGCGCAGTGACGGAGGTGGTGGAAAACCCCTTCTCCTGCACGGTGATGGTGCAGCCCCAGGGCGGGAAAAAGCCCCTGGGCTGGGAAGTGGACAAATCGTGGTGGCGTGAGCATAAGGCGGGCAGCGTGACGCTGCATCTGCCAAAGGACGCGCTGCTGCTGCTGGAGGAATGAGCATGAAAAAGGTACCGGTGGAAAAGGCGGTGGGCATGACCCTCTGCCACGACATCACCGCCATGCGGGACGGCTTCAAGGGCGCCGCCTTCCGGCGGGGCCACGTGATTACGAAAGAGGACGTGCCCAAGCTGCTGGATTTGGGCAAGCGGACGGTGTTCATCTGGGAGGCGGAGGCCGGGGAGCTCCACGAGGAGGACTGCGCCCGACGCCTGGCGGCCATGGCCCCGGTGGAGGGGGCCCATTACGAGGGGCCCTCCGAGGGAAAAATGCTGCTCATCGCCGACCGGGAGGGGCTTTTCCGGGTGGACAGGGCATTGCTCTCCGCCATCAACCACATCGGCGACATCACCATCGCCACGTTGCCCGACCACTACCCGGTGAAGCCCGGGGCGCGGCTGGCCTCCATGCGGATTGTGCCGCTGGTGACGAAGGAGCAGCAGATCATCGACGCCGAGGCGCTGTGCGCGGGCAAAACGCTGCTGGAGCTGCGGCCCTACGGCCACCGCAAGGTGGGCGTGGTCATCACGGGGTCGGAGATTTACACGGGGCGGATTCAGGACAGGTTCGAGCCGGTGATCCGGAAGAAATTGTCCCGGTTTGACGCGGATATTCTGGGCTGCACCGTGTGCGACGACGATTTGGAGATGATCGTGGGCGCTGCCCGGGACTATCTGGGCCGGGGGGCGGATTTTCTCATCTTCACCGGCGGCATGTCGGTGGACCCCGACGACCTGACCCCCACCGCCATCCGTGGGCTGGGGGCGGACATCATCACCCACGGCGTGCCCGCCCAGCCGGGGAACATGACGCTGGTGGCCTATCTGGGCGGCGTGCCCATTCTGGGCGTGCCGGGGGCGGCCATCAGCCTGCCTACCACGGTGCTGGACGTGCTGCTGCCCCAGATTTTCACAGGCGACCCCATTACGAAAGAGGATTTGCTGCGGCTGGGGGACGGCGGCCTTTGCCAACTGTGCCCGGCGTGCCATTACCCCAACTGCACCTTTGGCAGGTATTGAGATGAAGGATTCGATAGGACGGGAAATCACCTATCTGCGCCTCTCGGTGACGGATCTGTGCAACCTGCGGTGCCGCTACTGTATGCCGGAGGAGGGCGTTCAAAAGCGGGCCCACGGCGAAATGCTGACCCAGGACGAGATGGTGGCGGCAGTGCGGGCGGCGGCGGGCCTGGGGGTGCGCAAGCTGCGGCTTACCGGCGGTGAGCCGCTGGTGAAGCCGGGCATCGTGGAGCTATGCCGCCGGTGCGCCGCGGTGGAGGGCATCGAAGAGGTGTGCCTCACCACCAACGGCACGCTGCTGCCGCCCCTGGCGGAGGCGCTTCGTCAGGCAGGGGTCAGCCGGGTGAACATCAGCCTGGACACCCTGCGGCCCGAGCGCTACCGCGCCATCACCCGGCGGGGGGAGCTGCGGGAGGCTTTGGCGGGCGTGGAAAGCGCCGTCAGGGCCGGGTTTTCCCAGGTGAAAATCAACGCCGTGTTAATGGGCGGCGTCAACGACGACGAGATACCCGCCCTGGCGGAATTGACCAGGACGCTGGGGGTCGACGTGCGGTTCATTGAGCTGATGCCCATGGTGGACGGCGCCTTTTCCCCGGCAAGCTACGTGCCGGGGACGGCGGTGCTGCGGGCGCTGCCGGCGCTGCGGGAGGAGACCGCCGACGGCGGCGTGGCCAGGCTCTACCGCCTGCCGGGGGCGGCGGGCCGGGTGGGCCTCATCAGCCCGGTGCACGACAGCTTTTGCCACCGGTGCAACCGGCTGCGAATCACCGCCGACGGCATGGTGAAGCCCTGCCTCCACAGCGCCGGGGAGTTCCCCTTGAAGGGGCTGACGGAGGCGGAGATGGAACGGCAGCTGCGCCGTGCCATTGCTGCCAAGCCGAAAGCCCACGGCGACCTGACCTGCGGCTGCCTTAGCGGCGCAGGCCGGGCCATGAACGAAATCGGAGGATAACGCCATGGAACTGACCCATTTTGACCCCCAGGGCAACGCCCGGATGGTGGACGTGGGGGAGAAAGCCCCCTCCCGCCGCACCGCCACGGCGGCGGCACGGGTGCTGGTGAACGAGGACACCTTTGCCCTCATTCGGGCAGGGGGCATGAAAAAGGGGGACGTGCTGACGGTGGCGCAGCTGGCTGCCATTATGGGGGCCAAGCGGACACCGGACTTGATTCCCCTGTGCCACCCCATTCCATTGGAAAAAATCGAGGCAAGGCTCTGGCTGGACGAGGAAAAACACAGCGTGGAGATTGAAACCACCGTGGCTACCGACGGCAAAACCGGCGTGGAGATGGAGGCGCTGACCGGCGCCGCCGCCGCCGCGCTGACGGTGTACGACATGTGCAAGGCGGTGCAGCGGGACATGGTGATTGCGGACGTGCGGCTGCTGGCAAAGTCCGGCGGCGTGCACGGCGACTACCGAAGGGAGGATGAACGATGAGCGGCTATACGGCGGCGGTGATCACCGTCAGCGACAAGGGGTATCAGGGCCTGCGGCAGGACACCAGCGGGCCGGCGCTTTGCGCCATGCTGGCCGGGGCCGGGTATCGGGTGCTGCACACGGCGCTGGTGCCGGACGAGGGGGCGCAGATCGCCGCCGCCCTCACCTACTGCGCCGACACGTTGGAGGCGGCCTTGATACTCACCACCGGGGGCACCGGGTTTTCGCCCCGTGACATCACACCGGAGGCCACCCTCTCCGTGGCGGAGCGGCTGTGCCCCGGCATCGCC
The DNA here is from genome assembly GCA_017448145.1 of Oscillospiraceae bacterium. Lineage (GTDB taxonomy): Bacteria > Bacillota > Clostridia > Oscillospirales > Oscillospiraceae > Vescimonas. The sequence continues at coordinate 2,488 of JAFSMA010000030.1, read as the reverse complement.
GAGGCCATGCGCTCGGAGAGCCTGAAAATCACCCCCCGGGGGTGCCTGTCCCGGGGCGTGGCCGCCCTGCGCAAGCGCAGCCTCATCGTGAACCTCCCCGGCAGCGAGAAGGCAGCAAGGGAGAATCTTGCCGCCGTGCTGGACGCCCTGGGCCACGGCATCGCAATGCTGCGCTCCCAGGGCAGCGCCGACTGCGCCGCCCCGGCCCAGGAGCCACGGCCCACGCCGCCGTCGGCGGACGATTGGCTGCGGCAGGCCAAGGCGGAGGCGGCAGCGGCGGGCATCGGCATGTATCTTATCCACAACGGCGTGGTGCGCGCCACGGCCCGCGCCGCCGTGCGGGAGGGGCAGGAGGCCCCTGGCGTGGCCGGGATGTGGTTCGACTACGACGAGGAAAAGGCGGAGGCCGCGGCGGAGAAGGCCCGGCAGCTCCCCGGCATCGGGCTGGTGCGCTGGTGGATGAACCGGGGGCAGCTTCGGGTGGGGGACGACATCATGTACGTGCTGGTAGGAGGCGACACCCGGCCCCACGTGCTGTCGGCATTGGAAGCGCTGGTGGCGGAATTGAAAACCCACTGCGTCACCGAGCGGGAACAATTTCTCCCACAATAAGTCATATTTTTATTAAAAATGCCCCCAAAGGGGGCGGAAAGAGGTCGGCCATATGATCTCCATACAGGGAAAAGGCGCCAGCGTGGGCATCGCGGTGGGCCAGCTGCAATTTTTACACCGGGAGGAACAGACGGTGGAGCGCCACACCGGGGGCGACCCTTACCGGGAATGGCTGCGGTTTACCGCCGCACGGGACAAGGCGGTGGAGGAGCTGGCGGCGCTGGAGCAGCAGGCCCGGCATGAGGCCGGCAGCGACGCCGCCCGGTTCTTTGAGATCCACCAAATCATGGCACGGGATCCGGACTACGCCCAGGCCATCTCCGAGCTGATTCACAGCCAGCGGTTGAACGCCGAGGCGGCGGTGGCGGACGTGGCAGAGCAGTTCGCCGCCATGTTCGCCGCCATGGACGACGCCTATCTCCGGGAGCGCAGCGCCGACGTGAAGGACGTGTCCGACAGGATATTGGCGGCCCTCACCGGCGTGGAGCGGTCACGGCCCGACTTTGACGGCCCGGTGGTGCTGGCGGCGGACGACCTGGCCCCCAGCGAGACCATGCAACTGGACAAGCGGAAGATTCTGGCCTTTGTCACCACCGGCGGCTCCGGGGCCAGCCACACCGCCATCCTGGCCCGCACCATGGGCATACCCGCCATTGTGGCCATCGGCGACAGGCTGCGGCCGGAATACGAGGGCCGGGAGGTCATTGTGGACGGCGGCAGCGGCACACTGGTGCTGGACCCGGACGAGGCCATGCGGGAGCGGATGCTGAAGCGGCAGCAGCGGCAGCAGAAGAAATTGCAGGCCCTGCGGCAGTTGAAGGCCCTGCCCTCCGTCACCGCCGACGGGCAGAAGGTGCAGATCTGCTGCAACATCGGCACCCCTGCCGACGTGTACCCGGTGCTGGAAAACGGCGGCGAGGGCATCGGCCTGTTCCGCAGCGAGGTATTGTTCCTCCACCGCAGCCAGATCCCCGGAGAGGACGAGCAGTTTGACGCCTACAAGCGGGTGCTGTCCGCCATGGGGGGCCGCGAAGTGGTGATACGCACGCTGGACGTGGGGGCCGACAAGTGTCCGCCCAGCATGGTGCTGCCCGCCGAGGCCAACCCCGCCCTGGGCACCCGGGGGCTGCGGCTGTGCCTGAACCGGCCCGACCTTTTCCGCACCCAGCTGCGGGCGCTGTACCGGGCCTCGGCCTACGGCACGCTGAGCATTATGTTCCCCATGGTGACCTCCGTGTGGGAGGTGAAGGAGGCGCGGAAGCTGTGCCGCCAGGTGACGGACGAACTGCGCGCCCAGGGCGTGCCCTTTGCGGAGAACGTGGCGGTGGGCGTGATGATCGAAACGCCGTCGGCGGCGCTGGTCAGCGACAGGCTGGCCAAGGTGGCGGACTTCTTCTGCCTGGGCACCAACGACCTGACCCAGTACACCCTGGCCTGCGACCGGCAGAACAGCGACCTGGGCCGGTTCTACAACTCCCGCCACCCGGCGGTGCTGCGGCTGGTGAAGCTGGTGGCGGAAAACGCCAGAGCCAACGGCATCCGGTGCAGCATCTGCGGCGAGCTGGCGGCGGAGACCGACCTGACGGAGACCTTCCTGGCCCTGGGCATCGAGCAGTTCTCCGTGGCCCCGGCGGCGGTGCTGCCCCTGCGGGAGAAGGTGCGCGCTATCGACGTGGCCCAGGTGCGGCAGCGGGTGGTGGACGATCTGATGAACGACGCCATCCCCCTGTAATCTCCCATAAAAAGCGCAAAGCACCCTCTTTTCTGCGGAAAAGAGGGTGTTTCAGATTGTCAAAAAGCATCGCAGATTTCGCGCCCGCAGGCGCGAACCCATGAAATCCGAAAAAAGTGACGACATGCGCGTCACTTTTTTCAC
>JAFSMA010000029.1 GCA_017448145.1 Oscillospiraceae bacterium | reverse complement strand
GGCGCCGTGGCCAGCTTTACGCTGATGTTTTTGCAGATGTGGAACCTTTCGGAGAAGGATCCCCGGTGGGATGAATACCTGCCCTCCCCTGCCGCCGCCCATGACGGCTACGTGATGCCCTACTGCGACAGCCCCCTGGACAAGGACAAGGTGGGGGAAATGGTATACATGGATATGCTGAACCGGGCCAGAAGCTATGTGCATATCTTTACGCCCTATCTCATTTTGGACAATGAGTTGGAAACGGCATTGAAATTCGCCGCCCAGCGAGGCGTGGAGGTAAAGCTGATTCTGCCGGGCATCCCAGACAAGAAGGGGGCCTATGCCCTGGCCAAATCCCACTACAAATACCTGCTGGAGGCGGGGGTGGAGATCTATGAATACACCCCCGGCTTTGTACACAGCAAGGTGTTTGTGTGCGACGGCGAAAAGGCGGTGGTGGGTACCATCAACCTGGACTACCGCAGCCTGTATCACCATTTTGAATGTGCCACCTATCTCTACCGCTGCGGCTGCATCACCGACATTGAAAAGGACTTTCAAATGACGCTGCCGGAGTGCCGGCAGGTGACATTGGAGAATTTGACAGAGGTCACCCGGGGCTACCGGCTCAGGGGCAGCATTATGAAAGTAGTGGCGCCGCTGATGTGATCTCATAGCAGTACAAAGCGCACAGGTCGAAAATGGCCTGTGCGCTTATTTTTTAGGCTATATCACAGTGTCTTTACAAACAGGCAGCGGATGGCGTTGAGCACTGCCAGGATCATCACACCCACGTCCGCCACGATGGCCAGCCACATATTGGCAAGGCCCAAGGCGGCCAGCAGCAGGCAGGCCAGCTTGACTCCCAAGGCGAACACGATGTTCTCCCGGACGATGGCCATGCACTTGCGGCCGATGCGGATGGCCTTGGCGATCTTCACGGGGTCGTCGTCCATCAGCACCACGTCGGCGGCCTCGATGGCGGCGTCGGAGCCCAGGGCACCCATGGCGATACCCACATCGGCCCGGGCCAGCACAGGGGCGTCGTTGATGCCGTCGCCAACGAAGGCCAGTCGGTCTCCCCTGCCGTTCTCCGCCAGGAGCTGCTCTACGCAGTCCACCTTATCGGTGGGCAGCAGTCCGGCGCGGTACTCCCGGATGCCCACCTGGTCGGCCACCTTTTCCGCCACGGAGGCGCTGTCGCCGGTAAGCATCACCAGGCGCTTGACGCCGCTGCGGCGAAGCTGGGACACCGCCTGGGGGGCGGATTCCTTCAGCTGGTCGGCAATGACGATATGGCCGCCGTAGGTGCCGTCGTAGGCCACGTGGATCACGGTGCCCACATGGTGGCAGGGGGAGAAGGTGACGCCCAGACGCTGCATCAGCTTTTCGTTGCCCACGGCGGCGGTGACACCGTCCAGCCTGGCGACGACGCCGTGGCCGCTGATCTCCTCCACGTCGGTGACGCGGCCCAACTCCACATGACCGCCATAGGCCTCCCTGATGCTGCGGGCAATGGGGTGGGTGGAGTGGCATTCCACGTGGGCGGCGATCTCCAACACCTTTTGCCGCTCCCAGGGGCTGTTATGCACCGTTTCCACGGCGAAATTGCCTTTGGTGATGGTGCCGGTTTTATCAAAGGCCACAGCGGTAACGCGAGAGAGGGATTCCAGGAAATTGGAGCCTTTGATCAGAATGCCCTGGCTGCTTGCACCGCCCAACGCAGCGAAGAAGCTGAGGGGGATACTGATGACTACCGCGCAGGGGCAGCTGATGACCAGGAAGGTACAGGCCCGCAACACCCAGTCGCCCCACAGCGCGCCGATGGTGGCGTAGCTGTCCATTCCAACGCCGGTGAGGGTACAGAACAGGGGCGGCAGCACCGCCAGCGCCAGAGCGGCATAGCAGACGATGGGGGTATAGTAATGGGCAAAGCGGGAGATGAAATTCTCCGACACCGCCTTGCGGGAGGCGGCGTTCTCCACCAGCTCTAAAATGCGGGAGGCGGTGGACTCGTCAAATTCCCGGGTGGTGCGGATATGGAGAAGACCCGAGAGGTTGATGCTGCCGCTGAGCACCTCCCGACCGGGGCCCACGGTGACGGGCAGGCTCTCGCCGGTGAGGGCGGCGGTGTCCAAAGAGGAGGTACCCTCCTCCACCACGCCGTCGATAGGCACCTTTTCACCGGGCTGCACCACGATGACGGTGCCCACCGCCACATCGTCGGGGTCTACTCTGGTCAACTCACCGTCTTCCTCAATATTGGCATAGTCGGGGCGGATGTCCATGAGGGCGGAGATATTGCGGCGGCTCTTGCCTACGGCGTAGCTCTGGAACAGCTCGCCCACCTGATAGAGCAGCATTACCGCCACGCCCTCGCCGTACTCCCCCAGGGCGATGGCCCCGATGGTGGCCACGGTCATAAGAAAGTTTTCGTCAAACACGCTGCCGTTTCGGATGCCCAGGAATGCCTTGCGGAGAATATCGTACCCCACCAGCAGATAGGGCACCAGGAACAGCAACAGCAGCGCCCAACGGGGTACGGCCCAATGGACGATGCCCTCGGAAATCAAGTACAGCGGAACGAACAAGACGGCTGCCGCCAGGATACGCCACAGCAGCTTTTTCTGTTTTTGGGTCATAGTATTGCCTCCTCCGGCCCCTCACGCGATGGAGCCGGGATGAATCTTACAGAAATACCTCGCAGTCGGACTCCACCTTTTTACAGTTGTCCCGGACGGCGGCCATCACCTGGGCGGGGTCAACGCCGTCTTCAAACTCCACCTTCATCTTCAAGGTCATGAAGCTGACGGTGCAATCCTTGACGCCGGGGGTCTTTTTAGCGGCCTCCTCCATCTTATTGGCGCAGTTGGCGCAGTCCACGTCAATTTTATAGCTCTCTTTCATGGTGACCTCCTCCTTGCAAATATGAATGTATGTTCATATATTCATATTACTACCGGATTACGGAAATGTCAATGGGGGGTGGCGGGATTTCGCAAAAAATATGCAGGCGATTTTGCGCCGTTACAAATGGGACAGATAGTGGGACGCCACGGCTGCGGTGGCGGCCAGGTAGCGGATGACCTGGGCGGGGTACTCCCCTACCGCCGTCTCGCCGGTGACCATGACGGAGGCGGCGCCGTCCAGCACGGCATTGAACACGTCGCTGACTTCGGCACGGGTGGGCACAGGGCTGTGGGTCATGGATTGGAGCATCTGGGTGACCACCATAAAGGGTTTATTGGCGGCGCGGCAGGCGGCGGCGATGTGCTTCTGGGCCGCGGGAAGCTGCCACAGGGGCATGGCGTTGCCCAGATCGCCCCTGGCGATAACGATTTCATCGGCGGCGGGCAGCAGCTGGGGCAGCGTGGCGATGCCGGCGGCGTCCTCGATTTTGGCAAAGAGGCGCAGATGGGGGCAGCCCGCCTCCGCCATGGCGGCGCGGACTTGCCACAAGTCATCACCGCTGCGGACAAAGGGCTGCATGACGCCGGTAACGCCCATGGCGGCGGCGTGGCGAAGATTCTCGCGGTCCAAATCGGTGAGAGGCGGCAGCTTCACAGGTAGGCCTGGGACGGCTACGCTTTTGCGGCTCTCCAGGGTGCCGCCCCGGATGACAATGGCGCGGGCGGCGTCTATGCAGCGAAGCAGGAGCTTGCCGTCGTCCAACAGCAGTTCCCGGTCGGGGGCCAGTGCGGCGCAAACCGCCTGGGGCAGGGGCAGCGCCGCCAGATCGATTTCGGCTCCCTGCGGCAAAGTCACGGGGGCTGGCAGCCCGCCAAGGCGCAGTTCCGGGCCCTGCATATCAATGAGCAAATCTGTCTTTTTGCCGGTGATGCGCTCCGCCTGGCGGAGGGCTTCAATGGCGGACGCACTCTCCATTAAGCTGCCGTGGGACAGGTTCAGCCGCACGCCCGTCATGCCCTGGCGCAGCATTTCCGCCAAGGTAGCGCTGTGGGCGCAGGCGGGGCCCAGTGTACCGTAGATAGACACCATATATGTATCTCCCCTTTCCGGGATTTCCCCTGCATGGTATCACGGCAGCGCCATTTACGCAATACATTTTGGGGCATAGCACAAATGGGCTTGCCAGAATTTTCCCGGTGTGATACTATTATATTAGAATGGGAGGTGAGGCGGCATGGAGGAGTACCGGCGGCATTTGCGGATTTGGAAACTGCTGTACCCGGTGGTCAGCCGCTTTGTGCGGCGGAAATTCGCCCTGGATTGGGACACCACACGGGTGGACGGACCCATGCTGCTGATCGCCAACCACGTCACCGCCTGGGATCCTTTGCTGATCGCCTCTGCGTTGGACGGGCGGCAGATCTACTTCGTGGCCAGCGAACATATTTTCCGGCTGGGCTGGGTGTCGAAGCTGCTGCACTGGCTGGTGGCCCCCATCGCCCGGCGCAAGGGCACGGTGGGGCTGGACACAGTAAAGGCCTGCCTCAAGCACCTGCGCCAGGGGCACTCGGTGTGCCTTTTCGCCGAGGGCGAGGGCTGCTGGGCCGGGGTGAACAACCCCATTTTCCCCGCCACGGGCAAGCTGGCAAAAAGCTGCGGGGCCACGCTGGTGACCATGCGGATCGAGGGCGGCTATCTCAGCCTGCCACGGTGGGCCCAGAAGGTGCGGCGGGGCAGGGTGCATATTGCCACCGTGGGCGTGTATCCCCCTGAAGTGCTGGCCGGGATGAGCGCCAGGGACATCAACGAGGCCATCAGCCGGGACATCCGGGAGGACGCCTGGCAGCGGCAGCGGGAAGCGCCTGTGGCGTACCGGGGCAAGGCCCCTGCCGAAGGACTGGAAAAGGCGTTTTACCTGTGTCCCGGGTGCCGGGGCGTGGGCACGCTGACAGCGAAAGGCGACACCGTTTCCTGCCGATGCGGGTGGAAGGCGCAATATACGCCGTTCCTCTCCCCTGCCGAGCCCTTTGAGACGCTCTCGCAGTGGGACGAATGGCAGAAAAAGGCGCTGCATGACCGGGATTTCCCCCACGGAGAGGTGCTATTCTCCGATGAGGACATCACGCTGACCAGGGTGGAAACCGGGCATCGGAACCGGAAGCTTTGTCGGGGAACGCTGCGACAGTTTGAGCGCGAGTTCTCCATCGGGGAGTATCGCTTTCCCTTATCCGACATCAGCCAGCAGGCCATGGTGCGCACCCACCTGCTGCTGTTCTCCGCCGGGGCGGATTATTATGAATTACGGGCCGAAAACGGGGCCAATTTACGGAAATATCTGGAGATTTGGGAGGAGAAATAGACATGGATTACTCTGCGGCCAACCTTTCCCTTTGGAACATCATCATTCAGCTGGGGCTGATTGCCGGGGCTATTTTGCTGGCCAATCTGCTGCGGCAGAAGGTGCCCTTTATCCGCAAGAGCCTGATGCCCATTGCGGTGCTGGCGGGCTTCTTGCTGCTGGCAGCCAAATACCTGGGCATCGCGCCGCTGGACGGACAGATCATGGAAATTCTGGTGTACCACGGCATTGCGCTGGGCTTTATCGCCATGAGCCTGCGGGTGCCGCCGGAGAAGGCGGGCGGCAAGAGCGACTTTACGGGGCTGAAATCCGGCGCGGTCATCGTAAGCACCTACCTGGTGCAGGGCGTGACAGGGCTGATCATTACGCTGGCGCTGGGGTACACGGTGATGCCGGGGCTTTTCAAGGCGGCGGGGTTGCTGCTGCCTATGGGCTACGGCCAGGGGCCCGGACAGGCCAACAACGTGGGCTCCAGCTATGAGGCCCTGGGCTTCGCCGGCGGACGCAGCTTCGGCCTGGCCATTGCCGCGGCGGGCTATCTGGTGGCCTGCGTGGTGGGCGTGATCATTCTCAATGTGCTGCGAGCCAAGGGGCGGATTCGCGCCGACGCGCAGCGGGAGGACGCGCCTACGGTGGACTTTTTCCAGAGCCGGGATGAGATCCCCGTATCCGACTCCATTGACAAGCTGTCTATCCAGATCGCGCTGATCATGGCACTGTATCTGGTGACGTATCTGGTATCCCGGGGCATTACCGGAGGGCTGGCGGCGGTGGCTCCCGGCCTGGCGGGCACGGTGAACACGCTGATCTGGGGCTTTAACTTCATCATCGGCTCGGCGCTGGCCATCGCCCTGCGGGCTTTGCTGGAAAAGGGCAAAAAGGCGGGACTTTTGCAGCGGCAATACCAGAACAATTACCTTTTGAACCGCATTTCCGGGTTCTTCTTCGACATTATGATCGTGGCAGGCATCGCTTCCATCAACCTGGAGGACATCCGGGGGCTGTGGGTGCCGTTTGTGCTGATGGCTGTCTGCGGCGGTGTGATGACCTGGGTGCATCTGGGCATCGTATGCAAAAAGGTCTATGCAGATTATTACTATGAGGGGCTGCTGAGCATGTTCGGTATGCTGACGGGCACCATCAGCTCCGGCGTGCTGCTGCTGCGGGAGATCGACCCCAACCTGTCCACCCCGGCGGCCAACAACCTGGTGACCGGCAGCAGCTTCGGCATCATTCTGGGTGCGCCGGTGCTGGTGCTGGTGGGCATGGCGCCACGGTCAGATATGATGTGCCTGGTGACCATGGCGCTGGCGGCGGCATACGCGGCTGTGCTGATACTGCTGATCTTCAAGCTGCATCGCAAGGCGAAGTGATTCATTGTCAATGTGCGCCGCTCCGAGAGCTTCGGGGCGGCGCTTTTTGCGGCTTTGCCGGTTGCAAGAGGCGGCGGTTGGGCGTATACTGGGGAAACGACAAAAGGGGCGATGATTCCATGAAATACATAGTTTCGTTCATAAAACGGGAGCCGGTGCTGGTGGCGGCTACTGCGTGCGCGGTGGTAAGCTGCTGCTTTGTGCCGCCTGACGGGGCCTATTGGAGCTACTTTGACCTCAGGACGCTGGCGCTGCTGTACTGCCTGATGGTGGTGGTGGCGGGGCTGCGGCAAGCGGGGCTCTTTGACCGCATGGCACACGCCTTATGCGGCAGGGCCGGAACGGTGCGGGGGCTGACCATGGTGCTGGTGGGGCTGTGCTTCGTCAGCGCCATGCTGATTACCAACGACGTGGCGCTGCTGACCTTTGTACCCTTTGCGGTAGCGGTGCTGACGCTGTGCAGACGCCAGCAGGACTTAATATATGTCGTGGTGTTGCAGACGGTAGCCGCCAACCTGGGCAGTATGCTGACGCCGGTGGGCAACCCCCAAAACCTGTATCTCTACTCCCGGTACGACATGGCGTTTGGCGATTTCTTCGCCATCACGGCGCCTGTCTGGGGGCTTTCTCTGGTGCTGCTGGCGGCGGCGTGTCTGCCTGTCAGCCGGGAAAAGCCTGTGTTGGCGCTGGGGGACGTGCCGGAGATGGACAGGCGGAAGCTGTGGATCAACGGCGCTTTGTTCATCGTGTGTCTGCTGGTGGTGGTACACGTGCTGCCCTGGTGGGGGATGCTGGCCATCGTGGCGGCGGTGCTGGCTGTCTTTGACCGGAAGGCGCTGCGCCAGGCCGACTTTATGCTGCTGCTCACCTTCTGCGCGTTTTTCATCTTCTCCGGGAATTTAGGGCGGATCGAGGCGGTGGCTGCGACGCTGCGGCGGCTGATGACGGGCCATGAATACCCCGTGGCGCTGCTCAGCAGCCAGGTCATCAGCAACGTGCCGGCGGCGCTGCTGCTGTCCGGCTTTACGGACAAGGTGCGGCCATTGGTGCTGGGGGTCAATGTGGGCGGACTGGGCACGCCTATTGCCAGCCTTGCCAGCCTTATCAGCCTGAAGCTGTACGGTAAGGCGGAGGGGGCCCGGACGGGGCGGTATCTGGCGGTGTTTACCCTCGTCAATGTGGTGTTCCTGGCGGTGCTGACGGCTGCGGTGGTGCTGCTGGGCGCGTGACGTGACAATAGAACGCCCGCCGGGGTCGAATGGTCGACTGCGGCGGGTGTTTTGTTATCTTTTGCGGCGATGGACGATGCATAAGGCCACCAGGGCGGCGCCGCAGAGGGCGCCCAGGCTGTCAATACCCACATCCAGCAGCGCCGGGCCCCGGCCGTCTACGAACATCTGGTGCAGTTCGTCGGTGGCGGCGTAAAGGGTAGCAAGGAGCCAGGCGGGCAGCAGGGCCCGGCGGGGCTTGCCCAGGGCGGCAAACCACAGACGCAGGGACACGCCCAGGGCGAAGAACTCGGTGAAATGGGCCGCTTTCCTGATATAAAGCCCGGTGGCAAGTAATAACGCTTGCCACTGCTCGTCATTGTATACCGCCAGCGCGGGGCGAAAAAAGAGGAACAGGCGCCGGGCAAAGGAGGCGCTTAAATCGGCGGACTCCGTGGCGGGCTGGGCGGAAAACCAGAAGATGGCCGCCATGATGGCCAGCACCAGCAGCGAGGCCAACAGTGTGGGGGAAAGGCGGGGCGAGGGCACTCCCCTGCCACGGTAACGGCGTATCTCCATCACAGGACGCCCCTTTCCTGCAAGTCCCGGCGCAAGATGGCCATATCGCCATGGAACACCACGCCCGCTATCCCCTGCTCCATAGCGGAGAGAACGTTGGGAGTGGAGTCGTCAATGAAAAGACACTCCTCCGGCTTGAGGTCAAACATGGTAAGGGCCTTTTGGAAAAAGGCGGGGTCGGGCTTTAAGAGATGCCAGTCCGCCGACACCATAAGCCGATCGCCAAAGTATGGGGCCATGGGCAGCTTGGGCCAGTAGACGTGGTGGCGCAAGGCGGCGTTGGAGAGGAGATACAGGGGGTAGCCCTTGTCGGACAGCTCCCGGACCAGCTCTGTGGCGCCGGGCATAGGGAGCCGAGGCTCATCCCAGTGGTGCACCAGCTCCGAGGCGGCGCCGTGGAGGCGCGGGGGCAGGCGGCGGCACATGGAGGCCACCGCCTCCTCCTCGGTGAGGGTGCCCTTATCCATCTGCACCCATTCCACCGTGTGGAACACCTGGCGCTCCAGCTCTGCCGCGTCCTCCCCGGTGACGCCCAGGCGGGCAATGAAGGTCTGGGGCTCGAAGCGCAGCAGCACACCGCCCATATCGAACAGGATATTGCGAATCATACGGTTCAAATCGCCTTTCGTAAGAGTAGCGTGTCAGTTATCCGCCCGGTTATAGCCGTTTTTCATGTGGACGCTGGCGTCCTGGAGTACCTTATTGAGGGTGTCGGTGGTCTTTTCCTTTGCCATGGCGCACAGCTCCTCATTGGCCTTGGCGGCCAGGGAATAGTCGCCGCTTGTCAGCATTTTTGCGTCGTACTCCCGCAGGATGCGGCGGCCCTCCGTGGCTACGGCATTCTGATACCGCTCGATATTCTGGATGGAGGTGGCGTAGTTATGATCCGCCAGGGCGGCGATCATCCGGGCGTTCCAATAGAGGTTCTCGGTGGAGGCGTCCAGGGTGACGCGGCTCAGGTAGGCCGGGAAACTGTCTACGCAGGTATAGACGGGCAGGGCGGGATTGAAAGCGGTGGAGCAGAAGGTAATCCACTCCACGCCACGGATCTCCGCAGGCATATTGTCACGAATCTGGCAGATGGAGGTAACACCGGTGCGGTTGATGCCGATGGAGCGATACATGCCGCGCTTGCCGGTGTCATGGGAGGAATAGGGGTTATACTCGGTGCCCTGGTAGTGGCCGGAGACCAGATATTTCACGTCCTCCACCGCCACCTTGCGGTCCGGCACTAGGGCCCAGGGGATATTGTCGCTCTCGGGGGTGAACTCGGCATTGGGGCCGTCCCAGCGGTGGGAATAGGGCGTGAGAAAGCGGCCCATGAACCAGGCACGAGGCGTGTTATAGATATGGTCGGAATCCCGGTGGGAGCCGAAGATGTCGCGGGGGTTGCACTTGCCATTCTGGTTGCAATTCAGATCATTATCGGCGATGAACTCCCGCAAATCGGCGGAGCAGAGATGGGCCCGCTTGGCGCCGAAGGCGTCGTCGAAGTCGAAGCCGTCCATAGCGAACTGGTTGGGCGCGATGACCACCGCCTCATCCGGCACACGGCGGGCCATCCAGTGGTGGCCGCCGATGGTCTCCAGCCACCAGACCTCGTTTTCATCGTTGAAGGCGATGCCATTGGACTCGTAGGTGCCGTACCGCTCCAGCAGGGCAGCAAGGCGCTCCACGCCCTCACGGGCGGAGTGAATATAGGGCAGCACCAGCACCACCATGTCCTCCTCCCCGATGCCGCCGGGAATCTCCTTTTCGCCCCGCTTTTTGGCAGGCTTTAAGGTAACGAGGGGGTCGGCGGAGAGAACCCGGGGGTTGGAGGTGATGGTCTCGGTGGCGGTCATGCCCACGCCGGCGGCGTTGATGCCGGTGGCCGCCCAGATGCCCTGCTTGGGGTCTACGCTGGGGCAGGCGGTGTAGCGCATGGGATTGTCGGGCAGGTCGATTTCCACGTGGGAGATGACGCTTTTATACTTCCGCTTCTGGTCCTTGGGATGGACCACCACCAGCTTCTTCACGTCGAAGGAGCCGTCGTCGGTGCGGGCGATCATGGTGGAGCGGTCATTGCTGGCGGATTTACCCACCAGAACAGTGGTACAGGGCATGGGGTATTCCTCCTTTATGGTTGGGGCGATGGCCGCCCCTCTTGTTTTCCTCCCTACTGTACCACAACAGATGGTGGGATGCAATGGGTTTGGGCGCCATATATCGCCACAAGCAGAGGAAATTTCGTGGAAAACCGGCACAAAAAATGACGTATCTTTATTTACTTATGGATTGGGACGCGGTATACTATATAAAATAAAAAGACGGCACGTGCCAATGGCGACACGACGCCGGGAGGAGGAGACGAGGATGGCATACTTGACCGACATTGAAATCGCCCAGGCGGCTGCCATGCGGCCCATCTGCGACGTGGCGGCGGAGCTGCATATTCCCGACGAAGCAGTGGAGCAATACGGGCGCTACAAGGCCAAAATCGACCCCCGGGCTGTGCAGGCGCTGCCCAGGGACGGCAAGCTGATTTTGGTGACGGCCATCACGCCCACCCCCGCCGGTGAGGGCAAGACCACCACCAGCGTGGGGCTGACGGATGCCCTGCGGCGCATGGGCAAAAACGCCGTAGCGGCGCTGCGGGAGCCGTCGTTGGGGCCGGTGTTCGGCATCAAGGGCGGCGCGGCCGGCGGCGGCTATGCCCAGGTGGTGCCCATGGAGGACATCAACCTCCACTTTACCGGAGATTTTCACGCCATCGGCGCGGCCAACAATCTTTTGGCGGCCATGCTGGACAACCACATCCAGCAGGGCAACGCCCTGGGCATTGACCCCAAGGCCATCACCTGGAAGCGGGCCGTGGACATGAACGACCGGCAGCTGCGCCACATCGTGGACGGGCTGGGCGGTAGGATGCAGGGCGTGCCCCGGGAGGACGGCTTTGACATCACCGTGGCCAGCGAGGTGATGGCGGTGCTGTGTCTGGCCAGTGATTTAATGGATTTAAAGGCCCGGCTGGGGCGGATCATCGTGGGCTACACCTATGAGGGAAGGCCTGTTACCGCCCATGATTTGAAGGCGGAGGGGGCCATGACCGCCCTTTTGAAGGACGCCAT
>JAFSMA010000003.1 GCA_017448145.1 Oscillospiraceae bacterium | reverse complement strand
GGATGATGGACCACAAGGAGATACCGGGGGAGCTCTATCTGCGGGACACCGACAGCAGCGAGCTGCTGCAGGGGCAGTCCTCTCCCCTCACCGCCCGGGGCTGTCGAAAGCCTTCCTTCTACGCCTATTGTGCCATCTCCGCCATCCGCGGGGATATGATCGCCCGGGGCGGGCAATACTGCGTGGTCCGCATCCCCCGCAGCGGCGGCGACGCCTTCGCCATTTTCGTGTGCAACAGCAATGAAGCCCTCCGCTCTGCCTGCCTGCGGGACGTGGACCTGATGGACGTGAAGCACATCATCAACGACTACCGGGATGAGATGAACCTGGGCGTCAGTCTGAATCTGAGCAGCGGCACTTACGCGGTGATGAAATACAGCATGCGCCGGGAGAACAACGTATTCGCTCACCTGTCCGCCCTGGACTTCCGCCTGGACGCGGTGGACAGCCTGGGGGCGGCCAAGCTGCTGGGCGGCTCGCCGGAGCTGGAGACGTATCTGGAAATCGCCCGGGCGGGGCTGAACGTGAATTTCTCCCTGAAGGGGCCGGGGATACAGCTGGCGATCATCGCGCCGTGCGGCGGAGAGTCATGAGGATTTTCCCGGAAGATCAGTCAATTTTCATGTTATTATGGCAAAAATGTGCAGCCTTGCGGCTGCACATTTTTTTGATCATGAGGGAATGAATTACCGGAAATTGTAGGCGGTGACAATGGGCTCCCGGCCTGTGGTGACATCGTTGAAATACTCCTCCAGGCACAACCCCAGGAAGGAACCGCTCAAATTGGTGACGTTGTCGTAGCCGTTGAGGGTCAAGGTGCGGTAGGCGTAGTAAGAGCGCTGGCTGGTGCGGCAGTGGAGGTAGACGGGGCGGTCTTTGGGAATCTCCGCCAGCCGCTGATGAAGCTGGGACAAGGGCACGTTGTGGGCGCCCTTGATATGACCGGCGGCGAACTCGCCCTCCTCCCGCACGTCCACGATATAGGCGCCGCTCTCCACCAGGGGGCGGATGTCACTCAAATGCACCTGCTTCACAGCGCCGTGGAGCACATTGAGGCCCACCAGCGCCGCCATATTCACCACATCCTTGGCGGTGGAGAACAGCGGGGCGTAGCAGTGCTCAAAGGACGCCAGATCCTCCAGCGTGCCACCCAGTGAGATCATGGCCGCCACCGCGTCCACCCGTTTGGTGACATCGCCCCTGCCGATGGCCTGGGCGCCGATGAGCTTACCCTGGGGCACGGTGTAGAGCAGCTTGAAGGCCATGTAGTGGGCATCAGGCATGATGCCCACCTTGTCGCCGGGATAGACATTGACAAAGTCGAAGTCGATGCCCGCGGCCTTGGCGCTGCGCTCGTTGAGGCCGGTGGAGGCGGCGTTGAGGCCGAACACACGGACGCAGGACGAGCCGATGAAGCCCTTGTAGGCGTCGTCGATACCGCAGATATGGTTGGCTGCCACCCGGGCCTGCTGTTGGGCGGGGCCCGCCAGGGCCAGACGGCCCGGCTGGCCGGTGAGGGCGTTGACGGTCTCCACCACGTCGCCAACGGCGTAAATATCCGGGTCGGTGGTCTGCATGTGGGCGTTGACCTTGATGCCCCGGGTGATGCCGATTGCCAGCCCGGCGTCCCGGGCAAGACCCGTCTCCGGGGCCACACCGATGGCCATGATCACCGCGTCCGCCGGCAAGGTAAACGCCTTGTCATCCCGCTTGGCCACAATGTGGCCGTCCTCCACAGCGGTAAGGGTGCTGTTCAGGCACAGGGTAACGCCGTTATCATAAAGCTCCTTGTGGAGATACTGCACCATGTCGTAGTCAAAGGGGGCCATGATTTGGCCCAAGCCCTCCACGATGGTGACGTTTTTCCCAGCCTGCTTCAGATTCTCAGCGCACTCCACGCCGATGAAGCCGCCGCCTACCACCACCACGTCCTTTACGCCCGCGTCCAGACAGGATTTGATGCGCACCACGTCCTGGACGTTGCGGACGGAGAACACGTTGTCACGGTGGATGCCCTGGATGGAGCCGGGCATGATGGGAGACGCGCCGGGGGCCAGCACCAGCTTGTCGTAGCTCTCGGTGAAGGTTTCTCCTGTCTGGGTGTTGCGCACGGTGACAGTCTTGGCGGTGCGGTCAATGGCAACGACCTCCCTGTGTACCTGCACGTCGATGTTGTGCCGAGCCTTGAAGGCACGGGGCGTCATCATCACCAGGTCGTCGGCAGAGGCCACCACGCCGCCCAGATAATAGGGCAGCGAGCAGTTGGAGTAGGACACGTCCCCTCCCCGCTCGAACACGCGGATCTCCGCCGCCTCGTCCAGTCTGCGCACCCGGGCCGCCACAGAGGCGCCGCCGGCCACACCGCCCACTACTACCAGCTTCATGGATGATCTCTCCTTTATACGTTGATTTTTCGCGTAGCTATTTAATGATATAGTACCATCCGCTTCCCCGCCATGGCAATGAAACAATTTGCTGACTATATTGCTATTGTGATTTTCACGGCGCTGCCCTATCCAAAGGGCGGTTGACGATGCACCGCGGTTTTGTGTACAATAAAAGTACATAAAAGCGGCCCTTTGTGCCGGGAGGGAGGAAACGATGAAACTGACCTTTCTTTCTGAAAACAAGACGGAAATCGGCGTATGCGGGGCGGAATTCGGCCTGTCCATGCTGATTGAGACACCGGAGCGGAAGATCCTGTTTGACGCCGGGGCGTCGGATCTTTTCGCCCGCAACGCCCTGGCCCGGGGCGTCGATCTGGCGGAGGTGGACCTGTGCGTGGTGAGCCACGCCCATTTCGACCACACCAACGGCATCCCCGCCTTCTGCCGCATCAACGACCATGCCCCCGTCTACATACACAAGGACGCCTTTCACACCATTTACGGCACAACCGACGGCGTGATAGACGACTACAACTGCGGCATACTGTGGACGGAGGAGGAAAAGGCGGCCCTGGCCCCCCGGCTGGTGCTGACGGACGGAGCGGTGTGGCTGGACGGAGACATGGTGATATCGGGCACCATTCCGGACGCGCCGGAATACAAGCCGGTGGAGGACTTTTATCTTGCCATGCCCGATGGGTCCCTGGCGCCGGACACGCTGCGGCACGAGCAGTTTTTGGCCATCCGCACCGGCGAGGGGGTGTATCTCTTCTCCGGCTGCAGCCACAAGGGCGTGCCCGCCGCCGTCCGCTACTGCAGGACGCTGTTCCCCGGCGAGCCGCTGGCCGGCGTGATTGCCGGGATGCACCTGGCCTTTGCCACACCTGCCATGCGCAGCAAGGTCATCGACCTGCTGGCGGCGGAGGACCCCAAGCTGATCATACCTGTCCACTGCACCGGCCTGGAAGCCATCTACCAGATAAAAGCCAGGTTCGGCGCGCGCTGCATCATGGCCAGCGCCGGAAAGCGGTACGACCTGCCCTGACCGGGCGAAAGGAGGAGACTTATGCAGACCTATGAACAGATGAAGGCCCATATCGACCACGTGATCGCCCGGGAGAGGGATGCGCTGTTCGCCCTGAACGGCTGGATCTTTGACAAGCACGAGGTGTCCTGCCGGGAGTTTGAGACCTCCGCACGGGTGGTGGACTTCCTGCGGAGCAAGGGCTTTACCGTGGAATATCCCTTCTACGGTATTCCCACCGCCTTTTTCGCCGCCCGGCCCGGCGCCGCGCCCCACCGGCGGAAAATCGCCATTTTGACGGAATACGATGCCCTGCCCGACGTAGGCCACGCCTGCGGCCACTGCCTGAGCTGCTGCATCAGCCTGCTGGCGGGGCTGAGTCTGGTGGACCTGCAAAAGGAGCTGGACGCGGACATCCACATTATCGGCACCCCCGGTGAGGAGACGGAGGGGGCCAAGGTGGCCATGGCCGACGGCGGATTGTTCAACGACTACGACATGGCCATCATGGTGCATCTGAACAACTACAACCTGGTGGAGCCGGACGTGCAGGCCATCACGCCGCTGCTGTACCACTTCCACGGCAAGGCCGCCCACGCCGCTGCCGCCCCATGGGAGGGGCGCAACGCCTTTAACGCGGGGCAGCTTTTCTTCCACGCGCTGGATATGATGCGCCAGCATATTACGCCGGAGTGCCGTATCCACGGCATCTTCCGCAACAGCGGCGCGGCGGCCAATATCGTGCCGGACGAGGTCTCGGCGGCGGTATACGTCCGCTCCATGGACAACGACACCCAGACCGACCTTCTCCGCCGGGTGGACGACTGTGCCCGGGGCGCCGCCATTGCCACCCAGTGTACCTGGGACAAGGAATATTTTGAGCCCCCCTATTTGCCGCTGAAAAAGAATCCCACCGGTGCCGCTGTGCTGCGGGAAATCTACGAAGAGCTGGGTCTTTCCCTGGACGCCCCCACCAACCGCTTCGGCTCCACCGACGCAGGCAACGTCAGTCTGGCGTGCCCCACCTTCCACCCCTGTCTGGAGACAGTGCCCCACGAAATCGCCATCCACCAGCGGGAGTTCGCCGCCTATATGACCACCGACCGGGCCTATCAGTCCCTGCAAACCGGTGCAAAAATCATCGCCTACCACTGCGCCCGCATCTTCTCCGACGAGGATTTGTTCCGAAGGATGAAGGAGGACTTTAACAGATAATTTTCCTGTACCCCCTGTATCATAAAGCCCCGTCGGAATGACGGGGCTTTGGGTTATCCCGTTTTGTCCTGTGCCTCGGTGTTGTCGCCTTGGCCGCTGCGATTCAAGCTGCCCATTTTCCCGAAGCTGCCGCTGCCCTCGGTGTCTATTTTTACTATGGTAATCCCATTTTTACTGTGGTATACTATCTGCGGCGCCTTTCGCGCCTACACTTGACAGATAAAGGAGCGTTTGATGATGTCAGAGCGTATCTGCCTTCTCAATGATTCTTTTCCCCCTATTATTGACGGCGTAGCCAACGCGGTGGTGAACTATGCCACCCACATCCAGGCCCGCCACGGCCAGGCGGTGGTGATGACCCCCGCCCACCCTGAGGCCGACGACAGCGGCTTCGCCTTCCCGGTGGTGCGCTATCCCAGCATTGACCTGCGCAAGCAGGTGGGCTACATGGCGGGCACCCCCTTCTCCCCGGAGATTGCCCGGTATTTGCAGGAAAATCCCGTGGATCTGCTCCACACCCACTGCCCCGTGGCCTCCACCATCCTGGCCCGGTCGGTGCGGCATATCGCCAACGCGCCGGTGGTGTTCACCTATCACACCAAGTTTGATATCGACATCGCCAAGGCGGTACGCAGCAAGCTGCTCCAGGAGGGCGCCATCAAGGCCCTGGTGCAAAATATTGCCGCCTGCGATGAGGTGTGGGTGGTGAGCCGGGGCGCCGGCGAAAACCTCCGGTCTCTGGGCTACACCGGCGACTATCTGGTGATGCCCAACGGCGTGGACGTGCCCCGGGGCCGCGTCAGCGAGGAGGCTATTGCCGCTGCCACCGCGGACTATGACCTGCCGGCAGGCGTACCTGTGTTTCTGTTCGTAGGCCGCATGATTTGGTACAAGGGCATCCGCATCATCCTGGACGCCCTGGCGGCGCTGCGGGAAAAGGGCGTGGATTTCCGCATGGTGTTTATCGGCAAGGGCACCGACGAGCAGGAAATTCGAGACTATGCCGCCCAACAGGGTTTGAATGACCGCTGCTTCTTCACCGGTGCCATCTATGACCGGGACGTGATCCGGGCCTGGTACTGCCGGGGCGATCTGTTCCTCTTCCCTTCCACCTTCGATACCAACGGACTGGTGGTACGGGAGGCCGCCGCCTGCGGTCTGGCCAGTGTGCTGGTGCGGGGCAGCTGCGCCGCCGAGGACGTGACCGAGGACGAAAACGGCTTCCTGATTGAGGAAAATGCCGATTCCCTCTGCGCCAGGCTGGAAGCGCTGGTGCAGCGGCCGGACGCCATGCACACCGTGGGCGAGAACGCCATGGCCCAGCTCTATCTCTCCTGGCAGGACAGCGTAGCCAACGCCTTTGCCCGCTACCAGGTAGTCATCGACCGCTATCAATCCGGTGCCTACGACAGCCACGACAAACTGCCCGATGAAGTATACGCCCGGGCCGGAGAGTGGATGAACGCCCTACAGCGGGCGGGCAGCCTGGGTGAAAAGCTGCAGGAGGGCGCCGGGCAGGTGCTGGAGCAGACCCGCCAGACCATTGAGCAAACCATCGAACGCACAAAGCAAAATGCCGAGAATGCCATCGAGCGGACGAAGCAAAGTGCCGAGAATGCCATCGAGCGCACCCGGCAGAATGCCGAAAAGAGAATTGGACAGGCCATGCAGGAAAACCAGGATCGCGCCCAGCACGCCTATGAGGCTTTCTGGGAGCAGATGGACCGCTATCTGTAAAGCCTCTCCCCTGTTGACATACGGAACGCGCCGGGAAATCGCTATTTTGCGATTTCCCGGCGCTGTTTCTATGTGATTATGTGAGACGAATCAGAACTCCAGGTTCTTCTCGGTCTCCTTGGAGAACACGTGGGCCACGTTGCCGCCGAAGGTGAAGTGAACGGTGTCGCCCAGGTTGTAATTGCCCTTCATGTCGATGGTGGGCACGATGATGATGACGTCGCGGCCGTCGGCGTTGACGTGCAGGTGGACGGAGGAGCCCATCATCTCGGCCACTTCCACCTTGGCGGTGATGCCGCTGTCCGCCACGTCGGTGTGCTCGGGACGGACGCCCAGGGTGATGGGCTGGGACTGGACGTTATTCTTCAGCAGCCGTGCTTCCTTCTCGGCAGCCAGCTCCACCTTGATGCCGCCCACTTCCACGAAGTACTTGTCGCCCTCGCGCTTGAGCTGGG
>JAFSMA010000028.1 GCA_017448145.1 Oscillospiraceae bacterium | reverse complement strand
GCATCGTCATGCTGATCACCGGCACCTTTCTCCTGACCTACACCACCAGCCCCATCAGCCTCACCGACGCCCTGGAGAGCCTGCTGCGGCCCCTGAAAAAACTGGGCTTCCCCGTCCACGAGCTGGCTATGATGATGTCCATCGCCCTGCGGTTCATCCCCACCCTCATCGAGGAGACGGACAAGATCATCTCCGCCCAGAAGGCCCGTGGCGCCGACTTTGAAAGCGGCTCCCTGCTGCGCCGGGCCAAGGCTTTGGTACCCATTCTGGTGCCGCTGTTCATCAGCGCCTTCCGCCGGGCCGACGAGCTGGCCACCGCCATGGAGTGCCGCTGCTACCACGGCGGACAGGGCCGCACGGCCCTCCACGTGCTGCGCTGCCGCGCCGTGGACTGGGTGGTGCTCACCCTGTGCGCCCTGCTGCCTGCGGCGGTGATCACTCTGAAAATCCTGGGGCTGTGACCCCAAAAGGAGGCGGAAGCCTTGCGCAATATCGCCCTGATTCTGATGTATAACGGCACCGCCTACCACGGCTGGCAGGTGCAGAAGACGGAAGTCTCCGTGGCCGCCACGCTGGAACGGGGCCTTTCCATGGTATGCGGCGAGCCCATCCGTGTCACCGGCTGTGGCCGCACCGACGCAGGCGTCCACGCAGAGTATTACGTGGCCAATTTCCATACCTCTTCCGCCATCCCGGTGGAGCGCCTGCCCTTTGCCGTCAACACCCACATCCCCGAGGACATTGCGGTAAAGGCGGCCTATGAGGTGGCCGACGATTTCAACGCCATCGGCTCCTGTTTGAAAAAGGAATATACCTACCGTATCTATAACTCCCGCATCAAGAATCCGTTTTATGTAAACCGCGCCTACTTTTACCCCAAGCATCTGGACGAGGCGGTGATGGACGCCGCGGCCCGGGCCTTTGAGGGCACCCACGATTTCGCCGCCGTGCGCAGCGTGGGCACCAACGTCCGCAGCACCGTCCGCACCATTTACTATTGCAACGTCTGCCGCAGCGGCGAGCTGCTGGAGCTGAAGGTATGCGCCAACGGTTTTTTGTATAACATGGTACGGGCCATCACCGGCACCGTGCTGTACGCCGCCGAGGGCAAGCTGGCGCCGGAGGATATCCCCGTCATTTTGGACTCCGGCAACCGGACCCTGGCCGGGCCCACCGCCCCTCCCGGCGGCCTGTATCTGACCCGCGTGTGGTATGAGGATGAACGGCTCAATGGATAACAATACCAACAACTGGAAAGAAATCACCCTGGGCAACCCCCAGGAGGATCAGCCCAAGCGGGTGGAGAAGCGACGCCGCAGCCCCTGGCTCACCCTGGCCCTGCTGGCGCTGGGGGCGGCGCTCATCGTCACCGGCGTGCTGCTATGGGATCAGAGCGCCTTCGACGGTCTGCGCCGCAACGTGGTGTACCTCACCGCCAAAAAGGATGAAAATGGATGCGCCCGGCTGTACCACTACGCCGTGGACGTGTCCAGCACCTACGCCGCCCTGGACGGCAGCCTGGTGAATCTGAGCCGCAACCAGCTCCTGCTGGTGAACGAGAGCGGCTACACCGTGGAGAACCGGGCCATCCGCTTCACCGACCCGGCCCTGGTGCAGGGCAGCAAGCGGGCGGTGGCCTACGACGTGGGCGGCAAGAGTCTCTACGTGCTGGGCAAAAAGGGCGTGGTGTGGGAGCTCTCCGGCGAGGACGCCATCCTCTGCGCCACCGTCAACGAGCAGAATTACGTCACGGTGGTCAGCGGCAAAAGCGGCTATAAGGCCAGCGTGTCGGTCTATGACGGCGACGGCAACGCCGTCTTTCAGTACAACTCCGCCGACCGTTTTGTGGTCTGCGCCGCCCTCAGCCGGGACAGCCGCTATCTCATGGCGGTGACCCTGGGCCGACAGGATGACGGCTACGCCAGCTGCGCCGTCCTCTACCGGGTGAACCAGGAGACGCCTCTGGCCGACGTTCCCATCTGCGACGGTATGGTGTACGATGTGGGCTGGGTGGACGGCCGGTTCTGCGCCGTGGGGGAGGAGGGCCTCTATTTTGTGGACACCTCCGGCACCGTGACTGCCACCTACGACTACGGCGGCTGGGTGCTGCGCCGCTGCGCCCTGTCGGAAAACGGCTTTGCCGCCTTGCTGCTGAGCCGCTACGCCACCGGCAGCCAGTACCGCCTGCTGACCGTCAGCAGCGCCGGTGACGAGCTGGGCGTGGTGGATATCGACCGGGAGATCACCGATATGTCCACCGCCGGGCGCTATACCGGCATTCTCTGCGCTGACGCTCTGGAGATTTATGATAAGACCCTGACGGCGGTAGGCCGCCTGGACGACGTTAGCGATGTCCGGGCCGTGCTGCTGCGCAGCGACGGTTCCGCCGTCCTGGCGGGCACCACCTCCGCCAGCCTGTACCTGCCCTGATGGGGCCAAAAGGAGAAAGAAATGTCTGTTATTGCTGAACATCCCTATATTATTGATATCATTCTGGTGCTGGTGCTGGTGATCAGTTGGATCATTGGCGCCCACCGGGGCTTTCTGAAAAGCCTGATGGGCATTGCCGTGCTGGGCGTGTCGCTGGCAGGCGCCTCCTGGAGCGCCGCCCATCTGACGCAGCCGGTGGTGGATTGGCTGAAGCCCACCGTGCTCCAGCGTGTCATCGACCAGTTCCTGCCCCAGGGCGGCAGCCTGTCCGGCATCACCATGCGGAATGTGCCCAGCAGCGCCCTCAGCAGCAAGCTCCAGGATATGCTGGACACCGCCCAGGTCACGGCCCAGACCGCCGTCACCGACGCCGTCACCTCCGTGCTGACCCAGGTGGTTCACGCCAGCGTGTTCGTGGTGGCGTTTCTGGTGCTGCTGGCGGTGCTGTGGCTCATCACCCGCCCCCTGGAGGCGGCGTCCAAGCTCCCCGCCATCCACAGCATCGACGCCGTGGGCGGCGGCATCCTGGGCCTGCTGCTGGGCGTGCTGCTGGTGTTTATTCTCACCTGGGTCTGCCGCCGCTTCGGCTGGCTCACCGCCGAGCTTGTGTCCCAAACCTACATCACACGATATTTTACCGGCAGCGGCTTTATGGAGCTGATTACCGCCCTGCGCTGACCTTTATTCCAACGATACGGAGGAACCCGATATGAAGCCTACCCTTTGCTCCAAATGCAGAAAAAACGTGGCGGTGGTGTTCATCACCCGCATGAATGAGAAGAACGAGATGGTCAATGAGGGCCTGTGTCTCCAGTGCGCTGCCAAGCTGAACCTGCCCCAGGTGCAGGAGATGATCCAGCGCATGGGCATCACTCCCGAGGATCTGGACAACATCAGCAACGAGATGCTCCAGGCCTTCGGCGGTGCCGAGGAGGCGGACGACCTGCCCGATGGCAACGACGGTGACGATGAGGAGTCCGGCAAAACCGCCACCTTCCCGTTCCTGAACCGCTTTTTCAACAATAACGCCACCCCCGCCCCCCAGCAGGGGGAGGGCAACGGCGCAGGCCCCCAGCGCACCGCCCCCAAGACGGAAAAGAAGCACAAGTTCCTGGACAATTACTGCATCAATTTAAGCCAGCGGGCCCGCCAGGGCAAGCTGGACGCCGTCATTGGCCGGGCCGAGGAAATCGAGCGGGTGGTGCAGATTTTGAACCGCCGCCAGAAGAACAACCCCTGCCTTATCGGCGAGCCCGGCGTGGGCAAAACCGCCATCGCCGAGGGCCTGGCCCAGCGCATTGTGGCCGGGGACGTGCCCTTCAAGCTCCGCACCAAGGAGGTCTATCTGCTGGATCTGACGGCTCTGGTGGCCGGCACCCAGTTCCGGGGCCAGTTTGAGAGCCGCATGAAGGGCCTCATTGAGGAGATCCGCAAGGCGGGCAACGTGATCCTGGTCATCGACGAGGTGCATAATATCGTAGGCGCCGGAGACGCCGAGGGCAGCATGAACGCCGCCAACATCTTAAAGCCCGCCCTCAGCCGGGGCGAGATCCAGGTCATCGGCGCCACCACCTTCAACGAGTACCGCAAGCATATCGAGAAGGACACCGCCCTGGAGCGCCGCTTCCAGCCTGTCACCGTCAACGAGCCCAACATAGAGGACACGTTAAAGATTCTCCAGGGCATTGCCCACTACTACGAGCAGTTCCACGGCGTGTCCATCCCCCAGGGGGTGCTGCGCCAGGCGGTGCTGCTCAGCGAGCGGTATATCACCGACCGCTTCCTGCCCGACAAGGCCATCGACCTTATCGACGAGGCCTGCTCCGACATGAACCTCCACGACGCCGACATCAACCGCCGCATGGAGCTGGAAAAGCAGCTGGAGACCATCACCACCGAGCGGGAAACCCTTATGTCCCAGCAGACCGAGCCCGGCCAGGAGCCCACCGAGCAGGAGCTGGATGCCCGCTACGCCCGCATTGCCCAGCTCCGCTCCCATGAGATGCGCATCCGGGATGAGCTGGACGCCATCCGGGCCAAGGGTACGCCCCAGCTCACCATGGACCATATCGCCCGTGTCATTGAGATGTGGACGAAGATTCCCGCCAGCAAGATCAAGGAAGAGGAGTTCAAGCGCCTGGCGGAGCTGGAGGATCGGCTGAAAAAGCACATCGTGGGCCAGGATCAGGCCGTCTCCGCCGTGGCCGCCGCCATCCGCCGCAACCGGGTGGGCATCAGCCCCAAGCATAAGCCCGTCAGCTTTATCTTCGTGGGCTCCACCGGCGTGGGCAAGACGGAGCTGGTGAAGCAGCTGGCCGACGACCTGTTCAACGCCCCCGAGAGCCTCATCCGCCTGGATATGTCCGAGTTTATGGAGAAGCACTCCGTCTCCCGCATCGTGGGCAGCCCTCCGGGCTACGTGGGCTACGACGAGGCCGGCCAGCTGACGGAGAAGATCCGCCGCAAGCCCTATTCCGTGGTGCTGTTCGACGAGATTGAAAAGGCCCATCCCGACGTGCTGAACGTCCTTCTGCAAATCCTGGACGACGGCCAGATCACCGACGCCCACGGCCGCAAGGTGAATTTTGAGAACACCGTCATCGTTATGACCTCCAACGCCGGCTCCGGCAAGAGCGTGGGCGCCGTGGGCTTCGGCCGCACCGCCGACGAGCAGGAGAAGGACAAGGTGGTCAAGGCCCTCCAGGACTTCCTGCGCCCCGAGTTCATCAACCGGGTGGACGAGATCGTCTATTTCAACCGTCTCACCGAGGAGAATTTCCGGGCCATCGCCGGCATCATGCTGTCCGAGCTGGCGGATTCTCTGCTGGAAAAGGGCTTCCATTTCCAATATGACGACGCCCTGCTGGACTATCTGGTGGAAAAGTCCTATTCCGCCGCCTACGGCGCCCGCAATCTCCGCCGCTGCATCCAGAAGGAGATCGAGGACCCCATGGCCACCAAGATCATTCAGGCTTACGAGAACCCCATCACCCAGATCAAAGCCACCGCCGAGAACGGCCAGGTGGTGCTGTATACCTTATAATATAAAGGACGAAAGGAGAGGATGCGCCAATGCTGTTTCGCAAGCATGTGGAGCCCCGCTGCGCCTACTGCGAGAAGGGCTGCCCCGTCAGCGACACCCAGGTGGCCTGCGTGAAAAGGGGCGTGATGGCCATGGAGGATCACTGCGGCGCCTTCCGCTATGACCCCCTCAAGCGGGTGCCGCCCCGCCCCGTGGAGCTGGACACCGGGAAGTTCTCCCCGGAGGACTTTCAGCTGTAATCATCCCTTTTTACTATAACGATGTCCCGGTAATGGCCGCTAGCTCTTGCTGATTGGAGAAGAATCCACAAAGACGGGTTGACATATTAGCCCTTCTTTTGGCAGGAATAACAAAAGCGAAAAATATGGCAAAATTCGTGGAAAAAGCTGTTGACAAACGAGGGTACCCGTGCTAATATAACACCTGTTCCGCGGTTGCGGGATGTGTACCTTGTAAATTAAACAATGAACGAACGAAAAGCACCAGAAAACGTTGAAAAACGTTGAAAGCTTGCGCGGCACCGGGTT
>JAFSMA010000027.1 GCA_017448145.1 Oscillospiraceae bacterium | reverse complement strand
GTACATCCGCATGTCCACATTGGCACGGGCGGCGCTGTCCCGGGCGACGCTGTCGGGTCGCACGTTGAAGCCCACGATGATGGCCTGGGAGGTAGCCGCCAGCATCACGTCGGATTCGTTGATGGCGCCCACGCCGCCGTGGATGACGCGGACGCGGACCTCCTCGTTGCTCAGCTTCTCCAGGGAGGCCTTCACCGCCTCCACGCTGCCCTGCACGTCGGCCTTGACGATCAGGTTCAGATTCTTCATCTCGCCGGCCTGGATCTGGCTGAACAGATCCTCCAGAGACACCTTGGTGACGGGGGCGTTGGCCTTGGCCTTGGCCTCCTCTTTGCGCTGCTCCACCAGCTCCCGGGCCAGCTTCTCATCGGCCACGGCGTTGAAGGTGGCGCCGGCGGAGGGAGCCTCGCTGAGACCGGTGATCTCCACGGGCACGCTGGGCCCGGCGGAGGTCAGGCGCTGGCCCTTGTCGCCCACCATGGCGCGGACGCGGCCCACGCTGGTGCCGGCGATGATGATGTCGCCCTGCTTCAAGGTGCCGTTCTGCACCAGCAGCGTGGCCACGGGGCCCCGGCCCTTGTCGAGACGGGCCTCGATGACGGTGCCGGTGGCGGCACGGTTGGGGTTGGCCTTCAGCTCGCCCACCTCGGCGGTGAGGGTCAGCATTTCCAGCAGATGGTCCACGCCCATGCCGGTCTTGGCGGAGATGGGGCACACGATGGTGTCGCCGCCCCACTCCTCGCACACCAGGCCGTACTCGGTGAGCTGCTGCTTGATGCGCTCGGGGTTGGCCTCGGGCTTATCCATTTTGTTGATGGCCACGATGATGGGGATGTTGGCGGCCTTGGCGTGGTTGATGGACTCAATGGTCTGTGGCATGATGCCGTCCTCGGCGGCCACCACCAGAATGGCGATGTCCGTCACCATGGCGCCGCGGGCGCGCATGGAGGTAAAGGCCTCGTGGCCCGGGGTGTCCAGGAAGGTGATGGGCTTGCCGTCGATCTGCACCTGGTAGGCGCCGATGTGCTGGGTGATGCCGCCGGCCTCGCCGCTGGCCACGTGGGCGTGGCGGATGTAGTCCAGCAGGCTGGTCTTGCCGTGGTCCACGTGACCCATGACCACCACCACGGGGGCACGGGGCACCAGATCGGTCTCGGCATCCTGGTGGTCGTCGATGAGCTTCTCCTCAATGGTGACCACCACTTCCTTCTCCACCTTGCAGCCCATCTCCTCGGCGATGATGGCGGCGGTGTCGAAGTCGATCATCTGGCTCAGAGAGGCCATAACGCCGTTCTTCATCAGGCACTTGACCACCTCGGCGCCGGTCTTCTTCATGCGGCTGGCCAGCTCGCCCACGCTGATTTCATCGGGGATCTGCACGGTGACAGGGGTCTTCTTGATGATCTCCAGCTGGAGCCGGCGCATCCGGTCGGCCTCCTCCTGGCGGCGCTTGTTGGCGCCGAAGCTGCCCTGCTGGCGCTGCTTGTTGTTGCGGAATTTCTCCTTGCCGCCCTGCTGCTCCCGGCGGCCCCGGTTGCGGCTGTCGGCCATATCCTGGAGCTTTTCGTCGTACTTGTCCAGGTTCACGTTGGCGGCCTTGCGGGTGTCCACCACCTTGGTCTTGGGCACACGGGACTGGGGCTGCTCTGCCTTGGGAGCGTCCTTCTTCTTCTCGGCCGCAGGGGCGGCCTCCTTGCCGGCGGCGGGCGCGCTCTTCTCGCCGGACGGGGCGGGGGCGGCCTTCTCCTCCTTCTTGGCGGGGGCCTCCTTCTTCTCCTCCGGCTTAGCACCCTCGGCAAAAATGGTGACGATGCTGGAAATCTGGTTGTGCTGGGTCAGATGCTCAAAAATCAGCGACAGCTCGTTGTCCTCCAGCGCCTGCATGTGGTTCTTGGGCGTATGGCCGAATTTCGTCAGAATCTCCGCGATGTCCTTGGTGGGCAGGCCGAAGTCCTTGGCCACCTCATGCACTCTGTATTTGTTCGCTAAATTAGCCAAATAAAGCCACCTCCATGTCAATGAGAACGTGCTTTCGCACGGTTGGTTCCTGTCTGTTTGCTGCCCTTGCCCTTTTTCACCGGGCGGCTGCGGGCGTAGCGGTCACGGCTCGCCTCTTTTTCAGCGGCGCGGCGCCGCGTCTGCCGGGCCTGCTGCCGCTGCTTCTCCGTCTGCCGGGGCGGGCGGGGTCTGCCGCCGGGGCCAGGTTTTGCCGCCTTTTTCTCCGGCGGGGCGGCCTTCGCCTCCGGCGCTTTTACGGCCTTTTTCTTCCCGGTGCGCACGTTTTTCTCGTGGGCCTCCTGCTCCTGCCTGCGCTGCCGGGCCCGCTGGGCCTTCACCTGCAGCGCCGAGAGGGCCGGGCCGTACCGGGCCTCGTCCAGGCGGGACAGCTTTTCCGCCACGGCGCAGGCAAAGCCGATGTCGGTGACGGCGCACATGGCCACGCTGGTGCGGCCCAGGGCGCGGCCTAAATCGTCCTTCTTCTGCGGGATGGTCAGGCACAGGCACGCCCCGCTCTCGGCGAAGCTGCGTGCCCTGCGCTGGGAGGAGGGGGCAGCGTCGTCCGCCACCAGTATGACACGGGCCTTTTTCGCCCTGGCGGCGGCGCCCACCGGCTCCTCGCCGATGTCCACCTTGCCTGCCTTGAGGGCAAGGCCCAGCATAGATAATACCGCGTCCGTCATAGGCTCGCCTCCATCTGCTGCACCAGCGCCTCGTACACCGCATCGGGGATGGCGGTTTCCAGCGCCCGTTCCAGCGCCCGGGACTTCCGGGCCTTTTTCAGGCACTCGCTGTCAGGGCACACATAGGCCCCCCGGCCGGACTTCTTGCCGGTGGTGTCCAGCAGGATGTCCCCCTCCGGCGTCTTTACCAGGCGCAGCAGCGATTTTTTGTCTTTCATGGTGCGGCAGCCCACACACTGCCGCTGGGGTATCTTTTTCACCTTTTGCACGGCTGCCTCACCTCCCGGTGCCGTGTTGCGTCAGTCCTCGTCCCGGTAGGACGCGGGCTTGATGTCGATTTTGTAGCCGGTGAGCCGGGCGGCCAGACGGGCGTTCTGGCCCTCCTTGCCGATGGCCAGGGACAGCTGATCGTCGGGCACCACCACGCGGCAGGCCTTGCCCTCGGCGGACAGGGTGACGCTCACCACCTCGGCAGGGGACAGGGCCGCGGCGATAAACTCCGCCGGATCCTCGCTCCACTTGATGATGTCGATCTTCTCGCCCCGCAGCTCATCCACGATGGCGTTGACGCGCTGGCCCCGCTGGCCCACGCAGGCGCCGATGGGGTCGATGTTCGCGTCCTCGCTCCACACCGCCATCTTGGTGCGGTTGCCCGCCTCACGGGCGATGGAGCGGATCTCCACGGTGCCGTCGTAGATCTCGGGCACCTCCAGCTCAAACAGCCGCTTTACCAGCCCCGGATGGGTGCGGGAAATCAGCACCTGGGGGCCGCGGGTGGTGCGGCGCACCTCTACCAGATACACCTTCACCAGCTGGCCCTCGTGGAGCTCCTCGCCGCTGACCTGCTCGCTGAGGGGCAGCATGGCCTCGGTGGCCTCGTTGCCCTGGCCGATGCGGAGGATCACGTTGCCGTTGCGCTGGTCGATGCGCTGCACGGTGCCGGTGAGGATCTCATGCTGCTTGGAGCCCCACTCGTCGTAAATCATGCCGTGCTCCGCCTCCCGCAGGCCCTGGATGATGACCTGCTTGCCGTTGCCGGCGGCGATACGGCCGAATTCCACGTTGGTGACGGGCAGGTTTACGATGCTGCCCACCTCGTACTTGGCGCTGATGGCCCGGGCAGCCTCCAGAGAGATCTGGGTGCCGGGGTTCTCCACCTCTTCCACCACTTCCTTCTGGACGTACATCCGCAGGTCACGCTTCTCCTCGTCCACGTCCACGATCACGTTCTCCACGCCCTCGTGGTCACGCTTGTAGGCGGTGGTCAGGGCCTGGATGATCTTGCTCAGCATGAAGTTCTGGGGGATGCCCCGCTCCTTCTCCAGCATGGCCAGCGCCGCGAAAATCTCATCACATTTCATTTCAATATCTCCTTATGGCGTTTCCGTCTTAAAATTCCACTCTCAGCCGCACCATGGCCACGTCGGCCTTGGCAAACCGCTCCGGCTCGGCGCCGCCCATGTCCAGCAGCACGTCGCCGTCCTCATAGCCCGCCAGCACGCCGGCGAACTCCTTGCGCCCGTCCCGATTGCGGTACGTTTTCACCAGCACGGGGCTGCCCAGGAAGCGGGCGAAGTCGCCGGGTCGCTTCAGCTGCCGCTCGCAGCCGGCGGAGGACACCTCGAACATATAGCTGCTCTCGATGGGATCCACCTCGTCCAGCAGGTCGCTGACCTTGCGGCTCACGGCCTCGCAGTCCAGAATGTCCACGCCGCCCTCCTTGTCCAGGTACAGCCGCAGATACCACTGGCCCGCCTCCCGGACGTATTCCACGTCCCACAGCTCACAGCCGTTTTCCTCGGCCACCGGCTGGGCCAGCTCCCACACGATTTCGGTGATTTTCTTCATGTCGCCCTCGTCCGTTACGTTTCGATTTTGACCATGAAAAAGAGCGGACCGCAGGTCCACTCTCAGTCAACGTGTCATACTACCTTATGTACCATACCACATTTATATAGGAATTGCAACCCTTTTTTGACACGAAAAAAGGGGAAAAGCTCTCTATTTTCGCAGCTTTGCCCCGGCGCAGCACAGCACGAACACCGCCAGGTTCACCAGCACCACCGTGGCGCCCACCGGCGTGTTCAGCAGATACGCCGCCGTCAGCCCCGCGGTGAAGCAGCCCACACTGATGACCGCCGCCGCAATGACCACGCCCCGGAAGCTCTTGAGGATGCGCATGGCGCTGAGGGCGGGGAAGATCACCAGGCTGGAAATCAGCATGGCGCCCATGAGCCGCATGCCCACCACGATGGTCAGCGCCGTCAGCACGGATAAAAGGGTGCGGTAGAGCCCCACGTTCACCCCCGTGGCCCGGGAGAAGCTCTCGTCAAATGTGATGGCAAAGAGGCGATGGTAGCACAGGATGAACAGGGCCAGCACCGCCACGCTGAGACCCACGCTCAGCGCCACGTCCCCCCGG
>JAFSMA010000002.1 GCA_017448145.1 Oscillospiraceae bacterium | reverse complement strand
GTGCGGTAGAGCCCCACGTTCACCCCCGTGGCCCGGGAGAAGCTCTCGTCAAATGTGATGGCAAAGAGGCGATGGTAGCACAGGATGAACAGGGCCAGCACCGCCACGCTGAGACCCACGCTCAGCGCCACGTCCCCCCGGTCCATGGCCAGGATGGAGCCGAACATGTAGCTGTCCACGTCGGTGGTCATGCCGGTGGTCAGGGAGGTGACGATGACGCCGGTGGCCAGGGCGGAGGCGGAGGTGAGGGCGATGGCGGCGTCAGCCCCCATGCGGCTCTTCTCCGCCATGCGCAGCAGCACCAGCGCCGCCACGATCACCACCGGGATGCTCACCGCCACCGGCGCCCAGCCGCAGGCCACCGCGATGGCCAGCGCCCCGAAGCTGACGTGGCTCAGGCCGTCGCCGATCATGGCGTAGCGCTTCAAGACCAGCGGCACGCCCAGCAGCGCCGCGCACAGCGACACCAGTATGCCCACCACAAAGGCCCGGAGGATGAAGGGATAGGTCATCATCTGCAGCAGCAGTCTCATTTTCCGCCACCTCCAAACCGCTTGCCGTAGGGCGAGGCCAGATATTCCGCCGTGGTGCCGTAAAACCACTGCTTCTGCCCGGCGTACAGCACCGCCGAGCCGTATTGCAACGCGCTTTGTATGTCGTGGGTCACCATGACGATGGCGATGCCCTCCTTCCGGTTGAGGTAGGAAAGGGTGCGGTACAGATCCTGGGCGGCGGCAGGGTCAAGGCCTGTCACCGGCTCGTCCAGTATCAGCAGCGCCCCGGCGGCGCACAACGCCCTTGCCAGCAGCACCCGCTGCTGCTGGCCGCCGGACAGCTCCCGGTAGCACTTGCGTTGCAGCTCCAAAATGCCCAGCTTGCCCATGTGCATCAGCGCCGTGGCCTTCTCTTTCGGGGTGTAGAAAAACCGGCCCGCCCCCGCGCTTAAAAACCCGGACAGCACCACCTCCAGCGCCGTGGCGGGAAAGTCCTTCTGGGCCATGGTCTGCTGGGGCAGATACCCGATGGCCCCCCGGCGCAGGTCGCCGTGGCGGACGATCTGACCGGCCATGGGCTTCATCAGCCCCAAAAGGCTTTTCAGCAGCGTGGATTTGCCGCTGCCGTTTTCCCCCACGATGCACAGGTAGTCGCCGCTGTGCACCTGAAAGGACAGTCCCTCCCAGATGGGGGTGCCCTCATAGCCCAGGGACACGTTGTCCACGTCCAATAACAGCTTCTTTTCTGTCTCCATCAGCGTAATCCCTCCCGCAGCGCGGCCACGTTGCGCTCCATCAGGTCAAGATAGGTGCAGCCGGCGGCGAAATCCGCCCGGCTCACCGTCTGGCCGCTTTCAAAGGTCAGCACCGCCGCCCCCGTGGTCTCGGCAATGGCGTCGGCGATCTTGTGGGAGCTGAGCTCGATGGTGTACACCACCGGGATCTCCTCCTGCCCCACGTAGTCAATTAAATATTGCAGCGTGCCCAACCTCGGCTCCGTGTCCGCCGCGCAGCCCTGAAAGGCCGCCCGGTAGTCCAGACCGTAGGTCCGGCAGAAGTACAGCAGGGGAAACCGGTCGCCAAACACCAGGGTGCTCCGTCGCCCCTCGGCCACTACCTCCCGGAACTGGGCGTCCAGGTCCTGCAATTTTGCAATGTAATCCTCCGCCCGGGCGGTGTACCCCTCCGCGTGGTCGGGGTCGGCCCGGCACAGGGCGTCCCGGATGGTTTCGCATATCCCACAGGCCATCACCGGCGAGGTCCACACGTGCTCGTCGTACTCGATTTCCCCGTCCTCATGGTCGTGGTCATCGTGGTCGTGCTCGTCGTGGTCGTGGTGTGATTCATGGTCGTGGGCAAAGGCGCTCTCCTGCATCCCCTCGGCCATCTCCTCCTCCAACAGTGCCAGACCGTCCATCATGGCCACCGTCTCCCGGATATTCTCCCCGGCGGCGTCCAGAATTTCCTCCACCCAGGCCTCGCTCTCGCCGCCGTTGTAGAGGAATACGTCGCTGCGCCACACCTTGATAACGTCCAACGGCGTGGGCTCAAAGCTGTGTGCCTCCCGGCCCGCCGCCACCAGCAGCGTCACCTCCGCGTCCTCGCCGCCGATGGCCCGGGCGAAGTCGTAGTAGGGGAACAGCGTGGCCACCACCTGCAGCTTGCCGCTGTCCGCCTCCGGCGCGGCGGCGCAGCCCATCAATGCCAGCAGCACCGCCGCCGCCAGCCCTATCGCCAGTACCCGCCTCATGCCTGCTCCTCCCGGCACTGGGCGCACAGGCCGTAGAACAGGGTCTTGCGCCGGTTCACGGTGAAGCCGTGGGCCTGGGCCAGGTGGTCATACAGCTCCCCCAGGTGGTTACAGTCGGCGTGGGCGATGGCGCCGCAGCGTTCGCATTTCAGCAGAATGCAGCCCTGGCCGTGGGCCTTGGCCTCGCAGTATTGGTAGTAGCAGCCCTCCGGCGTCAGGATTTTATGCACCAGTCCCCGCTGCTCCAGCCGCTCCAGCTGGCGGTACACCGTGGTCATGCCCACCCGGTTGCCCTCGGCGTGAAGGGCCTCCGTCAGCTCCGAGGCGGTGGCGCAGCCCCGGCTCTGCCGCCGGATGCCCTCCAGCACCGCCTGCTGCTGCCGCGTCATATAGGTCACGAGGCGTCACCTCCGAAATCAAAAATGAAAACCGTTTTCAAATTATAGCAGAATTTTCTGTCCTGTCAACCCCGAAATCACATCATTCTATGGCGCCGCCGCCTGTCCTACGCCCCTTATGCCACTGTGATATATCACAAATCCCCTTGTGAATTTTGTCCATTTCGTCAGTTGTCCGCCTTCCGGCTTTCCTGTATACTAAAGGGTAATATACGGCGGCAGTTTCCGCTGTAATATGGCTGCCACAGGGCAAAAAACGGAAAATGATAGAATAGTTTCCTGCGGGCAGGGCCCGCTGCGGGTAAAGGAGAGATAAAAATGGACGAGAGAAAGGGCTTCGGCACCAATTTCGGCTTCCTGATGGCGGCCGTGGGCTCCGCCGTGGGCCTGGGCAATATCTGGGGCTTTCCCTATAAGATGGGCGCCAACGGCGGCTTTGCCTTCCTGGCGGCCTACCTGGTGCTGGCGGCGGTTTGCGGCTTCGTGGTGCTGCTTGCCGAGCTGGCCCTGGGCCGCAAGACCGGGGCCGGCGCCGTGAAGGCGTACCGTCTGGTGTCCAAGAAGCTGAAATGGGTAGGCTGGCTGGGTGTGGCCTCCGCCTTCCTCATCCTCAGCTTTTACTGCGCCCTGGGGGGCTACTGTCTGAAATATCTGGTGCTGAACCTGGGCAACGTGCTCCACAACGGCCTCGGCACCAACGGCATGAGCGGCGGCGAGGTGTTCAACGCCTTCGTGGGCAACATGGGGGAGAGCACCCTCTACGGTATGATTTTCGTGGCCATCACCATGCTCATCGTCATGGGCGGCATCAGCGACGGCATCGAGCGGGTCTGCTCCGTGGGCATGCCGGTGCTGTTCATCCTGCTGGTGATTTCCATCATCCGGGCCGTCACCCTGCCCGGGGCGGTGGACGGCTTGAAGTATATGTTCATCCCCGGCTGGGCGGTGGCCAACGGCGTTATCGAGGAGGCCCCCAGCATCTTCTCTGTCATCTCCGCCGCCGGCGGGCAGATGTTCTTCTCCCTGTCTGTGGGCATGGCCATCATGATTACCTACGGCTCCTATCTGGATAAAAAGGAAAACCTGGAGAAAAACGCCCTGGTCATCGTGGTGATGGACACCCTCGTCGCCATTCTGGCGGGCCTGTGCGTTATTCCCGCCCGGTTCGCCCTGGACCCCGACGGCCCTCTGGGCGGCCCGGGGCTGCTGTTCATCACCATGCAGAACGTGTTTGACCGCATGGGCCCCGTCGGCCCTATCTTCGGGATGCTGTTCTACCTGCTGGTGATTTTCGCCGCCATCTCCTCCTCCATCTCGTTGCTGGAAGCCGTGGTGGTGCATTTCGTGGACGACGCCCGTGACCGGGGCCTGGGCGACAAGCGGAAGAAGTACACCCTTATCATCGCTGTGCTGGTGGCGGCGCTGTGTGTGCTGGTGTGCGTGGACGGCCTGGGCAGCAACCACATCGCCCCTGCCGACTTGCTGCACCTCACCGTCAAGGGCTGGAACGACTGCTGGCTGGACTTCTTCGACATGCTGTCCGAGGGCGTGATGATGCCTCTGGGCGGGCTGCTGCTGTTGCTGATGCTGGGCTTCGAGACCGGCACCGACCTGATCCGGGACGAGTGCGAGGCCACCCCCGGCCACCGTATGCGGATCTATACCTTCTTCAAAATCTGCGTCCGGGTGCTGACGCCCATCGTGATGCTCATCGTACTCTACGGCCAGATCCGGGCGTTCTTCGGGTAGAAATGGCATGAAGATGGCTTCGCCATCTTCATGCCAAGGGTTTGCAGCCCACTCCATGCACTCGCTTCGCTCGCACACTGCGTGGGCTGAGAAGTGAAAAAAGTGACGCGCATGTCGTCACTTTTTTCGGTTTTATGGGTTCGCGCCGTGCGCGGCGCGAAATCTGCGATGCTGAAAAAAGTAGTCCCGCTGCCTGTGCAGCGGGACTATTTATTGTAATTACCGTATCAGCGTCACCGCGCCCTTGCGGCAGCGGATCTCCACCTTGGGGGCGCTGGGGCAGAACTCGCCGTCCAGCGACCAGGGCAGGTCGTCGGCAGTGGTGAGGGTGACGCGCTCCACGTGGCGGAAGATGACGCCGTGGGCCTCGTCGTACTTCATCTCCACCATGGCGGAGATAAGATTTTGCAGGTCCAGGGGGGTCTTGGGCATCCGCAGCAGCAGCAGCTCAAAGAGGCCGTCGTCCATCTGCACCCGGCTGGGGTCCAGCTTCACCAGGCCTCCCAGGGAGGTGGAGTTGCACACCGCGCCGAAGATGAACTCGCCGTCCAACACCTCGCCGTCGGCCTCGATGTGGGCGGCGTAGGGCCGCAGGCTGGTGAGGTCGTTGAGCCCCTCCAGAATATAGGCAAAATGGCCCAGGGCGTTTTTTGCCTGCTGGGACGCGTTGTAGGACGCCTTGGTAAAGGCACCGAAGGAGGCCACGTAGGAGAAATACCGGTCGTTGAGGCTGCCGATGTCCAGGTGGAAGCCACGGCCGCTGGCGATGGCAGCCGCCGCCATGGAGGGATTGCTGCTCAGGCGCAGGCTGGCGGCGAAGTCGTTGGTGCTGCCAAAGGGCAGGTAGCCGATGGGGGGCCGGTCTTCCAGGCACATCAGCCCGGAGATGGTCTCGTTCAGCGTGCCGTCGCCTCCGGCGCATACGATCAAATCATAGTCGTGTCCCGCCTCCGCCACGGCCTGCCGGGCGTCGCTCCCGGCGGTGGTGACGAATACCCGCACCAGATAGCCCGCCTGACTGAACCGGGCCACCGCATCAAACAGCGGCGCCATGGACTTGGTTTTACCGGCTCTGGGATTCACGATAAACAGTAACTTTTTCACAGCCTTGGCCCTCCTTGGGAAAAATCGATTATCCGTATTATGCCATATTCTGCCGCCCTTTGCAATACTATCCATCCGCCACAATGCTCTTGCCAAAAGGGAGAATGACGGGTAATATAGTAGAAAAAAGCAGCATAAAGGAGTTTTTACCTATGACCTTTCCCGGCGATTCCACACCCCTGCGGGACATCACCGAGCCCTTTACCCGCCACCTGGGGCTGCAGCTCTCCGCCCTGTCGGAGGGCTACGCCTGCCTCACCATGCCGGTGGGGGAGAGCTGCCTTAACGTGTGGGGCACGCCCCACGGCGGCGCCCTGTTCACCCTCTGCGACGTGGCCAGCGGCCTGGCGGCCATGGCCCTGCGGCATGAGGCGGTGGTCACCGTCAGCGCCTCGGTGGACTACCTTGCCGCCGCCGCCCCCAAAGGGAAGCTGACGGCCCACGGACGGGTGGACCACGCCGGGGGCCGCACCGTGTTCTGCACCACCGACGTGACCGACGAGGACGGCACCCCCGTGGCCCGCTACCACGGCGTCTACCACTGCACCGGCAAGGCGGTGCCCCTATGAGGGCCTTTCTCCGCCGCCACCGGGGGCTGCATACGGCGGCGGCGTCCCTGGCGGCGTTTATCGGTCTATTTTACCTGCTGCGCCAGAGCCGGGGGATTATGACCTTCTGGTCAGAGCGGGTGGCCCTGCCCTGGGAGCAGGCCGTCAGCCGACTGTGCGCCAAGGTGCCCTTTTCCGTGGCGGAACTGCTCATCGCCCTGGCGGTGTCGGCGGCAGTGGTGTGGGCCATGCTGCTGCTGCGGCGTCTCCTCGCCGGGCCCCGGCGGTGGGAGGGGCTGTACGCCTATCTTCTGGGCGCTGCCTGCGCTGTGGCGGCGGTGTACGCCCTGTTCTGCCTCACCTGGGGCTGCTACTACGGCGCCCCCTCCTTCCAGGAGCGAAGCGGCATCACCGCCCGGGGCGGCACGGCGGCAGAGCTGCGGCAGGTAACGGAGCGGTTCGCTTCCGAGCTTGCCGCCCTGTCCGACCAGGTGCCACGGGATGAAAACGGCCTCATGAGCGCCGAACGGCAGCAGGTGATGGCCGACGCCACCGCCGCCTATGAGACGCTGTATGACGACTATCCCTTCCTCGCCGCCCCGGCCCTCAGCGTCAAGGGCATCGCCAACTCGGACATCATGAGCATGTGCCAGTTCACCGGGTTTTACTTCCCCTTTACCGGGGAGGCCAATTTGAATATGGACAGCCCCGTGGCTTTCCTGGGGGCCACCGTCTGCCACGAGATGTCCCACCAGCGGGGGGTGGCGTCGGAGCAGGAGTGCAATTTCCTGGGCATTTTAGGCGCCGTGGCGTCTCCCGACCCGGCCTGCCGCTACTCCGGCTGGCTGTTGGGCTACGTCCACCTGTCCAACGCCCTCTACCGGGCCGACCGGTCGGCCTGGCAGCAGGTGCGTGACAGCCTGCCTGAAGCCGTGCGGCTGGACATCGCTTACAACAACGCCTACTGGGCCGCCTATCGGGGCGCTGTGCAGCAGGTGTCCGACAAGGTCTACGAGGGCTTCCTCCACGCCAACGGCGTCACCGACGGCCTCCAATCCTACGGCACGGTGGTGGATATGCTGCTGGCATACTACTTATAGAAAACAAAAACAGGGTTATCCGTGCCGGATAGCCCTGTTTTTGTGATATTTTGCGGATGATTATATTCCCAAACCCGGAATGCCCAGACCGCCGGTGAAGGCGTTCATGGAGCTGCTCATGGCCTCGTCGGCCTGGCGCAGCGCCTCGTTGACGGCGCCCACCACCAGATCCTGCAACATCTCCACATCTTCGGGGTCTACCACCTCCGGCTTGAGCACCAGGGCGGTCAGCTCCTTTTTACCGTTGACGGTGGCCTGTACGGCTCCGCCGCCCACGCTGGCGGTAAAGGTCTGGCTCTCCACGTTCTCCTGAGCCTTGGCCATCTCCTCCTGCATCTTCATGATGCGCTGCTGCATCATCTGCTGCTTCATCATCTGGCCCTGGCCGCCGCCAAAGCCGCCTCTTGCGCTGTATCCCTTTGCCATCGTTATTCTCCTTTTATCTTAATATGTTCCATGTCGCGCCCCTGGGCCATCAGCTCCCGCAGGGGGTCTGTTTCTGCCGCAGGGGCCTCCCAGGGCGGCGTTTGCGCCGGGGCGGTGGGTGCCGCCTCAGCGGGCTTTGCCGCCGCGGATGCCGCCTTGGCAACGGGCTTTGCCGCCGGCCGTTTGGGGGCTGCCGGGGCGCTGCCCACCTGCAACGCCACCCGGATGGGGTGGCCGGTGGCCTGCTCTGTCACCTGCTTGAGCACGTCCAGCACGGTGGCGTTGTCCAGCGAGGTTTTCACGAAATCGTTGTTGCACAGCACCGTCAGCACGTCGTCTGTTACCACGCCGCTGGCCATGTTCAGGAATACCCGGAAGTTCACCGGCAGCCGGCCCTTGTACTGATCCAGCAGCCGACCCCAAATGGCGGCGTCACCCTGGGGACCGCCGGGGGAAGGGGCCGCTTCCTGCGGGGGCTGTTCCGCTGCCTTGCGGGGGGGAGGCACAGGGCGCACCGGCTCCTCCGGCACGTCGTACACCCGCTCTCCCGGCTCCTCCGGCATGGGCGGTGCCTCCGGCAGCGGCGGCGTCTCGTCCTCCGTCTGCCGGGGGGCAGGGGAGGGGACAGGCCGGGTTGCTGAGGCGGCCTGGGGGGTCGCTTGTGGGGCGGGGGCGAAGGCCACGCCCCTTTTCACCGCGTCCTCCAGCCGTGTCAATCGGCTCTCCAGAGCGGCGTAGTCGCCGCTGAGGCTCTCGTCACACATCCGCAGCAAACACAGCTCCCCGTCCGTCCGGGGGCGGATGCTGTCGGGCAGTCCTGCGCAGCACTGCTGTGCCGCCGTGGTCAGATAAATCAAGCGGGACAGGGGCACGTCCTTGGCCATGGCCGTCAGGGTCTTTCGGTCGTACATGCCGCTCAAAAGAGCGCTGCCCCCCTCGGGGGCGGCCTTGGCGATGGTCATCTCCCGGCCCAGGTCGGCCAGCTCGCTGAGCAGCGCCGCCACGTCCTTGCCGCCGCGATACAGCTCGTCAAACAGGGCCAGGGCGTCGGCACTGTCCCGGCGCAGGATACAGCCCATCAGCTTCTGGGTCTGCACGCTGCCCGCCAGGCCCAGCACGTCCAGCACGGCGGCGCTGTCGATGGTGCCCGGTGCCACCCGGCACTGATCCAGCAGGGAGAGGGCGTCCCGCAGGGCGCCGTTGGCCATGCGGCTCAAAATCTCCGCGCCGTCGGCGGTGAGGTCGATGGACTCCGCCTTGGCGATGGAGAGCAGCTGCTTTTCCATATCCCGGGGCAAAATCCGCTTGAAGCTGAACCGCTGGCACCGGGAGAGAATGGTGGCCGGCACCTTGTGGAGCTCCGTGGTGGCCAGGATGAACAGAAGATGCTCCGGCGGCTCCTCTAAAATCTTCAGCAGGGCGTTGAAGGCGGCGGTGGACAGCATGTGTACCTCGTCGATGATGTACACCCGCTTGCGCAGCACCGAGGGGGTGTATACCGCCTCCTCCCGCAAGGCCCGCACCTGATCCACGCCGTTGTTGGAGGCGGCGTCCAGCTCGGTCACGTCCAGGGCCCGGCCGCTGTCGATGCTCCGGCAGGCCTCGCACTGGCAGCAGGGCGCGCCATCCCGGGGGTCAAGGCAGTTCACCGCCTTGGCCATGATTCTGGCGCAGGTGGTCTTGCCGGTGCCCCGGCTGCCGGTGAAAAGATAGGCGTGGGCCGTCTTGCCCTCGGCCACCTGCCGCTGCAACGTGGCGGTGATGTGCTCCTGGCCCACTACCTCCGAAAAGGTCTTGGGCCGCCACTTGCGGTACAGTGCCTGATACACGGCGCACACCTCCCATTCGTCAAAAATAAGTCCTCCCCGGTGGGCCACGGAGCCGGCACCCTCGCGGCACATGGATCTTCCCTCTTAATGCTGCTCGGTTCCCCGCCTGACATGATTCGTGGGCATCCATTGCGCGAGACCGGCTCCGCAGCGCACCGCGGAGGACTCATTGTGCCTATTGTACACCAAATTTTCCTCCTTGGCAACCATAACTTTCTCATGGCACCTCTTGCATTTTTCGGAAATTTGCATACAATATAGTTTGAAATGTTATGGGCCTATGGCCTCGAAATGAAGAAAGGTGATACTATGACAAAAATCGACATCGTGTCCGGCTTCCTGGGCGCGGGCAAAACCACTCTGATCAAAAAGCTGCTGGCCGAGGCCTACCAGGGCGAAAAGCTGGTGCTGATCGAAAACGAGTTCGGTGAGATCTCCATCGACGGCGGCTTCCTGAAGGAGACCGGCGTGCAGATCAGCGAGATGTCTTCGGGCTGCATCTGCTGCTCCCTGGTGGGTGACTTCCACCAGGCCCTCATCGAGGTGAAGAACCAGTTCCACCCCGACCGCATCCTCATCGAGCCCTCCGGCGTGGGCAAGCTCAGCGACGTGATCGTGGCCGTGGAGGACACCGTGAAGGACGAGCCGGACATGAAGCTCAACAGCTTCATCACCGTGGCCGACGCCTCCAAGGTGAAGGTCTACATGAAGAACTTCGGCGAGTTTTACAACAACCAGATCGAGTCCGCCGGCACCATCATCCTCAGCCGTACCCAGAAGCTGAGCCAGGAGAAGCTGGAGGCCGCCGTGGCCCTGCTGCGGGAGAAGAATGCCGACGCCGCCATCCTCACCACCCCCTGGGATCAGCTCTCCGGCGAGACCATCCTCTCCGCCGTGGAAAAGGTGTCTCTGGCCGACGAAATGCTGGAGCGGATGCGTGCCGAGCACGAGGCCGAGGAGGCCGAGCACGAGCATGAGCACCACCACCACGATGATGACCATGACGAGCATGAGCACCACCATCATCATGACGACGAGGACGAGCACGAGCATCATCACCACCATCACGACCACGATGATGACCATGATGAGTATGAACATCATCACCATCACGATGACGACGACCACGACGAGCACGAGCACCACCACCATCATCACGACGGCGAGGAGTGCGACGACCCCGACTGCGCCTGCCACCATCACCATCACCACCACCATGCCGACGAGGTGTTCACCTCCTGGGGCGTGGAGACGGTGAAGCAGTACACCCAGTCCGACATCGACCGCATTCTCTTCCAGCTGGACAGCGGCGCCTACGGCCAGATCCTCCGGGCCAAGGGCATCGTGCCCTGCGCCGACGGCCGCTGGATCCACTTCGACTACGTGCCCGAGGAGCACGAGGTGCGCTTCGGCGCCGCCGACTATACCGGCCGCCTGTGCGTCATCGGCGCCAATCTCAACGAGGGCGCGCTTAAAGAGCTGTTCGCCCTGTAAGGAGCATCTATGGATATCCCTGTCTACCTGATTGCCGGATTTCTGGACGCCGGCAAGACCAATTTTATCAACGGCATCCTGCGGGACGGCTTTGCCCGGGAGGACCGCACGCTGCTGATCCGCTGCGAGGAGGGCGAGGAGGAATATGACCGCGCCGCCCTCACCAACGTGTTCACCTATAATGTGGAGGAGCAGGAGGAGCTGACCACCGACCTGCTGAAAAAGCTGGAAAAGCAGTACCGCCCTCGCCAGGTCATCATCGAGTATAACGGCATGTGGCTGATGGAGCCGCTGTACCGCAATGTGCTGCCCGCCAACTGGATCCTCTACCAGATCATGGCCCTGGTGGACGCCACCACCTTCGATATGTATGTGAAGAACATGGGCCAGCTGATGATGGAGAAGGTC
Source organism: Oscillospiraceae bacterium (assembly GCA_017448145.1). GTDB lineage: Bacteria > Bacillota > Clostridia > Oscillospirales > Oscillospiraceae > Vescimonas. The sequence goes on along the minus strand of JAFSMA010000002.1, from coordinate 34,276 downwards.
ACCAACGCGGATTTGCTGATTTTCAACCGCTGCAATGAGGAATTGCGGGCCAGCCTTCGCTCCCGGAACCTCCGCATGGCCAACCGCCGGGCGGACATCTACCTGGAGAATACCGACGGCACCAGTGAGGAGTACGTCACCCCCGACATGGCCCCCTTCGACCTGAGCAGCGGCAAGCTGAACCTGGCGGACGACGACTACGGCGTCTGGTACGTGGACGTGATGGACAACCCCGACCGCTACCAGGGGGTGGAGGTCCATTTCAAGGCCGTCATGTGCCACTCCAAGAAGTTCAAGGGCGTCCACTGCCCCGGCCGCTTTGCCATGGTCTGCTGCGAGAACGACATGCAGTTCCTGGCCATTGTCTGCAAGGGCGAGGGCCTGGAGAAGTTCAAGGATCGCCAGTGGGTGGACATCACCGCCACCGTGAAAAAGGAACAGAGCACCGCCTATAACGGCGAGGGCCCCGTGCTGTACGTCAGCCACATCGCCCCTGCCGAAAAGCCCAAAAACGAAGTGGTGGGCTTCTGATTTCGTACTGAAAAAAGCATCCGGCAGCCCTGCGGCTGCCGGATGATTTTTTCAGTACGAAAAATGAATTGCGCCTCTGGACGCATGAATTGCCTTACGGCATGAATTGTGCCTCGCGGCACATGAATTGCGCTGCGGCGCATAGGGGCGCAATTCCATTCATGGCGCAGCCAAATCATGCCGCAAAGCGGCAATTCACGGCGGCACAGCCGCCAATTCATTTCAAATCTATTCCCTGGGAAGCTCCCGCCAGGCCTCATGGCACACGGCGTTGGTGGCCCACACGCTGCCCCCTTCCCGGGGATCCACGGCGCTGCCGTCCAGCCGGGTCAGCATCCCGCCCGCCTCGGCGAGGATCAGGCTGCCGGCGGCGTAATCCCAGGGGGAGAGGCGGCACTCGAAGAACACGTCCGCCCGGCCCGCTGCCACCTGGCACACGTCCAGCGCCGCCGCGCCGAAGCGGCGGAAGTCCATGGTGCGGTCGTAGAGATGGCGCATGATGGCGAAGCTGCGGTCGGTGTAGCGGCGGTCGTAGATGGTGGAGCCGCACAGGGTGATGGCCCTGTCCAGACCGTGGTCGGTGACGTGGATGGGGCGAGCATTCAGCGTGGCGCCCCGGCCCTTTTCGGCGGCGAACAGCTCGTTTACGTAGGGGTTATACACCACGCCGTAGCGCACCTCCCCCCGGTAGGCCAGGGCCACGGAGATGTTGCTGTAATTCAGATGCCGCACGAAGTTGGTGGTGCCGTCGATGGGATCCACGATGAACAGCCAGTCCCGGGTCAATGCGTCATGCTCCCCCTCCTCGCCCAGAAAGTCCGCCTCAGGCAGCAGCGCCGGCAGCGCCGTGCGCAGATGGGCCTGCACGGCCTCGTCGTAGGCCGTCACAAGGTTGGCGGCGTTGTGCTCCTTGGTGCGGGTCACGTTCTCCACGTCGTGGGCGGAAAGGATGATCTTTCCCGCCTCCCGGACGATATCAATGATCTCTTGCAGCATCTTGTTACTCCTTCTTTCCGTTCAGCGGTAAGGTGAGGATAAACCGGGTGGAGCGGTTGTCGCTCTCGCAGCGGAGCTGCCCCCGGTGGGCCTGGGCAATGGCCTGGGCGATGGAAAGCCCCAGCCCGAAGCCCTCCGCCCCGGTGCGGGACTCATCCGCCCGGTAAAAGCGGTCAAAGAGATGGGCCAGCTTTTCCGGCGGGATGGCCTCGCCCTGGTTTTCCACGGTGAAAACCGCCTTGCTGCCCGCCTTTTCCAACGTAAGGCCGATGGGTGTGCCGGGGGCGGCGTATTTGATGGCGTTGTCCAGCAGCACCCCCGCCGCCTGGGTCAATTTCTCCCGGTCGCCGGTGAGGGCCACGCCCTCGGCAATGGCGTCGTTCAGCTCGTGCCCCGCCTCAAAGGCCACCGGCTGGAAGCGCATCACCGCCTCCTCCGCCAGATCCGTGAGATCCACCGTCTCCTTTTTCGCCGTGGGCAGATATTCCAGCCGGGACAGGGTCAGCATGCTGTCCACCAGTGACTTCATTCTGGCCCCCTCGGCGGCGATGTTGTCCACGTACCCGTCCGGGTCGTTTCCTTTGGCCCTTAACAATTCCGCCGATGACAGGATCACCGTCAGCGGCGTTTTCAGCTCGTGGCTGGCGTCGGATAAAAACCGCTTCTGGCTTTCCCACGCCCGTGCCACCGGCCGGGTGATGACGCCGCTGAGCAGATAGCTGCACACGAACAGCGCCAGGAGCGCCGCCACGCCGCCCAGCAGCAGGTTGACGGCCATGGAGCGCATGGTCTCCGTCTCCAGGCTGCTGTCGGCAAAGGCGATCAGCGTTCCCAGCTCCCCGGCGTGCTTTTGATACCGCAGGCTGTATTCTTCCAGCACGCCGCCGTCCTCCCGCCTTTCCAGGGCGGCGTTGATGATTTCCAGCAGTTCCTCCTCGTCGTCCAGGTCGAAGTAGTCGCTGCCGCTGACCACCACCGTGCCGTCGCTGCGCACGTCCGCCACGAAGTAGGGGGCGTTGCCGCCCTGGCTGCCGGGCCGCTGGGGGCCGAAGTGGCCGCCGCTGTCCAGGGCCTGGGTCAGGGTGTGCGTGGCATTGTCTGCCACGGCCCGGCGGGAGGAGAAATACACCCCCGTCAGCACCACCGCCAGCACCACGGTGATCAGCGCCATGAACATGGCCACCACCTTCCACCGCAGCGCCCGGATCATGCGTCCGCCTCCAGGCAATAGCCTACCATCCGCAGGGTCTTGATCCGCACGGCGGAGTGGATGTGGCCCAGCTTCCGCCGCAGGAAGGAGATGTAGGCTTCCACATTGTTGTCCTCGGCGTCGGAATCGTAACCCCATACTTTCAATATAATCTGCTCCTTAGGCACGATCTGCTTGCCGTTGCGCATCAATAATTCCATCAAATCGTATTCCCGGCGGCTGAGCCGCACGCCCTTTTCGCCGCAGCTTAATTGGAACGTGGCGCTCTCCAGCTTCAAATCACCAAAGGTGACGGCCCCGTCGGTGCGGGTGTCCCCCTCCTTGCGCCGCAGCAGGGAGCGCACGCAGGCCAGCAGCTCGCTGCTCTCGTAGGGCTTGGTCAGGTAGTAGTCCGCCCCGCAGTCCAGCCCCTGCACCCGGTCCTCCAGTTCGCCTCTCGCCGTCAGCATCAGCACCGGCGTGGCGTCGCCGCCCCGGCGCAGCTCCCGCAGCAGGGTAAAGCCGTCCATCCCCGGCATCATGGCGTCCAGCAGAATCAAATCGTAGATGCCCGACCGGGCGTTGTCCAGCCCGGTGAGGCCGTCGTGGCACATGTCCACCTCGTAGCCCTGGCGATACAGTAAATCCCGCAGCGTGGCCGCCAGACGCTTCTCGTCCTCCACAATCAAAAGCCGCATTTTGGCCCCCTTACACCGCCGGAATGGCGTCCAGCAGCGGCTGAATCAAGTCGTTATCCATGGCGTAGATGGACGTGTCCTCCCCGGCGGTGACGTAGTGGCCCTCGCCGTCCAGGGTGGGGCTGCCCACCGTCACCGTGTAGTCCACCGTGGTGCCCACCGTGTTCTTATACCGCACCAGCAGCGTCAGCTCCGGGTCCTCCAGGCCGCAGATGGCGGCAGCGCCCGGGGAGGGGCGGTAGTCCATGCAGTACGCCAGCGTCCACCGGCCCATCACGTCCATCACGCCGCTTAAATCGGCGGCGCCGGTCTGGCTGCCGGTGTTCCACTGCTGGCCGTCCCAGATGTAATGGACGCGGTTGCCCTCGCCCCAGATCAGGGTGACGGACATGACGCTCTCCGCCGTCACTGTGGGCAGGGCGGGCAGCACCGCCATGTCATAGATATTCACGCCCAGGGCGGTGATCAGCGCCTCCGGCACCAGGAACACCTCCCCGTCCGCCAGGGCATAGCGGGTGTCCCCCTCGCCCTTGACGCCGAAGTAGATGGTGCTGACCTCGTCGCCGTATTCCAGCGCCAGGGAATGGGTCTCCTTGTCCAGCCCGTAGGCGGACAGCTCCTGGCTCACCTCCACCGGGGCCAGCTCTGCCAGCTCGGCCAGCTGGGCCACGATGGCCCCGGCCTGCTCCTGATCCAGGGGGAAGGTGGGGTCGTCGGCCCACTGCCACTGGCCCTCTGCCAGCCGCAGCCGCAGGGCGTTGGTGCCGTTTTGGTAGGTCAGCGCCGTCAGCTCCTGGGACAGTATGGGCGCGGCGGCCTCGGTGGTTTCCTCCGCCTCTTTGCCGCAGCCCGCCGCCGTCACCAGCAGCAGGCAGAGTAATAGCGAAATCCATCGTTTCATGGGGAATCTCCTTTTTCCATGGTTTGACATATAAAATCAATTTATTATAGCAAAAAAAGAAGCCAAAGGGAAGAAAAACTTGCGCCGCCCCCGGCGGGGGTGGTATGATGGCACCGAAAGGGGCGTGGAATATCGTGAAACCGACACTGCTGCTGTGTAATATTCCGGCGGAGAAAATGGGCGTGCTGCGCCTTTTATCGGTGCGCCTGGGGCTGAAACTGACGCCGGTGCCCCCGGAGCGCCAGGGCCTGACGGTGGAGGCGCTGGTCAATGGCGCTGCGGCGGAGGCGGCGACGGGCGCCCCCTTTGCGGAAGAATTGCTGGTGCTGTGCGGCGTGGGGGCCGGGGCCATGAACCTGCTGCTCACCGAGCTGCGCCGCCGCCATGTGCCCATCGCCCTGAAAGCGGTGATGACCCCCACCAACGCCGCCTGGACGATGCAGCAGCTCCACGCCGAGCTGTGCCGCGAGCGGGAGGCCATCGCAAAGGGCGAGAGCGCCCACAACCAAAGCGAAACCGGGGCGGAATGACATCCCTCCGTAGGGCGCGACGACCCCGGCGCGCCCGCCTTCCCCTTGGGGGGCTGTGCCCGAAGCACCGCCGGCGGCGGATAAAGCGAGGGCACAGCAAGGCAGCGGCCCGGTTGCCATGGCCCAACGGGCCTGGGAGCCGGATGCCGCAACGTGGGCAAGAGGTGGCACGGCCAAAGGCCGTGACGGATGAGGGGGCGTCTATCGGAAACTTTCCGCAAAATCGCCCCCTCATTCCCCCCAGTGTGCGCACTGGGGTACCTCCCCCCCAGGGGGAAGGCTGTGCAAGGATTTATTGTATCGCAGACCGCTTCACCCGGCGGCAAGCACAATCATAAAAAATTGGGAACTACCGGCTCGACAGCGGTAGTTCCCAATTTTTACTATGCAACAGATAGCCGCGGCCTGCCGCTTCCCGGCGCAGCCGTTTGCAGCCGATTTTACAGCGCCGCCGCGCCGATGATGCCCGCCTCGTTGCCCAGGGCCGCCGCGGCGATCACCGGGATGGCGCCCTGGCGCTGGCCGAAGCAGTGGTCGGCCACGTACTGGCGCATGGGGGCCAGGATCCGCTCCCCCTGGCGGCACACGCCGCCGCCCAGGAGGATCATCTCCGGGGCCAGGGCGTTCACCAGGTCGGTGAGCCCCGCCGCCACGTATTCGCACCAGCGATCCACCACGGCCTTGGCCGTTTCGTCCCCGGCGTCGATGCACCGGAAGATGGACACGCCGTCCAGCGTGTCCTGCCGTGCCAGCAGGGAGTCGGGGTGTGCCTCCGCCGCCCGGGTGGCCTGGCGGATGAGGGCCGTCATGGAGGCGTAGGCCTCCCAGCAGCCGTTGCGGCCGCAGGAGCAGGGCTCGCCGTCCATCACCAGCACCGTGTGGCCCAGCTCCGCCCCGGCGGAGCGCATCCCTGCGTAGATTTTGCCGTCGATGATGATGCCGCCGCCCACGCCGGTGCCCAGCGTGACCATCACCACGTTCTGCATTCCCTTGGCCGCGCCTGCCACCACCTCCGCCAGGGCGGCGCAGTTGGCGTCGTTGCTCAGGCGCACCGGGATGCCGAACCGATCGTGCAGCGTCTCGCACACCGGCACCTCAAACCAGCCCAGGTTGTAGGCCCGGGCCACCACGCCCCGCTCGGAGTCGCAGGTGCCGGGGGAGCCGATGCCGATGGAGGCGCACTCCGCCGCCGTCAGCCCCGCCTTTTGCAGGGCCATGTCCACCGCGTCGCCCAGATCGTTCACCATCTCCTGCCAGGGCCGGAAAGCCCCGGTGGGCAGGCTGGCCTGGGAGAGCAGCTGAAAGTTGTCGTCAATGATTCCGGCGGCGATGTTGGTGCCGCCCAGGTCGATACCGATACGATACATCTTCTCTCTTCTCCTTATCCAAGGCGCATGGCCGTCACCACAGTGCAGCCGTGGTCTTTTACGTGATGGAGCGCCACATCAGAGGGCAGCGCGAAGGCGCTGAGGGCCAGCAGCGGCCCCTTGCCCGTCAGCTTAAAGAGGGCCTCCTTGGCCGTCCAGCACTCCCAGAACCGGGCAAAGCACCCGTCGTCGCCGTAGCGGACGTAGTGGGCCTCCGCCTCCGTGAGGGACCGGGCGATAAACTTCTCCTGTGCCCCCCGGATGACCTCCACCACCGTCTCCATGGGCCTGTCGCCCACGGCGCACACCGCCCAGGCGCCGCTGGCGGCGGCGCTGATATAGCGGCCCTCCTGGCCGGTGGTGATGCGGCCCAGGGCGTCAAAGGTGACGGCGGCGTCTGCCCCCAGCTGCTGCCGCACCAGCAGCTCGCATCCTGCCATGCGGCGGCGGTCGTCTTCGGTGGCGGCGTCGGAAAGCTGCTGCCGCCGCTCATTTGTCATGCCCGCCACGGCGCTGTCGTACTCCGCCTGGGACATGGTGCGAATATCATACCAAAAGAGCTCCATGCTGTGTCCTCCTTGGAGAAAAAATCATGATAAAGCAGTATACCATATAATTCGCGGCGGCGCAATCCTTCACCCTTGCTTTTTCCCCCGCCATGCGCTACACTGTTTCCGTGTTTGTCAGAAAAGGAGGCCCCATGATGGTTGAGATTATCGAGGTAAAAACCCCGGCCCAGCGCCGGGAATTTGTCACCTTCCCCACAAAGATGTACCGCGACGTGCCCCAGTATATCCCCGGCACCTACGAGGACGATATGGAGGACTGGGACGAGCGCAAAAACCCCGCCTTTGCCTACTGCCAGGCCCGATGCTGGCTGGCGCAGCGCGGCGGCGCCACCGTGGGCCGCATCGGCGCCATTTTGAGCCGCAAGGCCAACGAGAAGTGGCACACCCGCCGCCTGCGGTTCACCCAGGTGGATTTCATCGACGACAACGAGGTGTCCGCCGCCCTCTTCGCCGCGGTGGAGGACTGGGCCCGGGCGCTGGGCTGCGACGAGGTGCACGGCCCCCTGGGCTTCACCGACCTGGATCGGGAGGGCCTGCTGGTGGAGGGCTTCGACCGGGTGAGCTGTTGGTTCACCTATTATAATCACCCCTATTATCAGCAGCACCTGGCCCGCCTGGGCTACGAAAAGGACGTGGACTGGGTGGAAAACCTGATCCACATCCCCCAGAGCGGCCCCATCCCGGAGCGGTGGGCCAAAATCAGCAATTTCGTGCTGCGGCACTACCATCTCCATCTGTTCACCGCCCGCTCCCGCCGGGATTACCCCAAAATTCTGAACAAGGTCTTTGACCTTTTGAACGTGTGCTACGCCCCGCTGTACGGCACGGTGCCGCTGTCGGAGGAGCAGGTGCGGCGCTACGCCGGCAAGTTCGCCCCGCTGATCAACCCCAAGCTCACCTGCTTCGTGCTCAACGAGCAGGAGGAACTGGTGGCCTTCGGCCTGGCGGCCCCCAGCATCGCCAAGGCCCTGAAAAAGCACGACGGCAAAATCTTCCCCCTGGGCTGGATTGACCTGCTCCACGCCTTCCGCAAGAACGACACCGCCGATTTGCTGCTCATCGCCGTCCGGCCCGACTACCAGGCCCGGGGCGTCAACGGCGTGGTCATCAATCAGCTCCTCCAGGGCAGCATTTCCATGGGCCTGACCCTGGCCGAGACCGGCCCCATGCTGGAGACCAACGACAAGGTGCAGACCCAGTGGGAGAATTTCCCCATCGAGCAGCACAAGCGCCGCCGCTGCTTCATCAAAAGATTGGATGGCTGATATGGAGAGAAATTTCAAGCTGACCCTGGCCTACGACGGCACCCGCTTCTTCGGCTGGGAGCGCCAGCCCGGCCGTGACACCATCCAGGGCAAGCTGGAGGCGGTGCTGTCGGAGCTGACGGGCAAAAGCGTGGAGGTTTTCGGCGCCGGGCGCACCGACGCCGGTGTTCACGCCCGGGCCATGGTGGCCAGCGCCCTGCTGGATACCGACCTTGCCGAGGACGCCATCCGTGACTACTGCAACCGCTACCTGCCCGACGCCATCGCCGTCCGGGAGGTGCGTGAAGCGTCGGCGCGGTTCCACGCCCGGTATAACGCCCTGGGCAAAACCTACCGCTACACCTGCTTTGTGGGCCCGGTGAAGCCGGTGTTCGACCGGCGCTACGTCACCGTGCTGGACTACGTGCCGGACGTGACGCGGATGCGCCGGGCCGCCGCCTGTCTCATCGGAGAGCACGATTTCGCCTCCTTCTGCGGCAATCCCAGGATGAAAAAGTCCACCGTCCGCACCGTGGACACCATCGACATCGAGCAGCGCCGGGACAGGATTCTTTTCACCTTCCACGGCAAGGGCTTTTTGCAGAACATGGTGCGCATCATGGTAGGCACGCTGCTGGAGGTGGGCCGGGGCCGCTGGGAGCCGGAGCATGTGGCGGAAATTCTGGCCGCCCGTGACCGGGCCCAGGCCGGGCCCACCGCCCCGCCGGAGGGTCTGTGCCTGATGAAAGTGGACTATTGAGCGGCACGCGAAAAAAATACAAATAGTAGCAAAAAAGATTTGAGCATAGCGGATAATTGTGATACAATAAAACGAATGGCTGCCGCGGGAGGCTTTCCGCCGCGGCATCGCCCCACCGTAGGGGCCGACGACTCGGCGGCCCGTGCTCGGGTAACGCCCCCACCGTAGGGGCCGACGCCCCCGGCGGCCCGTGCCCGGGTAACGGAAACCGCCAAGGCCGGTTGAATGCCGCCTCGGCATCGACAACTCCCCGTAGGGCGGGACCTATGTGTCCCGCCAATCGCCCCCACCCGGTGGAACGCCCCGGCGGTAACGCCCCCACCGTAGGGGCCGACGCCTACCCCAAGGGCACTGGCTCCGGCAGCCGCTCGTTCCTCGCGGGCCGTCACTGGCCCCTGGCGGCCCGTACCCAGGTGACGATTCTCACCAAGGGCGGATAGATGGTGAACGGCATCGACCACCACCGGGAATCAACGATACCTTTTATATAACCGCCAACCTGCAAACGGGCGCTTCATGAAGCGCCCCTACGGAGGAAAGCGATGCCGTTATGGTTACATCGTAGGGGCGATTCACGAATCGCCCGAACCCAGGTGGCAAATACCGCCATGGCCGGATGAATGGCACACGGCGGCAATTCTCATCGTAGGGGCCGACGATACCCCAAGGGCACTGGCTCCGGCAGCCGCTCGTTCCTCGCGGGCCGTCACTGGCGCTCGGCGGCCCGCGCCCCGGTAACGGGACAAGGCGGCCCATGGCGCGATCGTGTATGAAACCGTAATCCCTCACCGCCTCGGCGGTGTATTTAACGATAGGAGGAAACCATATGAAGCATGAAACAAAAACAGGAAGGAAGCTGCTGAGCGTCCTGCTGGCGCTGGCGATGGTCATCGGACTGTTGCCGGGCATGGGGCTGACGGTGCATGCGGATCAGGTTCAGTGCCCGGAATGTGGTTCAACTAATGTTGAGCAGATATACGGCAACCAGTATAAGTGTAACGACTGTTTCGGGTGGTTTGAATATACTCCTTCGGGACCTCCTGACCCGAGCGACACAGTTGAGGGCGACGGTTCGGAATATAACCCCTATATGGTCGGCTCCTGTAATGCATTGGTGAGTCTTTGCAATAGCTTCCGGGACGAATGGTATGAGGACTATGCTCCTTATGTTCAGCTGAAAGCGAATATTGAATTCAACAATTCTATAATGACGCTCGGTTATGGTATTAACCTTAACTTAGATACCTACCACATCGACTGCGGAGAGATGGAAACGCGCTTTGAAAGCGGTACTTTTACCGTCACAGGCGGCACAGGCAGCTATATCAGTAAAGTGTCTATTCAGGAAGGCGCTACTGTTACTCTTAACAGCGGTACAATTAAAGACGTTACCGTCGATAATTCTACATTAGTGATAAACGGCGGCAGCATTACCGAAGATTTTGAAACCGACAACCATGCGGTTATTGAGATGAATAACGGTACTGCTTGCGAAATCGATGTGGATGACACCTCCGAATTCACTATGACCGGCGGAACCGTTGAGAATTTTATTCATCTTAATGGTCAAAGCACAAGCGTCATCAGCGGCGGCACCATCCCGGGTTTAACACTTTATGGCAGCGCTGTGTGTGAGGTTTCGGGCGGAACTTTCACAGCGGTAAGCACTGTCGTCAACGGCGGCACTCTTACGGTTTCCGGCGGCGACTTCAGCGGTCAGTACGGCGGCATTCTCAACTACGGCGGCGCTGTTGAAGTTACAGGCGGTACCTTTGGTAGTGTAGCAAACACCAGCGGAACAATGGCATTAAAAGGCGGTAATTATGAAAAACGCCCAAGCTATTATGATATTGATGAACAGACCTATCTCGAAACCTATGTTCCAAACGGCTATAATGTTGAAGAAACCACCAATTACTTCACAGTTGTTTCCGTGCCTGTCCACACCATTATCTGGAAAAACTGGGACGGCACAACTCTTGAAACCGACACGGAGATAGAGGAAGGCGCAACCCCGACCTATGACGGCGAAGAGCCCACAAAGGCGGAGGACGACACCAACACCTACACCTTCTCAGGCTGGAACCCGACGGTTTCCGCTGTAACAGGCGAAGCAACATATGTTGCACAGTTTACGGCTACTCCGAAGGCAACAGCTTATGCTGACTATGTACCTGCTGAGGCTGACGATGCGGATGCTTTAGCAGCAAAGGTAGTAAAGTTTAACGGCTACGATTGGTATTTGATTGAGGATAACTCAACGAGTGAAACCGAGGGTACCGTGACCCTGCTGTCTGCAAACGATCAATTTGGGTATTCCATGTTTTCAGAGACCGATCAGTTGTACAGCAACTCAGAGGTAAAGGCTAAGCTTGATGCGATTACCGCAGAGGGCGGCGATTTTGCGGATGTGGCAGACGCGATTGTTGCCACTGATCTTACAGATGTTTCTGTTACGGGAGCAAAGCTGTATCTGCTAAGTGTAAGTGAGGCGAAAAACCTCAGCGCGGCTGTTCGGGCATACAGTTTCCTCCAGTCGGATGTGCTTGAGGGAGCGTGGTGGCTCCGCTCGATCAACGAATACAATGGATACAATGATTCGTTCGTGTACGGCACAGGGGAAATCAGCGAGGACGGGTGGTCCCCCATGTATAGTGAAAATGGTGATTTAAGTCTCGGCGTCCGCCCTGCATTAAAGCTCGATTTAAGCAAGGTTGCATTTAATTCTGAAACGAAGACATTTGCAGTGCCCACTCCTCCTCACACCCACGATGATATTACTTTCACCGCGTGGACAAGTGCCGACAGCCTGCCCAGCGAAAGCGGCAGCTATTATCTGACCCGGGACGTGGTCATCAGCGATTCGTGGAAGATTGAGGGCACGTACGACAACCACAAGACGATCAACCTCTGCCTCAATGGCTACGGCATCCGCTATAGCGGCGACAACGGCCCTGCCGTCAATGTGTACAGAGAAGCGACGCTGAATCTCTACGACTGCAACACGACCCGGAACCATTACGTCACCCTGACGGACGGCCGGGGCACGGCGGTCAGCGATACGCCTGTTGACGGCGCGGTGGCGGTTGCCGGCGGCTATATCACCGGCGGCCTCGCCGACGGAAGCGCGGCTGGTACCTCGCGTAAGGGCGGCGGCGTGAGTATAGACAGGACTTGTTCCTTCAACATGTACGGCGGCACCATCATCGGCAACAAGGCCTGGCAAGGCGGCGGCGTGAACGTGGGCGATGAGACTTCCTTCAACATGTATGGCGGCGTCATCACCCGCAACACAGCCTTCGCCGGCGCCCTCGGCAAGGGCGTAGGCGGCGGCCTGTGCATCCAAAGTGAGACGCATATGTACGGCGGCAGCATCACCGACAATACGGCGGCCACCGGCGGCGGCGTGGGCTTTGATGGAAACTATGGATTCTATTTGCACGGCGGCGAGATCACCGGCAACACGGCCAGCAGCCAGGGCGGCGGCGTATACGTTCCCGCCCTCGAAGGTAGTGGCGGTCTGTATCTCTCCGGCAGCCCGGTCATTACGGGGAACACGAAGGGCGACGACGCGAATAACCTCTATGTGATCGGCAAGGTGCAAGTCAAGGAGCCCATGTCAACCGGCGCCAACATCGGCGTGACGCTGCCCGGCGGCATCGGAACATTCGCCTCGGGAGAGCCTGTGTATGAAAACAATACGTATACGACCTATTTCACCAGCGACAACCCCGCTTACAGCGTGGTGGTTGACGGGTTCAGCCTGAACCTGGCCGCCCATGAGCACAGCTTCACCTACGGCGCGGAGGGCACTGTCCTCACCGCCACCTGCACGGACACCGTGGGCACCTGCAGCCTCACCGACAGCAAGGTTACCCTCACCATCGCCGCCCCCACCCTGACCACCTACGGCCAGAGCGGCCAGGGCATCAGCGCCGAGGCGACCCTGGAGGGCTGGGAGGCCTTCAACGCCGCCACCGGCCAGACGGCCACCGCCACGGACATCCGGTACCAGGGCAGAGAGGAGACCACCTACGGTGAAAGCGCCACCGCCCCCACCACCCCGGGCAAGTACACCGCCAGGATCACCGTGGCGGGAGCGACTGCCTCCGTGAACTATGAGATCGGCAAGGCCACCCCCACCGTGGACGACTTTACCTTTACCGCGTCCAACCAGATCTACGACGGCAATCCCAAGTCCGCCTCCGTCACGGTCAAGGAGGGCGTCACCGGCATGGGCAACGCGACCGTGAAGTATTACAGCGACGACGCTTGCACCACCCCCGCCACCCCCACCGACGTGGGCACCTACTACGTGGGCGTCACCACCATCAGCGGCAGCAACTACACCGCTATGGAATCCGTCCTGCACGGCGATGGCTGGCAGTTTACCATTATGAAGGCCCAAGCCGCCGCAGAAGACTTTGTCTTCATCCCACCGAATGCCACCACCTATGACGGCAATCCCAAGTCCGCCTCCGTCACGGTCAAGGAGGGCGTCACCGGCATGGGCAATGTGACGGTGCAGTATTACAGCGACGCCGATTACACGCAAAGCGTTGAGAACCCCACCAACGTCGGGACATACTATGTGGTCGCCACGGTGGCCGAGGGCAAGAACTACTATCCGCCCATGCTCGGTGTGAGAGATCCGAGCTGGTACTTCACCATTATCAAGGCCGACCCCAACGCTGGCCATTTCGATTACGCCACCCCCACCGACCTGGCCTATGACGGCAATTCCAAGGCCGCCTCCGTCACCGTGAAGAACGGCGTGAACGGCATGGGCCAGGCGACCGTAAAGTATTACAGCGACGCCCAGCGCACCATCCCCGCCACCCCCACCGACGTGGGCACCTATTATGTGGGCGTGGCGGTAAGCGAGGGCGGCAACTATAACGCCGCCGTGGTGTATGACGCGGCCTGGCAGTTTACCATCGGAAAGACCAACCCCGCCGCGGAGAACTTTACCTTTGCCCCGCCCGCTAACCTGACCTATGACGGCAATCCCAAGTCCGCCTCCGTCACGGCCAAGGACGGCGTGAACGGCATGGGCAACGTGACCGTGAAGTATTACAGCGACGCCGCCTGCACCACCGAGGCCACCCCCACCGACGTGGGCACCTACTACGTGGGCATCACCGTGGGCGACGGCAGCAACTATAACGCCGCCTCCGTAATCAGCGACCCGAACTGGCGCTTCTCCATCACCAAGGCAGCGCCGAAGGCGGAGCACTTTACCTGCTCTACCCCCACCGACCTGGTCTACGACGGCACCGAGAAGAGTGTCGCCACTGTTACGGTCAAGGACGGCATCAACGGCATGGGCGACGTGACGGTGAAGTGTTACAGCGACGCCGCTCGCACCACCGAGGTCACCCCCACCGACGCGGGCACCTACTACGTGGGCATCACGGTAGCCGAGGGCACGAACTACAACGCGGCCACCTCTGCTCTGTATGGCGCGCTCTGGCAGTTTACCATCGCCAAGGCAGCCCCCGCCGCTGACGATTTCGATTACGCCACCCCCACCGACCTGACCTATGACGGCAATGCCAAGACCGCCACCGTTACGGCCAAGGAGGGTGTGAACGGCATGGGCGACGTGACGGTGCAGTATTACAGCGACGCCCAGCGCACCATCCCCGCCACCCCCACCGACGCGGGCACCTACTATGTGGGCGTGTCGGTAAGCGAGGGCGACAACTATAACGCCGCCGTGGTGTACGACGAGGCCTGGCAGTTTACCATCAGCAGAATCGACCCCATCGCTGACGATTTCGATTGCGCTACCCCCACCGACCTGACCTATGACGGCAGCGCCAAGTCCGCCACCGTTACGGCCAAGGAGGGCGTGAACGGCATGGGCGACGTGACCGTGCAGTATTACAGCGACGCCGCCTGCGAGAATGAGGTGGAGCCCACCGACGCCGGTACCTACTACGTGGGCATTACGGTGGCCCAGGGCAAGAACTATAACGCCACCGATACGGACCTGCGCGACCCGTCCTGGCAGTTTACCATCAGCAAGATTGCCCCCGTCGCTGACGATTTCGATTACGCCACCCCCACCGACCTGACCTATGACGGCACTGCCAAGAGCGTGCCTGTCACGGCCAAGGATGGCGTCAACGGCATGGGCGACGTGACGGTGAACTATTATAGCGACGCCGCTCGCACCACCCCCGCCACCCCCACCGACGCGGGCACCTACTATGTGGGCATCACGGTAGCCGAGGGCAAGAACTACAACGCCACCGACACCGACCTGCACGATGAAGGCTGGCAGTTCACCATCGCCAAGGCCGACATCACCCCCACCGTGTCCATGAAGAACTGGACGGAGGGCTACCGCACCAGCGAGCCTGTGCTGGAGGGCAACCCCGGAGCGGGCGACGTGACGTTCACCTACGCCAAGCAGGGCAAGGACGACTTCACCGACAAGAAGCCCACCTCCGCCGGACGCTACATCGTGAAGGCCACCGTGGCGGAGACCGCCAACTATAACGGCGGCGAGGCCACCGCGCAGTTCACCATCAATGCCGATGATTCCGCTGACCTGACCGTTACCTCGCCCCTGACCAGCATCACCCGCGTCACGCTGAACGGCCGTGTGGTCAGCCCCTCCAACTACATCGTGGTGGGCGGCGACGTGCAGTTCACCGACGCGTTCCTGGCTACCCTGAAGCCCGGCACCTATACCATCAAGGTCACCGACGGCACCACCACCGCCACCGCCACTTACCGCATCGCGGCCAACGGTGTTGCCGAGAGCACGGTGCTCTCCGCCACCACCGGCGACCCCGGCGTGGTGCTCTACGGCCTGCTGGCTGTCAGCAGCACCCTGGGCCTGGCCTGGATGGGCAAGAAGCGGAAGGAAGACTGATCGCAGCACAATCTGAAAGCCCCCGGCTCCCATCACGGGAGCCGGGGGCTTTGTTTGCCAAAAAAACCTCGTCTTGCGACGAGGTTTTTTCATGGAGCAGGATACGGGAATCGAACCCGCCTCTTCAGCTTGGGAAGCTGACATACTACCAATGTACTAATCCTGCGCATTTCTATGACCACGGTAGATATTACCACACCCCGCGGCAAAAATCAAGACGAATTCCGCCGCTTTGGGAGAATTGCCCCGCCCGGTGCCGGGCGGGGCGCTGTTTCCGTGCAAAAACGTTACAGATTGGCCTTGATTTTGGCGATCATTTCGTCATATTCTGCCTGGGTCAGGAAGGTCTTGCCCGGGTTCATGGCGAAGGTGCCGCCCCACTCGAAGCCGTCCTTATACTTGGGCACCAGGTGCATGTGCAGGTGGCGGCCGGTGTCGCCGTAGGCGCCGTAGTTCAGCTTGTCGGGGTGGAAGGCGGCGTGAATGGCCCGGGCGGCCCGATCCACGTCGGCAAAGAAGGCGTTGCGATCTTCCTCGCTGATCTCCACGATTTCCCCCACGTGATCGCGGTAGGCCACGATGCAGCGGCCGGGGTGGCTCTGCTCCTTAAAGAGAATCAGGGTGCTGACACTGAGCTGGCAAATGACGATGCCGAACTGATCCAGCAGCTCGCCGCCCATGCAGTAGGCGCAATGTTGATCTTTCATACCGTCGGTTCCTTTCTGTTTTTTTCTATTGTATCACATTTTCCGCCGATGACAATAGAAAATCTTCCGGTACTGTTCCGCCGCCGCGCCTCATATAGTGGGCAAAAAACCAAACAGGGGGCATGAACATGAAACGATGGGTATGGATCCTCCCGGCGGTGCTGCTGATGGTGCTGCCGGTGCGGGCCGAGGCGGTGGATCTGGCGCTGACCTCCCGCTCGGCGGTGCTGATGGAGAAATCCACCGGCGAGATTTTATTCACCCAGAATGAGCACGACGTGCTGGAGCCCGCCAGCGTCACCAAGGTGATGACGCTGCTCTTGACCATGGAGGCCATCGACTCGGGCAAAATCGCCTACGACGACGTGGTCACCGTCAGCGATTACGCCGCTTCCATGGGGGGCAGCCAGGTATTTCTCTCCCCCGGCGAGGAGATCACCGTGGAGGAGCTGCTGAAATCCGTGTGCGTCTCCAGCGGCAACGATGCCGCCGTGGCTCTGGCCGAGCACGTCTCCGGCGTGACGGAGCTGTTCGTGGAGGAGATGAACAACAGGGCCAAAGCCCTGGGCATGAACGACACCCATTTCGTCAACCCCACCGGACTCACCGCCGAGGGCCACGTCACCAGCGCCTGGGACATCGCCCTGATGAGCCGGGAGCTGCTGCTGCACCACCCCGATATCCGCCGCTTCACCACCATCTGGATGGACACCATCCGCGGCGGCACCTTCGGCCTTTCCAACACCAACAAGTTGGTGCGTTACTATGACGGCTGCACCGGGCTTAAAACCGGCTATACGGAGCGGGCGGGCTACTGCATCAGCGCCACGGCGGAGCGGGACGGCATGGAGCTCATCGCCGTCATCATGAAGGGGGAGACCGCCGACAAGCGGAACGAGGACGCCAAAACCCTGCTGAACTACGGCTTTTCCACCTATCAGCTTACGGATATTACCCCCGCCCAGCCCCTGCCGGCGCTGCCCGTCACCCTGGGCCAGGGGGATGCCGTGTCCCTGACCCTCCCTTCGGAGGGCACCACCGTGCTGCGGCGCAAGGGGGAGGCGGCGCCGGAGACGGCGCTGGACATCCCCAATGCCGTTACCGCCCCGGTGGCGCAGGGGCAGCAGGTGGGGGAGCTGACGGTCACCTTCCCCGGCGGCGACACGGCGCGCCTGCCGGTGCTGGCGGCGGAGGAAGTGGCCCGCCGCACCTGGGGACAGCTCTTTGCCGACGTGGCAAGGCGGGGCCTATTTATGAAATAATTGGGCATCCTGCTGCCGCCACCCTTGCATTTTTATGAAATAAGTTGTAGTATAATAAACCAAGAATATTTACATAGGAGGAAACCCACTATGATTCAGGTCGATCTGACCAATGTCACCAAGTTCCTGCCCGGCCACTATGAGGATGAGCTGATCCCCCGGCTGCGCCAGGCCCATGAGCAGCTGCAGAAGGGCAGCGGCGTGGGCGGCGAGTTCACCGGCTGGGAGCGCCTGACCCGGGACTATGACCGCGAAGAGTACCGCCGCATCAAAGAGGCGGCCCGCCGCATCCGGGAGAACTCCCAGGCCCTGGTGGTCATCGGCATCGGCGGCTCTTACCTGGGCGCCCGTGGCGTCATCGAGTGCCTGCGCAGCCCCAACTACAACCTGCGTCGCAAGGACACCCCCAACATCTACTTCGTGGGCAACGGCCTGTCCTCCGATGCGTTGGAGGAGGTCATGGAGCTTGTCCAGGACGTGGATTTCTCCGTCAACGTCATCTCCAAGTCCGGCACCACCACCGAGCCCGCCGTGGCCTTCCGTTTCTTCCGCGCCATGCTGGAGAACAAGTACGGCGAGGAGGAGGCCGCCCGCCGCATCTACGCCACCACCGACGCCAAGAAGGGCGCCCTCAAGGCCCTGGCCGACGAGAAAGGCTACGAGACCTTCGTGGTGCCCGATGACATCGGCGGCCGTTACAGCGTGCTGACCGCCGTGGGTCTGCTGCCCATCGCCGTGGCCGGCATCGACATGGACGCCCTGATGTTCGGCGCCGGGGAGATGATGGAGCGCTGCTCCGTGGCCGACATGGCCGCCAACCCCGCCTGGCAGTACGCCGCCGCCCGCCACGCCATGTATAAGGCCGGCAAGAAGATTGAGATCCTGGCCTGCTTCGAGCCCTCCTTCCGGTTTATGGCCGAGTGGTGGAAGCAGCTCTACGGCGAGTCCGAGGGCAAGGAGGGCAAGGGCCTGTTCCCCGTCAGCGTGGAGTTCACCGCCGATCTGCACTCCATGGGCCAGTACATCCAGCAGGGCGAGCGCACCTTCTTTGAGACGGTGGTTCGCTTCGGCCCCAGCCATCACCTGAACCTGGTGCCCTACGACCAGCAGAACGGCGACGGCCTCAACTTCATTGCCGGTAAGTCCATGGACTTCATCCGCCAGCAGGCCATGGACGGCACGCTGCTGGCCCACGTGGAGGGCGGCGTGCCCAACGTGGTGATGTACACCGGCCCCAACCATGAGATCACCCTGGGCGGCCTGATCTACTTCTTCGAGTATTCCTGCGGCCTCAGCGGCTACCTGCTGAACGTCAACCCCTTCGACCAGCCCGGCGTGGAGGCCTACAAGAAGAACATGTTTGCCCTGCTGGGCAAGCCCGGTTACGAGGAGCTGGGCCGGGAGCTGCATCAGCGCCTGGGCCGCTGACGGATTTACCAATAATCCCGCCCCTTTTTGGGATTGCACTTTTCCCACCGATATGGTACTATGGGGTAGGGAGTGTGACCGTCTCCCACTTATTGACAAAGGAGTGATCTCTTATGGTTAGATTGATTATGGGCACCAACGGTGCCGGCAAGACCAAGCAGCTCATCGAGTTGGTGCATACTGCGGTAGACTCCGAGCGCGGTTGCGTCGTGTGCATCGAGCCCAGCGCCGACATGACTTACGACATCAGCTATAACGTGCGTCTGGTCAATGCCAGCGAGTATCAGATTGGCAGCCTTGACTATCTGCGCGGCTTTATCTGCGGCCTCTACGCGGGTAATTACGATATTTCCCATGTATTTGTGGATAACCTGGCCAAGATTTCCCACTGCAAGGACTACCACGCCCTGGAGTCCTTCCTGAACTGGCTGGACAGCTTCAGCTACAAGAACAGCGTCAAGTTCACCGTCACCCTCAACGGCGACGAGGAGGACGCTACCGACGGCATGCGCAAGTACCTGTAAGGGCACAGATACAATCATCATGGCAGCAGCCTTTCCATTGCGGGAGGGCTGCTGCTTTTTGCCGCTTTTTTCGCCCCAATCTGCGCATTTTCCTATTGTGCGCCGCCGCCGGTGGTGATATACTGACGGAAGTTTGTGAACGCTGCTAACCAAAGGAGAGAGATACCATGCAACTGCGCGACTTGAAGCCAGGCCAGTCCGGCATCATCACCGCTGTGGGCGGCCAGGGCGCTCTGCGCCAGCATTTTCTGGATATGGGCGTCATCCCCGGCGCCACCGTCACCGTCACCAAGCTGGCCCCCATGGGCGACCCCATGGAGCTGCGCATCCGGGGCTATGAGCTGACGCTGCGCCTCGGTGACGCCGAGAAGATCGACATCACCCCCGCCGATGCCGCCGATGAGAAGAAGCCCCATCCCCGCCCCAACCCCACCGCCCACCCCGGCCTTGGCGAGGAGGGCAAGTTCCACCCCAAGGGAACCGGCACGCCCCTGCCCGAGGGCACGGTGCTGACCTTCGCCCTGGTGGGCAACCAGAACTGCGGCAAGACCACGTTGTTCAACCAGCTCACCGGCGCCAACCAGCACGTGGGCAACTTCCCCGGCGTCACCGTGGATCGGAAGGACGGCGTCATCCGGGGCCATGCTGACACCTCCATCACCGACCTGCCGGGCATCTACTCCATGTCCCCCTATTCCAGCGAGGAACTGGTGAGCCGCGACTTCGTGCTGCAGCAGAAGCCCCGGGCCATCATCAACATCGTGGACGCCACCAATATCGAGCGCAACCTCTACCTCACCATGCAGCTTTTGGAGATGAACGTGCCCATGGTGGTGGCCCTGAACATGATGGACGAGCTCACCGGCAACGGCGGCACCGTGGACGTGAACGCCATGGAGTCCCTGCTGGGGGTGCCGGTGGTGCCCATCTCCGCCGCCCGCAACCAGGGCGTGGACGAGCTGGTGCGCCACGCCATCCACATCGCCAAGTATCAGGAGCGCCCCCTGCGCCAGGACTTCTGCGACGCCTCCGACCACGGCGGCGCCGTTCACCGGGCCCTCCACGCCGTGAGCCACCTGATCGAGGATCACGCCCAGCGTGCCGACATCCCCCTCCGCTTCGCCGCCAGCAAGCTCATCGAGGGCGACGAGCGCATCGCCGCCCAGCTTGCCCTGGATGACAACGAGACGGAGATGCTGGCGCATATCGTCTTGCAGATGGAAAAGGAGCGGGGCCTGGATCGGGGCGCCGCCATGGCGGATATGCGCTTTGCCTTCATTGAGCGGGTCTGCCGCCGCTGCGTCATCAAGCCCCACGAGAGCCGGGAGCATAAGCGCAGCCAGCAGCTGGACCGCATCCTCACCGGTAAATACACCGCCATCCCCGTGTTCGTGGCCATTATGGCCCTGGTATTCTTCCTGACCTTTTTCCTCATCGGCCCCTTTTTGCAGGACCTGCTGGCCGCCGGCATCGAGGCCCTGGGAGGCCTGGTGGGCCGGGCCATGGAGGCCGCCCATGTCAACACCGCCATTCAAAGCCTGGTGCTGGACGGCATTTTCGAGGGCGTGGGCAGCGTGGTCAGCTTCCTGCCGCTGATCGTGACGCTGTTTTTGTTCCTGTCCCTGTTGGAGGACAGCGGCTATATCGCTCGGGTGGCCTTCTTTATGGACAAGCTGCTGCGGCGGCTGGGTCTGTCCGGCCGCAGCATCGTGCCCATGCTCATCGGCTTCGGCTGCACGGTGCCCGCCGTCATGTCCACCCGCACCCTGCCCAGCGACCGGGACCGCCACATGACCATCCTGCTGACCCCGTTTATGTCCTGCACCGCCAAGCTGCCCATTTACAGCTTCTTCGTGGCTGCCTTCTTCCCCCGCCACGGCTGGCTGATCATCACGGGGCTGTATCTGCTGGGCATCGTGGTGGGAGTGCTGGTGGCGCTGCTGTATAAAAAGACGCTGTTTCGGGGCGAGGCGGTGCCCTTCGTCATGGAGCTGCCCAACTACCGCCTGCCCAGCGTGCGCAACGTGGGCCAGCTGCTGTGGGAAAAGGCCAAGGACTTCTTGCAGCGGGCTTTCTCCGTCATTCTCATTGCCACCATTGCGGTGTGGTTTTTGCAGAGCTTCGACTTCCATTTCAACCTGGTGTCCGACCCCCATCAGAGCATTCTGGCCGCCGTGTCCGGATTGCTGGTGCCCCTGTTCCGCCCGGTGGGCCTGGGGGATTGGCGCATCGTCACCTCCCTGTTCAGCGGCTTCATGGCCAAGGAGAGCGTGGTTTCCGTGATGGAGCTGCTGTTCGCCGGCCAGGGCGTGGCGGCGGCTCTGCCCACCCACACGGCGGCGTCGCTGCTGGTGTTCAGCCTTCTGTACACCCCCTGCGTGGCGGCGGTGGCCGCCATCCGGCGTGAGCTGGGCCGCCGCTGGGCGGTGTACGTGGTGTTGTGGCAGTGCGCCATCGCCTGGGTGGCAGCCCTGGCGGTGCAGCTCATCGCCATGGCCCTGGGCGTGTAAAGGAGGGCGGCTGTGAATCTCTCCGACATCCTCATTCTGCTGGCCCTGGGCTGCCTGGTGGCCTGGGCCATCTCCCGCATCCGCAAGGGCAAGGGCGGCTGCGGCACCTGCCACGGCTGCCACGAAGAAAACTGCCCCCATCGCAAATAACCGTTACCCCCCGGCTTCGCCGGGGGGTCTATACGATAGTCTTTTTTTCGCCGTCTATTTCCCTCACCGGCCGCATATACATGAGCCGTAATCGGAAAAGGGGAGTGGTCAGCGATCAAAGACAATCTGGAGCAGCGCTCCCGGGACTTGGCGCTGTACATGGTGGAGAACCGGGCCACCGTCCGGGCCGCCGCCCAAAGATTCGGCATCAGCAAGTCCACGGTGCATAAGGACCTGGCGGAGCGTTTGCCGGTCTACGACCGGGGGCTGTACCGGCAGGTGAAGGCGGTGCTGGAGGAGAACAAGGCCCAGCGCCACATCCGGGGCGGCATGGCCACACGAAAGAAGTATAAAGGAGCATAAAAGGGGCGCGTTGCAACATGCAACGCGCCCAATGCATTGCGCCTTACGGCGCATGAATTGCCTCTGGGCATGAATTGTGCTGCGCACATGCATTGCGCTGCGGCGCATTGGCGGCGCAAGGCAAATCATGTGCGAAGCGCAAATCATGGAGCAAAGCGAGAAATCATGGCGGACCGGCCGCCAATTCATATAGAAGAGGCTTTTGGCAGCAGCCCCTTTCAAACTGTTTGACCCGGCCCCTATTTCGCCTGCCGCATGGACAGGCTGATGCGGTGCCGCTTCTCGTCCACCTCCAGCACCACCACCCTCACCACGTCCCCCAGCTTCACCGCCTCGGAGGGGTGCTTGATGTATTTGTCGCATACCTGGGAGATGTGCACCAGTCCGTCCTGGTGTACGCCGATGTCCACGAACACGCCGAAGTCCACCACGTTCCGCACCGTGCCGCTTAACTCCATGCCGGGCTTCAAATCCTTGATGTCCAGCACGTCGGTGCGGAGGATGGGGGCGGGCAGCTCGTCCCGCATGTCCCGGCCGGGCTTTACCAGCTCTTTTACCACGTCTTGCAGCGTGGGCAGGCCCACGCCCAGCTCGGCGGCCAGCTTTTCCTCCCCCAGCAGCTTCACCTTCTGGGGCAGCGCCGCCGCCTCACCGGCCTTTACGTCCGCCTCAGTGTAGCCGCAGCGCGCAAGCAGCGCCCGGGCGGCGTCGTAGCTCTCCGGGTGTACGCCGGTGTTGTCCAGCACCTCCCGGCTCTCGGGGATCCGCAGGAAGCCGGCGCACTGCTCGTAGGCCTTGGGCCCCAGCTTGGGCACCTTCATCAGCTGTTTCCGGGCGGTAAAGGCGCCGTTTGCCTCCCGGTAGGCCACCACGTTGGCGGCGGTGGTGGCGTTCAGGCCTGCCACCCGGCTCAAAAGGCTGGCGCTGGCGGTGTTCACGTCCACGCCCACGGCGTTGACGCAGTCCTCCACCACGCCGGACAGGGTGTCGTCCAGCCGCTTCTGGGGCATATCGTGCTGGTACTGGCCCACGCCGATGGCCTTGGGGTCGATTTTCACCAACTCCGCCAGGGGGTCCTGCATCCGCCGGGCGATGGACACCGCCGAGCGCAGATTCACGTCGTAGTTGGGGAATTCCTTGGCCGCCAGCTCGCTGGCGGAGTACACCGACGCCCCCGCCTCGTTCACCATCATGTAGCTGACGCCCCCGCCCAGGCGGTGCATCATCTCCACCGCCATGGCCTCCGTCTCCCGGCTGGCGGTGCCGTTGCCGATGGCCAGATGGGTGACATTATGCTTACGGATGAGGCGGCTCAGCTTGTCGATGGCCTCCTCCTTCTGCCGGGCCCCGTAGGTGGGGTACACCACCGCCGTGTCCAGCACCCGGCCTGTGGCGTCGATCACCGCCACCTTGCAGCCGTGGGCGTAGCCGGGGTCCAGGCCCATGGTGACGTGGCCCTTAACCGGGGGCTGCAGCAGCAGGGGCTTCAGATTCAGGGCAAAGTTGGCGATGGCCCCCTCGCAGGCGTTGTCGGTCAGCTCCTTGCGGATCTCCCGCTCCAGGGAGGGGAACAGCAGACGGTCATAGCTGTCCTCCGCTGCGGCGGCCACGAAGTCGGCGCATTTTCCCGCACCCTTCACGCACCGGCGGCGCAGCAGCGCCAAAGCCTCCTCCCGGGCCACGGTGACGGAGACCTTCAATTTTTCCTCCTTCTCGCCCCGGTTGATGGCCAGCACCTGGTGGCCTGCCAGCTTCAAAATGGGCTGCTGGAAGTCGTAGTACAGCCGGTACACCGTGTCCTCCTCGGTGGCGGCGGCGGAGCAGAGAAAGCCCCGCTTGCGGATCAGCTCCCGCAGCGCCTTGCGGATGTCGGCGTCGTCGGACAGCTTTTCCGCGATGATGTCCGAAGCGCCCGCCAGGGCGTCGTCCACGGTCTCCACACTCTTCTCCGGGTCAATGTAGGCCGCCGCCATGTCTACCGGATCGCCGCTTTCCTGGGCGAAGATGGCCTCCGCCAGCCCCGCCAGCCCCTTTTCCCGGGCCACGGTGGCCCGGGTGCGCCGCTTCTGCTTGTAGGGCCGGTACAGGTCCTCCACCTCCGAGAGGGTGGCGGCGCTGTCGATGGCGGCGGACAGGGCCTCCGTCAGCTTGCCCTGGCCCTCGATGGCGGCCTTCACCTCGGCCCGGCGCTTGTCCAGGTTCCGCAGATACGTGAGCCGGTCGGCCAGGGCGCGCAGGGTGGTGTCGTCCATGGAGCCGTGGAGCTCCTTGCGGTACCGGGCGATGAAGGGCACCGTGGCCCCCTCGTCCAGCAGGGTGATGACGTTCTCCACGTGCCGGGGCTCCTTTTGCAGCTCCCGGGCCAGAATTTGGGTAATGGTTTCCATAGAATGATCCTTTCCGACAATGATTTTGCTCTAAAATAAACTTTTCCGACAAAGATACTGGCCGCAGAGCGGCCAGTATTGTGGTTTACATAATACAATTCTCTTACTTGTGATACAGCTTTTTGACCTCGTATTTTGGCTCGCAGCTGATCTGGATGCCCAGCCGCTGGTACACCTTGGCGTCCTCCTCGGAGATAATCACCGTGAAGTGGGCCTCGCTGCCCCGCAGGTTGCTGAGCTGGTGCTGCACCAGGGCGGCCAGGGGGTTGCTGAGGGCGGAGATGGTCAGCGCGATCAGCACCTCGTCGCTGTGGAGCCGGGGGTTATGGTGGCCCAGATACCCGGTCTTCATGGCGCTGATGGGCTCGATGACGGAGGCGGGGATGAGCTGCAAATTGTGGTCGATGCCCGCCAGGTGCTTGATGGCGTTGAGCAGCATGGCGGCGCTGGGGCCCAGCAGGGAGGAGGTGCGGCCCGTGACGATGGCGCCGTCGGGCAGCACCATGGCCCCGGCGGGAGCGCCGGTCTCGGCGGCCTTGTCCAGGCTGGCCTGGATGGCGGGGCAGCACGCGTCGGTGACGCCCGCCTGTTGCATCACCAGCCGCAGCTTGGTCACCACCGTTTCGTCGCAGCGGCCCTTGGCCCGGGCCACCATGCCGTCGTAATACCGCCGCAGTATTTCTCTCCGGCTGGCCTCCTGGCAGGCCTCGTCGTCCACAATGGCGAAGCCCGCCATGTTCACGCCCATATCCGTGGGGGACTTGTAGGGGCACTGGCCCTGTATCTTCTCAAACATGGTGGCCAGTACCGGGAAAATCTCCACGTCCCGGTTGTAGTTGACGGTGGTCTTGCCGTAAGCCTCCAGGTGGAAGGGGTCGATCATGTTCACGTCGTTGAGGTCGGCGGTGGCGGCCTCGTAGGCCAGGTTCACCGGGTGCTTCAATGGCAGATTCCAGATGGGGAAGGTCTCGTACTTGGCGTAGCCCGCCTTGATGCCCCGCTTGTTCTCATGGTAGAGCTGGCTCAGGCAGGTGGCCATCTTGCCGCTGCCGGGGCCGGGGGCAGTCACCACCACGATGGGGCGGCTGGTCTCGATGTACTCGTTGCGGCCCAGGCCCTCGTCACTGACGATGTGCCCCACGTCGGAGGGATAGCCGGCGATGGGGTAGTGCTTCCAGGTCTTCACGCCCAGGGCGGCCAGGCGGTGGATGAAGGCGTCGGCGGCGCTCTGCCCGGCGTACTGGGTGATGACCACGCCGCCCACGAAGAAGCCCAGCTGGCGGAAGCTGTCCATCAGCCGCAGCACGTCGTCGTCGTAGCCGATGCCCAGGTCGCCGCGGATCTTGTTCTTCTCGATGTCGGCGGCGCAGATGGCGATGATGATCTCCACCTCGTCCTGCATGGTGGCCAGCATGCGGATCTTGCTGTCCGGCTGGAACCCCGGCAGCACCCGGCTGGCGTGGAAGTCGTCAAACAGCTTGCCGCCGAACTCCAGATACAGCTTGTCGCCGAACTGGCTGCGGCGGTCGCGGATGTGCTCGGCCTGGAGAGCCAGATATTTGTCGTTGTCAAATCCCATCTTCATCCCGGATTTCACTCCCTCCCGAAAAATCAAACACGGGCCATTATACAACATATAGTGGTGAGAATAAAGCCTTTTCCCGGTTTTTCGCCATAGACATTTCAGAGAAAGTTACCCTCCATTTTTGGCAAATCCCACCGTTGCATTTGAAAAAGCACTGTATTATAATCAAAATAGTCACCTTGTGAGGAGGATGCGCCATGCCCTATCAGACCTTCCGTTTCCACGTGCTGTGGCGGCATGAGAGCGAGCCGGCGTTCCGGGATTTCTTCCAGACCGACGACATCCAAGAGGCCAAGGCGTTCGCCATGCGCCTGGCCTTCGACGAGACCAACGTGGTCTGCGTCCGGGACGAAGCGCTGGGCGACGTGGTCCGGGATTTCGACGCGGAAATCTATAAAAAATGAATAGCACCATCGCCCCGGCGGCATACTACCGCCGAGGTGATTTTTTATGGCAAAGCGAAAGCCCGTTGACCGCGCCCCCGATATCCACCCCTTCCATGCCCCGGTGGACAGCACCTTCGACATCGTCAACCGCTACGGCACCTACAACATCCAGCCCACCGCCGACACGGACAATCTCTTTCCCCTCATCGCGCCGGGCCTGCCCCGTGCCTGGGGGGAGATGAAGCTGGAAAAAGGCGACCTGCCCCGCCACGGCGGCATGAAAGAATCCTGAAGCCCCAAAAAGGACTGCCCTGCGGGGCAGTCCTCAGATTGTCAAAAAAGCATCGCAGATTTCGCGCCCGCAGGCGCGAACCCATGAAATCCGAAAAAAGTGACGACATGCGCGTCACTTTTTTCACTTCTCAGGCTACGGAGTGTGCGAATAGTGCGCCGGAGGCGTACTATTCGCGCGCGCAGTAGACTGCAATCCCATTGTCAAAAAACGGCGGAGCCGTTTTTTGACAGGCACAGAAAAAGGACTGCCCTGCGGGGCAGTCCTTTTTTCTGTGCAGCGTACGTCAATCCTTGTTGTGGGGCATCCGCAGCTCCGGTTCCGGCGTGCGGTTGATGACCCGCATCCCCGCCGGGACGGAGTGGGTGAGGAAGGTGTTGCCCCCCACCACGGCCCCCTGGCCGATGACGGTGTCGCCCCCCAGGATGGAGGCGCCGGAGTAGATGGTGGCGTCGTTCTCCACGGTGGGGTGGCGCTTGCCGGAGATGCCGCCGTGGCCGCCCCGGGTGCTGAGGGCGCCCAGGGTCACGCCCTGGTACAGCTTCACATGGTCCCCCAGCTCCGACGTTTCGCCGATCACCACGCCGGTGCCGTGGTCGATGAAGAAATAGCTGCCGATGGCGGCGCCGGGGTGGATGTCGATGCCGGTGCGGCTGTGGGCGTACTCGGTCATAATCCGGGGGATGATGGGCACGTGGCGCAAAAACAGCTCGTGGGCGATGCGGTAGACGAAGATGGCGAACAGGCCCGGATAGGCGAAGATGACCTCCTCCCTGTTCTGGGCTGCCGGGTCGCCCTCAAAAAAGGCGTCCACGTCGGTCAAAAGCTGCTGCTGGATGCGGGGCAGCTGCTCCATCACCTCACGGGCAGTGGCGGAGCTACGGTCGATCTCCTCCTCCGGCAGCGCCAGAGCGATTTGCCGCTGCAAGGCGGTTTCAATCCGCTCCAGCAGCAGCGCCGCATAGTCGGCGGCGTCCAGCGTCATCAGCGCCGCGTCGCCGAAATAGGCGGGGAACATCAGCTTCCGCATCTCCCGGATCAAATCTTCAATGGCCTTGCGGTCGGGCAGCCGCACCCGCGCGCCGTACATGGGCACCCGGGCCTCCGCCATGGTCTGGGCCATGGCCTCCGCCGCACGGCGAATATAGGGATCGTACATCTTATTTTTCCTCCTGAAACAGTGGTGTGGAGAGATACCGCTCCCCGGTGTCGGGCAGCAGCGCCACGATATGGCGGCCCCGGTTCTCCGGCAGGCGGGCCAGCTGTTCCGCCGCCCACAGGGCCGCTCCGGAGGTGATGCCGCATAGCACGCCCTCGGTTCTGGTCAGCAGCCGGGCGGCGGCGTAGGCGTCCTGCTCCCGGACGGTGATGACCCGGTCGATGAGACTGGCGTCGTAGTTTTTGGGGATGAAGTTTGCCCCGATGCCCATGAGGCCGTGGGGTCCGGCCTGGCCGCCGCTGAGCAGGGGGGAGGCGGCGGGCTCCACCGCCACCAGCTCCACCGAGGGCTTGCGCTCCTTTAAGTACCGCCCCGTGCCGCTGATGGTGCCGCCGGTGCCCACCCCCGCCACGAAGATGTCCACCTTGCCCTCGGTGTCGGCCCAGATTTCCGGGCCGGTGGTGGCGTAGTGGGCGGCGGGGTTGGCGGGGTTGTCAAACTGGCCCGCGATGATGCTGCCCGGCGTGGCGGCGTGGATGGCCTCCGCCTTGGCGATGGCCCCCGCCATGCCCTCTTTGCCGGGGGTCAGCACCAGCTCCGCGCCGTAGGCCCGCAGCAGGGCCATCCGCTCGGCGCTCATGCTGTCGGGCATGGTGAGTATCACCCGGTAGCCCCGGCTCACCGCCATGGCCGCGAGACCAATGCCGGTGTTGCCGGAGGTGGGCTCGATGATGGTGCCGCCCGGTTGCAGCCGGCCCTCGGCCTCCGCCTGCCGTATCATCTCCAGCGCCACCCGGTCCTTGGCGGAGCCTGCGGGGTTGGCGCTCTCCAATTTCACGTACAGCACGGCCTCCAGCCCCCGGGCCGCGGCGTATCGCCGGGCCTCCAGCAGGGGCGTGCGGCCCACCAACTCGCTTAACGACGTGACTTTCGCCATGAAAAACACTCCCTTATCCAGTATAAGCGCAAAAAAACGGAAGGTGCCCGGCACCCTCCGCCACCGGCGCGTCACGCGCCGACCGGTCAGCGGCTGCCTATCTCCGGGCGCGGCAACACCCGCCCATGGTACACATGGACGTGGCATATTTGGCGCCAAAGCAGGTCATATCCGCTCCCCTTATGCCATAATGTGGTCATTATAACAGCGCCGCGGCGGATTGTCCATGCCCAAAGGGGCGAAAGAGGCAAAAAATGTGTCCCCGGCCCAACCGGTTGCCAAATCCGCCCGGTTATTGTATAATGTGGCCGAAATGAATTTTTTTCATCCGAAAGGAGGCTTTATCATGTCCCGTAATACCAAATTGGCCCTGCGGCTTCTGATCCCCCTGGCGGTTGCCCTGGTGTCCATCTTCGTCCTGGGCCGTCACTTCGCCAAGGTGGAGACCTATCCCAATTCCATCGCCTATTTAGACGGCAAAAAGGTCACCGTCACCGAGCTGGCCGGGGCCGCCACCGCCGCCTCCGTGGCCATCACCGCCATCCCCGGCGACGTAGCCACCCCCATCGCGGAAAAACTGGCGGATTTAAGCTCCTACTTCCTGCTGATTGTCTGCGCCATCTTCCTGGAAAAATACCTGATCACCCTCACCGGTGCCCTGACCTTCTATATCCTTATCCCCCTGGCCTGCCTTGCCATGATGGCGGACTGCTTCGTCAAGTCCAACGTCTGCCGCAATATCGCCCTGCGCCTGGCGGCTTTCGGCCTGGCGATTTTCATTCTGGTGCCCGTCAGCGTCAAGGCCGGGCAGATGATCGAGAATACCTATTCCGACGCCATCGCCCAAAGCCTCAACGCCCCCCAGTCGGCGGCGGAGGACATCACCGGCGACCTGCCGGCGGAGGAGGCCGCCCCGGAGGCGCCCCAGCAGAGCTGGTGGCAGCGGCTCATCCAGCAGGCCCAGGAGACGGTGGAGCAGGTGAAGCAGGGGGTCACCGCCGTGCCCGAAAAGGTGGAGACCACCTTGAGCCAGTTCATCGAGGCGGTGGCGGTGCTCATCGTCACCTCCTGCCTCATCCCCCTGCTGGTGGTAGCGGCCCTGATTTGGCTCACCAAGGCGATTCTGGGGCTGGAAATCAATCAAAAGGGCGTCAAATGGAACGACAAATTCACCAACCCCTTCGGCCCGAAAAAGGAATAACAGAGACAGAAAAATCATCCCGCCGGACAGGAAATCCCGGCGGGATGATTTTTCACCTTACCGTGGGGGATGTTTTTCCCACCTTCCCCCACGTGGGAAATGCGTAGGGGCGATTCACGAATCGCCCGTCCCAGACAACAAAAACACCGTAGGGGCCGACGCCCCCGGCGGCCCGTGTACCGCCGTCGATGCCCCTAATCCCGGTGAAACGGCAAAAGACCCCTCCGTAGGGCGGGACCTATGTGTCCCGCCTGTCCTGCACGGCAACGCCCACCGTGCCCGGCTGTATGGCCGCCGCCCTCGTAAAAAACAAGCACCCGCCGAAGCGGGTGCTTGTTGATATGTTGCAATAAACTCAGCGCTTGCTGAACTGCGGCGCTCTACGAGCCGCCTTCAGACAGCACTGAAACAGTATTATTGTCTTTTTCCTGTGTTATCAAGACTTTCCGGGGATCAGATCTCCGTTTTCCCCTTCGAGTTAACCCATCAATTAAGCCGGTGTTTCCTCTGATTTCTTTTTCGGTTGAAAGGCTTCGTTTACTATCGTCGCCAGTTCCCACGGCTTATTATACTTGACCTTTGCGTAAATGTCCTTGGTAACTTTGCGTTCCAAGCAAATTGTTTAGCTCAAAAGTATGAGGGGCAAGAATCAGTCGCACCTTTATGCTGGAAAGCGATACCGATGAGATCTACACCTTTTGCAGTGCCTTGGCGCATCAAATCCACGAGCATAGAAGTATAGCTGTTCACCAAAGGAAAAGCGAAAATGTTTATGACACTTGCAGCAAACAAGATGAATATCCATTTCCTTCTACCTCCTTCAATCAAGCCATGTTCCAATCAAGCCCATAAGGAAAAGAATGGCCAAGACAGTAAAGAGGCCCCATTTGCCGTCTTCTTTCCCAAGCCGAATGGCAATGTAAAACAACGCGATTACACCAAACACTACATACATTTCAAAGTCCTCCTTATCCAATAGTTTTCAGCACAGATTGAAACGATATCCCTATTTTGATATTTCCATTCAAAAGCGGATAAACCTCGAAGTTATCAGCCTCCTTTACAACTCGTATAAACAGCTCAGGCTCACGTACCGTGAAAGACGGGATTTCTGCTGTAATTGATCCCATGTTGAACTCTCTATGTAGGTTTATTTCAATTTCACCGGATTCGCCGTACATACGAAGTAAGTCTTTGAGTTCTGAGGCTGCGATCAACATTTGCTTGTATTTGGGAACATTCAACAGCTTGACCGACTCCCGTGGCAACGAGGCTAAAAATGCAAGGAGACCGTCCAGACAGTCGCCATACTCTTCTTCGTACTCTTCTTCGTACTCTTCCATGTACTCCTCATTCATTTTCATATACCTCCATGAACTTTGTGACGGTGTCCTTTTGTACTCGGATAGCTTGAGAACGAACCATAAAGCCCGATATACGGGTCGGGATGCTTGCGACGCTCCCGACGACATGCTTTGCAGCGCCTCGGCAATCTCATCCCGCTATCTAATTTCGAGATGAACTCTCCGAGTGTGATTTGGAATGCGGCACCACATTCTATACACCTTGAGTTTCTTGCAATCAGGTTTTCCCAACCTTCCATTTCTGCAACTCCTTTCTCTACTGTTTTTCTTCCTGACATCCTAAACCGCAAAGGGGGTACAAAGGCGGCGGCTTGCCGTGGGGCTTGCCTTGCCGCTGTACACCGCAAAGGGTGCTGAACGGCGGTGGCTTGCCGTCACTCTGTACCGCAAAGGGTAGGACAAAGGCGGCGGCTTGCCGTGGGGCTTGCCTTGCCGCTGTGCACCGCAAAGGGTGCTGAACGGCGGTGGCTTGCCGTCACTCTGTACCGCAAAGGGTAGGACAAAGGCGGCGGCTTGCCGTGGGGCTTGCCTTGCCGCTGTACACCGCAAAGGGGCCTACAAGCGGTCAGCGGAGCGGCGGCTTGCCGTGGGGCTTGCCTTGCCGCCCCACACCGCAAAGGTACAACCACGGCGGCGGGGTCGGCGGTCGGCTTGCCGTCACTCTGTACCGCAAAGGGTGTACCCTGGCGGCGTGGAGCTGTCGGAGGCGGCGTGTGCCGCGCCTGTCACTCTGTACCGCAAAGGGGGGTACAAAGGCGGCGGCTTGCCGTGGGGCTTGCCTTGCCACTGTACACCGCAAAGGGGTTAAGCCCGACCCGGTGAATGACCGACAGCCGGCAACACTCCCGTAGGGGCGGACGACCCTGTCCGCCCCAACCCGCCGCCGATGCCCCCCAATCCCGGTGAAACGGCAAAAGGCACCCCTCCGTAGGGCGGGACCTATGTGTCCCGCCTGTCCCGCACGGTGACGCTCACCGTGCCCGGCTGCATGGCCGCCGCCCTCTACAAAAAAACAAGCACCCGCCGAAGCGGGTGCTTGTTGGTAACACAATAGAATCGTTCAGCGCTTGGTGAACTGTTGGGCCGTGAAGCAAACATGCCGGTGGCATGTTTGCAGTGTGCGATGAACCGCGTGCTATGCCGCGGTTTCACCGCAGCTTTTCTGTTTTCGGCCGGAAGCGGCTAAACGGTCTTCAGCTCCGCCCGGAAGCACGCCCCGTCCAGCGTCAAAACGGCATACGCCGGGTGCGCCGTGCGGCCGATCGAGCCGGGGTTGAGGAAGGTGATGCCGCCGCGCTCCTCCAGCGCGGCATGGTGCGTGTGGCCGAAGAGCGCGAGACTTGCGCCGCTCACTTCCGCCGCGGCGGAAAGGGAATCCAGCGCCGGCTCGTATTTCACGTTGTATAAATGCCCGTGCGTGGCAAAGACGCACACGCCGCCCACCGTGGCCGTCAGCGAGGCGCTGAGCGTCGAGCGCGGGTCGCAGTTTCCTCTCACCGCGTAGAACGGCAGGGCGGGAAAGCGCGCCTGCACCGCGGCGAGATCGCGCTCGCCGTCACCGAGGAAGAAGCACAGCGAAGGCTTCTCCCGCTCGATCGCCGTGATCATGTGGGCGGCGCAGCCGTGGGAATCCGAAAAAACACAGATATTCATAGCTCTTTGTCAGCGGAGCCGCCCGGGATCGGGCGGCTCCTGTCATTTTCGGTGTTTGGCGATCAGATCCGGCTTTCGCTGCTGGTGAGATCGGCCAGATTCTTTTCGCGCACCGTGCGCACCTGGGTCTCGCGCACCTTCTGGCGCAGCGGCAGCACCGCGCGCGGGGAGACGGACAGCTCGTCGAGCCCGATGGAGAGGAAGAGCTCCGTCAGCTCCAAATCCGCGCCGAGCTCGCCGCAGATGCCGCACCAGATGCCCTCCTTGTGGGCGTTGTCGCAGGCCATTTTGATCAGCCGCAGCACCGCCGGATGGTGGGCGTCGAAGAAGCGGCCGAGATCGTTGTTCTGCCGGTCGCAGGCCAGGGTGTACTGGGTCAGGTCGTTGGTGCCGATCGAGAAGAAGTCGATCTCCTTGGCAAGCCGGTCGCTGATCGCGACGGCGGCGGGGGTCTCGATCATAATGCCCACGTCCACCTCGTCCGAGAACGGGATGCCCTCGGCTGTCAGCTCTTTCTTCACCTGCTCGCACATCTTCTTGGCCTCGCGGACCTCCCACACGGAGGCGACCATCGGGAACATGATGGAAAGGCGGCCGTAAGCGGAGGCGCGGTAGAGCGCGCGCAGCTGGGTGCGGAAGATCTCGGGACGGTTGAGGCAGATGCGCAGCGCGCGGTTGCCGAGCGCCGGGTTCTCCT
>JAFSMA010000026.1 GCA_017448145.1 Oscillospiraceae bacterium | reverse complement strand
CGACCGGGAGGCGATTTTGCGCATTGCAGAGATGGAAAAGGCGGGGGCGGCGGCCTTTATGGTGGAGCTGAAGCCATTGGAGAACTTCTACCCGGCGGAGGAATACCACCAGCGGTATCTGGAGAAAAACCCGGCGGGCTACTGCCATGTGTCCCCGGTGGAGATGGCCAAGGTGGCGGCGTTTCGGTATCACGAGGGCGTGTATGATAGACCGGCCAAGGTGATTTTGGGGGAATAAAATCCGTTTTTTACGTATTGCAACAAAAAGATTGGGAACTGCCGGGTAACATCGGCAATTCCCAATCTTTTTATTATCGTGCGGCGATTTCGGGCCGGGGATGTCGGCCCCTATACCGGTATGGGGTCTCTTGGGGTGGGCGGGGCGCTTTACACCAGCCAGTCGTTTTCCGGCGGGGTGATGAAATCGTCCTCCCGGGACAGGCGGCGCACCTTGCGGATGGCTATGACGTACATAATGATGATGAACACCAGGAAGATGAGGGCGGACAACTCGCTGCCCGAGGAGGCCACGAAGTCGTAGGTGCCGTGGAGCAGCATGGG
This sequence comes from Oscillospiraceae bacterium, assembly GCA_017448145.1. Classification (GTDB taxonomy): domain Bacteria; phylum Bacillota; class Clostridia; order Oscillospirales; family Oscillospiraceae; genus Vescimonas. The sequence goes on along the minus strand of JAFSMA010000026.1, from coordinate 4,390 downwards.
GAGCCACAGGGCCTTGTGGCGGCTGCGGCGGGAGGCGGCCTCGTCGCCCCGCAGGGCGTAGCGCTTGGCCTGGCCGTACCACGCCCCCATGAACACGCCGAAGCAGGCATGGCCCGGCACGGCGGTGACGGCACGGACGAGAGCGGTGGAGAAACCGTAGATGGCTACGTAGCCGATGTTCTCCCACAGAGCGAAGCCCAGGGACACGAACACCGCGTACACTACGCCGTCAAACTGGCAGTTGAAGGCGGGGTGCCGCCAGGTGGCACGGCGGAGCAACAGGTACTTGAACCCCTCCTCCGACACCGCCACCACCACGAAGAACAGCAAAAAGCGGTGGGCCAGAGAGTCAGGATCCAGCCAGGACACCAGCAGTCCCTCCCCGATCTGCTCGGTGACGGCGGCAAGGCCGGTGGACAGCAGGCCCATCAGCAGCAGCTTCAGCAGCAGGCCACGGGGCTCCTTTTCCAGCCGGTCGGCTCGGTAGATCTGCACCAGCAGCACCACGGCGGGCACCACGGCGGCAATAATCAGAATGGGATTGGTGTCAAACAAATAGCGAAGCATTTTCGTTCACTTCCTTGGTGTTATGGGAATCAGTCGGGGTTCTGGGCGGCCTCCAGGGCACGCTGGCGGCTGATTTCCGCCCAGGTGGGCATGGAGGCAATCTTCTCGGAGAGGGCCGTCATGGTGCCGGGCACGTCGATGCCCTGGGGGCAGATGGCGGCGCACTGGCCGCAGCCCACGCAGGCGGTGGGCCACTGGGATTTATCCATGGCGTCCAGCAGCATGGCCACGTTGGTGCTGGCATAGACGGACAGGTCGTTATACATATTGATGAGCATGGGGATGTTCAGCGCCACCGGGCAGCCGTCGCAGCAGTAGCGGCAGGCGGTGCAGGGCACGGCGTGGCTCATCTTCTCGGCGATGGCGGAAAGCACCTGGTTTTCCTCCTCCGTGGTGGGGCGGCGCTGGGCGAAGGTGGCAATATTGTCCTCCATTTGGGGAAGGGTGGTCATGCCGCTTAAAATCATTTTTACGTTGGGCAATCCCTGGAGCCAGCGGAAGCACCAGGAGGCGGCGGAGTCGCCGGGGCGGAGGCGGGACAGAGCTTCTCCATCCTCCGGGGACAGGTTGGCCAGCTTGCCGCCCCGCACCGGCTCCATGACCCAGACGGGGATATGCCGCTCCGTCAGCAATTCATATTTCGCCTTGGCGTCCTGGAGCGTCCAGTCCAGATAGTTCAGCTGAATCTGGCAGAATTCCATCTCATGGCCCCACTTGTCCAAAAATTCCCGCAGCAGGGGCAGCCGGCCGTGGCAGGAAAAGCCCAGGTGGCGGATGCGGCCCAGGCGGCGCTGCTCCAGGAAGTAGGGGATGATGCCCCAGCGCTCATCCAGATAGACCTTGAGGGAGGTCTCGTTGACGTTGTGGAGCAGGTAGAAGTCGAAATAGTCCACGCCGCATTTTTTCAGCTGTTTTTCGAAGACGGCGGCGGGGTCGTAGGTATCGGCGATCTGGTGGCCGGGGAACTTGTCCGCCAGGAAATAGCTCTCCCGGGGGTAGTGTGCCAGGGCGTCACGGATGGCGGTCTCCGACTTGCCGGCGTGGTAGGGCCAGGCGGTGTCGAAATAGTTGACACCGGAGGCCATGGCGCAGTCCACCATGGCCTGCAACCGGGCCTTGTCGATGGACCCGTCGGGGGCGGTGGGCAGGCGCATCAGGCCAAAGCCCAGGGCGGACAGGTCGTGTCCGCAGACGTTGTTATAATACATATCCTTCTCCCTTTCTTTATGTTGCGGGGAATGGGTCAGCTCATGCACTGGCTGCGGATGTCGCTCTGGAAGCCGATGGCGGCCTGGCAGTTGTTGATGAACAGGGCGTCGGTAACGTGATAGCGGCTGATGAGGTCGGCTACGCTGTCGGTATTGGAGCGGATGTCCACCACGATGATCTGCTCATAGTAGTCGATCATATAGGGGACAAAGGCGTTGCCGTAGGACTCCTTGAACACCAGCAGGGTTTTGCCGTTTTTATTGTCGGTGGTGATCTCGGTGAGGGGGTTGTCGCCGTTGATGAAGACGGAGGCGTAGTCGTGGTACTTGGGGTTGATGGCCAGGGCGTTGTACCAGCCGCCGTTATAGCAGCGCATGGAGTAGCCCGTGGCGGGGAAATGGCAGGCGGTATAGTCGGCGTTGCGCTTCAGGTTGGCGTCGTGATTGCCGTACATATAGAGGGTGCCGGTGACGTCGCCCCGGTAGACGGTGTCATAGCTCTCCAGGGGGCGGCATGCGATGCCGTTGGCCTGGCAGTAGGCCTGGGAGGCGTAGTAGGCGCCCAGAGAAGTCCAGTGGTGGTCGGTGCGGTAGAACATGTACTCGCCGGCGTGGGGCTCCATGGCGCCGAAGCAGTCGGCGGTATGGACGGAGGCGTCCATCATGGCGTAGGTGCTGCGGATGAAGTCACGGATGCTGTCGTGGGCGTCGGTGCGGTCGGCGGGGCTCTCGAAGGCACAGCACTTGGGCACCAGCAGGGCCGTCACGTTGAGGGTCGGGTATTTGGCGGCGAAGTCGTTGACGATTTGGGCGTAGCCGGAGCTGCCGGTGGGGTCGGGGGTGAAATACTCCACGCCGTAGTCGCCGCAGATCAGCACGGCACCGGCATAGTAGGAGGCCAGGTCGTTGGTGTAGTGGCCGGAGGGGACGGTCTCCGCCACCACGCCGTCGGGGGTGTCGGACTGGGCGTCGCCCATGCCGGGGGCGACGTAGTTTCGCCCGGCGGGGACCACCTGCTGACCGCAGACGGCGCAGACGCCGTCCTCCCCTACCCGGTGGCCCTCGGCGCGGTGGAGCACGGTGCCGCAGACGGTGCAGGTCTGATCCACGGTGCAGCTCACGGGGCCGCTGGGGGTATGGGGCAGGATGGGGGAGAGCTCCTGGCCGCAGCGCAGACAGACCTGGGCGGCAAGGCAGGTGGCCTCCTCCCCCGGCTCATGGCCCAGGGCCGCCACGATGACCTCGCCGCACTCGGTGCAGACCTGGTCGGTGGTGCAGGTGGCGGCAGGGCCGGGGGTGTGTTTATGGCAGGCGGTGAGGCTGAAAGCCAGGGCCGCCGCAAGGGCAAGGGAAAGGATTCTTTTCATGGAATGTACCTCATAGCAATGGATTGGCGCGTGTATACGACCATTATACCCAAAGGCAGGAAAAGTGCAACCGCTTTTCCCGGGAAAAATGGGGTGGCGATAAGGCGGGAAGTGTGGTATACTGATGGACAGAGAAAAAAAGCGGGAGGGAACGGCATGGAACGGCAATATCCCTGCGTGAAAATACACACGGCGCGGCTGGGGCAGAACGCCCGGGAGGTGGTCTCCCGGTGCCACGAAATGGGCGTGAGTGTGTGCGGCGTCATCAAGGGCTGCGGCGGACTGCCGGAGGTGGCCCGGCTGTTTCGGGAGGCGGGAGCCGATGAGATCGGCACCAGCCGCCTGGAACAGGTGGCGGCCTGCCGGGAGGCGGGTGTCGAAGGGCCTTATCTCCTGCTGCGGGTGCCGGGGCTGACGGAACTGGGCGGCGTGGTGGCACTGTGCGACACGTCCCTCCAATCGGAACGGGCCACGCTGGACGCTCTGGAACAGGAGTGCGCCCGGCAGGGCAAGAGCCACAGCGTCATCATCATGGCGGACCTGGGGGACCTGCGGGAGGGCTTCTGGGACAAGGAGGAGATGGCAGACTGCTGCGTCCACGTGGAGCGGGATTTGCCCCACGTGCAGCTCAAGGGCGTGGGCGTGAACCTGGGGTGCTACGGCTCCATCAAGCCCACACCGGAGAAGATGGAGGAGCTGCTTGCCATCGTCCGGGACGTGGAGGGCCGCATCGGGCGGAAGCTGGCGGTCATCTCCGGCGGGGCCACCAGCTCCTACCGGCTGGTGCATGACGGCACCATGCCGGCGGGCATCAACCACCTGCGCATCGGCGAGGGGATCCTCCTGGCCAAGGATTTACAGGTGGACTGGGGCATCACCGACATGGACTACCTGCGGATGGACACCTTTACCCTACACGGCGAGGTGCTGGAAATCCGGCGCAAGCCCAGCTATCCCCAGGGGGAATTTGCCATTGACGCCTTTGGCCACAAGCCGTTGTACGTGGACAAGGGGCCACAGATCCGGGCCCTCATCGGCTTTGGCCGGGCCGACGTGGGGGACGTGGAGAGCCTGATTTGCTGCGAGGCGGGGATGACCGTCATCGGCGGCAGCTCCGACCACTGCATTGTGGACGCCACGGCCTGCCGCCCCTTGCAGGTGGGGGACGTTGTGGAATTTCATCTATGTTACAGCCATATGCTGTATGCCACCGGCAGGAGCGACGTGCGCATAGAATTTGTGGCGGAT
>JAFSMA010000025.1 GCA_017448145.1 Oscillospiraceae bacterium | reverse complement strand
GCACTGGCTCCACCAGCCGCTCGTACCTCACGGGCTGTCGCTGGCGCTGCTCCGCCCTTTTCCCGTCAGTCGCCGAGGATTCGGGCGGAGCAGAGCCCCGCCCCTACGGGCAAAATCGTGACCGTTCGCAGCCAACGGCGTCTTTCCTCAATTCCTCCCGTGGGTAACGGGCGCTTCATGAAGCGCCCCTACGAGGAGAACCGGGGCCTATGTTTTTCACCGTAGGGGCGATTCACGAATCGCCCGCAGCGCGGTAGCGAAAAACGCCAAGGCCGGCTGCACGGCAAACGGGAACAACAATCCTTTGTAGGGGCGGACGACTCTGTCCGCCCCCGGCTGGATGTTACACCCGCCGCCACTTGGCGCCGCCGGGCATGTCGGTAATCTCCACGCCCATGGCTTTGAGCTGATCACGGATACCGTCGGCACGGGCGAAGTCCTTGGCCTTCTTGGCCTCTGCCCGGTCGCGGATGAGCTGCTCCACCGCCGCGTCCGCCTCGCCGCTCTCGCTGAGGATGGCGAAGCCCGCCGGGGCCGCCGCGGCCTGGGCGTTCCTGGCCCGCTGGGCCGCCGCCTTCTCCGTCAGTTTCAGGCCCAGCACCGCGTCCACCGCGTCCAGGACCGCCAGCTTGGTGGCGTCGTTGGTCTTGGCCTTCAGAATGTCGTACAGGCAGGTGACGCCCAGGGAGGTGTTCAGGTCGTTATCCATGCCGGACTTGAACTTGTTTTTCAATTCCTCCACCGCGGCCTCGTCCACGGGGCCGTCATCCGGCTTTAAGTTGGCCACCTTGGCGATCAGCTTCTGGAACGCACCGGCGGCGTTGTCCAGGTTCTCCCAGGTGAACACCAGGCTCTTGCGGTAGTGGCTTTGGAGGCAGAAGAAGCGGTAGGCCAGGGGGTCGTAGCCCTTCTCCTCCAGCACCGACACGGTGAGGAACTCGCCCTTGGACTTGCTCATCTTGCCGTCGCTGGTGTTCAGGTGCAGCACGTGGACCCACCAGGAGCACCAGGGGTGGCCCAGGTAGCTCTCGGTCTGGGCGATCTCGTTGGTGTGGTGGGGGAAGGCGTTGTCCACGCCGCCACAGTGGATGTCCAGGTATTCGCCGTTGTACTTCATGGAGATGCCGGAGCACTCAATGTGCCAGCCGGGATAGCCCACGCCCCAGGGGGAGTCCCATTTCAGGGCCTGATCCTCAAACTTGGACTTGGTGAACCACAGCACAAAGTCGTTCTTGTTGCGCTTGTTGGTGTCCTCCTCCACGCCCTCCCGGACGCCTACGAACAGGTCTTCCTCGTTATGCTCGTTGAACACGTAGTATTTTCCCAGCTTGGACGTGTCAAAATACACGTTGCCCCCGGCAAGGTAGGCGTAGCCCTTGTCCAGCAGGCCGGAGATGATGCGGATATAGTCGTCGATCATGCCGGTGGCAGGCTGGACGTGGTCGGGCCGCTTGATGTTCAGCTTGCGGCAGTCGTCAAAAAAGGCGTCGGTGTAATACTGGGCAATCTCCATCACCGTCTTGTGCTCCCGGCGGGCGCCCTTGAGCATCTTGTCCTCCCCCTCGTCGGCGTCGGAGGTGAGATGGCCCACGTCGGTGATGTTCATCACCCGGTTCACGTCGTAGCCCAGGAAGCGGAGGTATTTTTCCAGCACGTCCTCCATAATGTAGGAGCGCAGGTTGCCGATATGGGCAAAATGGTACACGGTGGGGCCGCAGGTGTACATCTCCACCCGGCCCGGGGTGTGGGTCTTGAACTCCTCTTTTTTATGGGTAGCCGAGTTATACAGATACATAGCCCTTCTCCTTTGCTTTGATACTATATTAAAAATAAACGCCCCTCACGCCCCGCGGGGCATGAGAGGCGGCGATGCCGCGGTTCCACTCTCGTTTGTCACTCAAAAGGCCGTTTCGCCGGCCTGGGGCGGAGGGCTTCTGCATCCCCCGCGCTCGCGGACGCACTTCCCTCCCCCGGCGGCGGCGGGCCTTGCAGCCTGTGGGCCCTGCCTCTCTGAGACGCCTGCGGAGCGGTACTCTTTCCGTTCATCGCGCTGTTCAGTTCGGCACATATCATATCAGCCTTTGCAACCGCTGTCAACTGATTTTTATTGTCTCCGTTGCCCTTGACAAATACCCCCTGGGGGTATATTATAACAATGAAATCAGTAAAGGAGGGCGGACAAATGGAACAAAGGGAAAAGCAACTGCCCGACTGCTGCCGCCACAAGACCAAGGAGCGCAGCGAGAAGGAGTACCGCGACCTGTGCAACCGGCTCAGCCGCATCGAGGGCCAGGTGCGGGGCGTGCGGAACATGCTGGAGAGCAACGCCTACTGCACCGACATCCTCTTGCAGGTGGCGGCCATCAACGCGGCGCTCCACAGCTTTAATAAGGTATTGCTGGCCAACCACGTCCGCACCTGCGTGGCCGACGACATCCGCCGGGGCGACGACGAGGCCGTGGAGGAGCTGCTGGCGGTGCTGCAAAAGCTGATGAAATAAGGAGGCGACAACCTTGGAACAATATGAAGTCACCGGCATGAGCTGCGCCGCCTGTCAGGCAAGGGTGGAAAAGGCGGTGTCCGCCGTGCCGGGGGTGACAAGCTGCGCCGTGTCGCTGCTGACCAACACCATGGGCGTGGAGGGCACGGCCGACAGCGCCGCCATCATCCAGGCGGTGACGGCGGCGGGCTACGGCGCCAAAAAGAAGGGCGCCGCCGCCCCGGCGGCAGAGGAGGACGCCCTGGCCGACCGGGAGACCCCGGTGCTGCGGCGGCGGCTTATCACGTCCCTTTGCGTGCTGGCGGTGCTGATGTACCTGTCCATGGGCCACAGTATGGTGGGCTTTCCCGTGCCCGCCTTTTTGGAAAATCACGTATCCATGGCCATTATGCAGATGCTGCTGGCCGTGGTGGTGATGCTCATCAACCACAAATTCTTCACCGTGGGCTACCGCACATTATTTGACCGGGCCCCCAACATGGACACGCTGGTGGCCCTGGGCAGCAGCGCCGCCTTCGGGTACAGTCTGGTGGAGTTGTTCGCCATGGCAGGGGCCATGGGCCGGGGCGACCAGGGCGCCGTCATGGCCCTGGGCCACAATCTCTACTTTGAGACGGCGGCCATGATTCCCACGCTGATTACTCTCGGCAAGCTGCTGGAAGCCATCAGCAAGGGCCGCACCACCGACGCCCTGAAAGGGCTGATGCGCCTGGCGCCCCAGACCGCCGTTTTGGTGCGGGGTGGGCAGGAGGTAACGGTGCCCATCGGCGAGGTGGCCGTGGGCGACACCTTCGCCGTGCGGCCCGGCGAGGCCATCCCGGTGGACGGCGTCATTTTGGAGGGCGACAGTGCCGTCAACGAGGCGGCCCTCACCGGCGAGTCCGTCCCTGTGGACAAGGGGCCGGGGGACACCGTCTCCGCCGCCACCATCAACACCTCCGGGTATCTCCGGTGCCGGGCCACACGGGTGGGGGAGGACACCACCCTTTCCCAAATCATCCGCATGGTGTCCGACGCCGCCGCCACCAAGGCCCCCATTGCCCGGATTGCCG
>JAFSMA010000024.1 GCA_017448145.1 Oscillospiraceae bacterium | reverse complement strand
CAGGGGGTTGTCCAGCAGGTAGAGCTGGCAGGCGGTGAGATAGTTGGCAGCCCGCCAGTATTTGTCCATTACCCGCAGCTCCGCGTCGGTAGCCGGGGTGCGCGTCAGCTTTGACATAGCGTGTCCTCCGTTTTCTTTGTAAATGGGCGGCGTATACCACCATTATTTATTATATCCCATCCCGGTGCATTTTTCCATCCTCTTTTGCGCCTTAATCCATGAAATTTTCCGTCGCCCCGGGGCGCAATTTGCCTTTTTCCCGAATTTTCTGCAAATGGCTTTTCCTCGCCCTGCTTTTATGGTATACTGATACGAAATATCCGCAGTTGCCCCCGGGACACTGCGCCACAGTTCACTATGACCTTGAGGTATGCGTATGAGAGAAAAAGACACTGCCCGTCCCGCCGCCGAGGCGGAGGCCGACGGCATCATCGAGGGCCGCAACGCCGTCATTGAAGCCCTGCGCCTGGGCACCCCCATCGACAAAATCTATCTTATGAAGGGCGACACCGACAAGACCCTGGGCCACATCGCCTCCCGTGCACGGGCAGCGGGCATCGTGGTGGTGGACGCGGACAAGCGGAAGCTGGACGCCATGTCCCGCACCCATTCCCACCAGGGCGTCATCGCCCTGGGCGCCGTCCGGGAGTACGTCACCGTGGAGACCATTCTGGAGGCCGCCGCGGCCAAAGGGGAGAAGCCCCTGGTGGTGGTGTGCGACGAGATCTCCGACCCCCACAATTTAGGCGCCATCCTCCGCACGGCGGAGTGCGCCGGGGCCCACGGCGTCATCATCCCCAAGCGCCGCAGCGCGGGCCTCACCGCCATCGTGGCCAAGACCTCCGCCGGTGCCGTCAGCTATGTGCCGGTGGCCCGTGTGGCCAACGTGGCCGCCACCTTGAACGACCTGAAAAAGCAGGGCCTGTGGGTCTTCGGCACCGCCGCCGACGGCACCACCTCCCTCTATGACGCCGACCTGAAGGGCGGCGCCGCCATTGTCATCGGCTCCGAGGGCGACGGCATGAGCCGCCTGGTGGCCGAAACCTGCGATTTCCTGGTCAGCATCCCCATGAAGGGCCGCATCTCCTCCCTCAACGCCAGCGCCGCGGCCGCTATTTTGCTGTATGAGGCGGTGCGCCAGCGTTTATAACAACGCCTGGCAAATAATCATTTTGAGGTAATCCATGGGCAGAGAGCAGGACAAACAGCTATATGATACCCTGCGCCGCACCGGAGAGCTGCTGCAAAACGTCCGGCCGGTGGAGGGGGAGAGCTACACACTGGAGTCGATTTTAGCGGAATTCGGCTCCGGTGCGGCGGAGCCTGCCCTGACGGGCGACCTCACCGCCCCCGACGCCGAGCTGTACGCCCCCCTGCGGGAGGAAGCGCCCCACCCGGCGGACACCGCCGTGACGGATAAAAAATCCCTGCGCGCCCTGCTGCGCTTCCCCCGGCGACCCGCCCGCCCGGCAGAGCCGGAGGAACCGGACGAGCCTGACGAGCCTGACGAGCCTGACGAGCCTGACGAGCCGCCCACCCCCGAGACGGACGATGCCACGCCCGCCGCCCCGGCGGAGGACATCCCCGACCGGGTCCGGGTTCGTGACGTGATGTGGGACACGGTGGACAGCGCCATGGCGGAAAACGGCGACGGCATCCTGCCGCCCCACGAACCCCTGGGGCAGCGCATCCGCCGCCTGCTGACGCCGAAAAATGAGCAGCAGCGTGAAGCCCGCGATCCCCGGGACACCGAGGAGCTGTGGGCCCCCGCCCCCCGGCGGGAGACGCCCCTGCCCCCGGAGCCGTCGCCCGACGACGCCCTCCGCGTGGAGCGGCGGCAGCTCAAGCACCTGCGCCGTTTCACCCTTTTTGCCGCCGTCCCCGCCCTGAGTCTGTGCGTGCTGGCGGTGCTGGAGGCCTTCTCCTGGCTGCCGGACATCTGGTGGGATGACGATGTCATCCGCTGCGCCACCCTGGCCGCCGGTCTTGCCATCACCGCGCTGCTCAGCCCGGACGTGTGGCGCGCCGCCTTTGCCGGGCTGAAAAAGGGCCGGTTCCGCTGCGAGTTTGCCGCCGCCGTGACCACGGTGGTCACCGTGGCCGCCTGTGTCGGCGGTGCCGTGGGCTTCGGCATGGGTCAGTCCCCTGCCGCCGCCGCAGCCGCCGTGCTGTCCTGGCTGTGCCAGTGGGGCATCTTCCTGCGCACCGCCGCCCGCCGCCAGGCCTTTCACCAGGCCGCCGTGGGCCTGACGCCTCCCTACGTGGTGGGCCCCACCGCCGCCGGTGCCTGCAAGCAGAAGGGCACCCTCCGGGGGTTCTATCACCTGTCCGACCGGCCCGACCAGGCCGCTGTGTGGCAGCGGTACACCGTGCCCATGCTGCTGCTGGCCGCCACGGTGCTGGCCCTGGTGGCCTGCCTGACCCACCACGCCATGTACCGCTTCCTGTGGGTGTGGTCCACCATGCTGTGCGCCGGCGTGCCCCTGGGTATGCCCCTGTTCTTCCCCCTGCCCCTGGCCTGGCTGCAACACCGCCTCAGCCGCAGCGGCGTGGCCCTGGCGGGCTATGCCGGGGCCCGGGCCGTCAGCCGTGGCCGCCGCCTGGTGGTCACCGAGGGCGATCTGTTCCCTCCCGGCACCGTGGCCTTCAACGGTTATAAGGTCTTCGGCGAGGAGCGTCTGAAAATGCTGTCCTATGCCGCCGCCGTGTCCCATGCCGCCGGCAGCAGCCTCTATCCCCTCTTTGCCCAGCAGCTGGCAGGGGAGGGGGGCTTCCGCTCCCAGTGCCAGGATTTACAGTTCTATGAGGACGGCGGCGTAGGCGGCACCATCCACGGCGAGACGGTGCTCATGGGCAGCGCCTACTTCATGCGCCGCCGCCACGTGGCCCTGCCCCACGATCTGAAGCTGCAAACCGGCGTTTTCCTGGCGGTAGACGGGGTGCTGTGCGCCATTTTCGTCATCAAATACCAGCCCTCCCGCAACGTGGAGTGGGCCCTCCGGGCCCTGAAGCGTGCCCATATGCGCCCGGTGCTGGCGGTGCGCAGCGGCAACGTGACCCCCCGGCTTTTGAAGCGCAAGTTCGCCGTGGACGCCCATCCCATTTACCCCGACGTGTCCACCCGCCTGGCCCTGTCCGACACGGTGGAGAGCCGTGGCGACATGGCCTGCGCCCTGGTGTACCGTGAGGGCCTCATGCCCCTGGCGGAGACGGTGGTAGGCAGCAAGCGGCTGCTCACCGCCTGCCGGGTGTCCTCCGTCCTGGGCCACCTCGCCGGTCTGACGGGCCTGCTGCTGACCTATTATTTCGTCTCCGTGGCCGCCTTTGCCACCCTCACGCCCCTGCACCTGCTCTCCTTCGCCCTGCTGGGCCTGCTGCCCACGGTGCTGATGGCGGGGCTGGTACGCCATTTTTAACAAATCCCGCCGCCATGATTGGTGAATAGTTCTAAAAATCGCGCCTTTCCGAAAAATAATGTTGTCAGCATTAGGAAAGTGAGATATAATTCCTATGTTGAGCTTTTAGAGTGCGGCATCATGCCGCGCTGATGAAATGAAGGGAGATACACCACTATGACTGCTAATGACATTCGCAATGTCGCGCTGCTGGGCCACGGCGGCTCCGGCAAGACCTCTCTTGCAGAGCAGATGCTGTACATGACCAAGGGCACCGACCGCCTGGGCCGCCCCGCCGACGGCAACACCGTCTGCGACTACGACGCCGAGGAGATCAAGCGCCAGATTTCTATTTCCCTGGCCTTCGCCCCCGTCAAATATAAGAACGTCAAGATCAATCTGATGGACGCCCCCGGTAACTTCGACTTCGCCGGTGAGGCCGTCTCCGCCCTGCGCGGCGCCGAGTGCGCCGTCATCGTGGGCGCCGCCAAGGACGGCCTCAGCGTGGGCATGGAGCGCACCTGGAAGATGCTGGGCAAGAAGCCCCGCATGATTTTCATCAACCGCGTGGAGGAGGCCAATGCCGACTATCAGGCCTGCTTCGACGCCATCCACGCCAAGTTCGGCACTGCCATCGCCCCCATCGTGGCCCCCGTCATCGACAATAACAAGGCCGTCACCGCCGTGGTGGACCTGCTGCACAACAAGGCCTACAACGCCAAGGGCGAGTGCCCCATCCCCTCTGAGGTAGCCGACGAGGTGGAGGCCCTCCGTGCCGAGCTGATGGAGGCCGCCGCCGGCGCCGATGAGGAGCTGATGGAGAAGTTCTTCGAGACCATGGAGCTGTCCGCCGAGGATATGGCCAAGGGCCTGAAGATCGGCGTGCGTGACGGCAGCGTCTGCCCCGTGCTGTGCGGCAGCGCCGTCACCGGCATGGGCGTGGAGATGCTGCTCCAGACCATCGTGGACCTGGTGCCCGTGGCCACCGATATGCCCGCCGTGGCCGCCAAGGACGATAAGGATAACGACATCCAGGTGGCCTACGATCCCAACGGCCCCACCGCCGCCATCGTGTTCAAGACCATCTCCGACCAGTATGGCAAGTACTCCATGATCAAGGTCATCCGCGGCAAGGTCACCAGCGATATGTCCCTGTATAACCCCACCACCAACAGCACCGAGAAGCTGGGCCGCCTGTACGCCATGAAGGGCAAGAAGGGCGAGGAGATCAAGGAGATCTGCTGCGGCGACATCGGCGCCATCGGCAAGATGGACAAGGTCAAGACCGGCGACACCCTGTGCGACGGCAAGAACGTGGTGGTCTTCGCCCCCATGGCCTACGCAGCCCCCTGCTATGAGCGGGCCATCTCCCCCAAGGTCAAGCAGGAAGTGGAGAAGATGGGCACCGGCCTCAACAAGCTGAACGAGGAGGATCCCACCTTCCACGTCACCAACAACGCCGAGACCCACCAGACCGTCATCGCCGGCGCCGGTGACATCCAGATCGACGTGCTGTGCGCCAAGCTGAAGTCCCGCTTCGGCGTGGATACCGAGCTGGCCACCCCCCGCGTCCCCTATCGTGAGAAGATCCGCTCCCGGGTGGAGAAGCGGGGCCGCTATAAGAAGCAGACCGGCGGCTCCGGCCAGTTCGGCGACGTGGTCATCACCTTCGAGCCCCAGAACGAGCAGGAGGATATGATCTTCGAGGAGGCCGTGTTCGGCGGCTCCGTGCCCAAGAACTACTTCCCCGCCGTGGAAAAGGGCCTGCGCAAGTGCTGCCTCAGCGGCGTGCTGGCGGGCTACCCCGTGGTGTTCCTGAAGGCCACGTTGACCGATGGCTCCTACCACCCTGTGGACTCCTCCGATATCGCCTTCCAGCTGGCGGCGGGCCTTGCCTTCAAGGACGCTCTGCCCGAGGCCAAGCCCGTGCTGATGGAGCCCATCGGCGAGCTGAAGGTCACCGTGCCCGACAGCTTCGTGGGCGACGTGATGGGCGACCTGAATAAGCGCCGGGGCCGCGTCATGGGCATGAACCCCACCGGCGACGGCGAGACCGTGCTGGAGGCCGAGGTGCCCATGGCCGAGATGACCTCCTACGCCATCGACCTGCGCTCCATGACCCAGTCCCGCGGCACCTTCACCTTCTCCTTCGTGCGCTACGAGGATTGCCCCGCCGCCGCCCAGGAAAAGGCCATCGCCGAGGCCAAGGCCATGCAGGAGGCCGAGGACAAGTAATCTGCGTTTCAGTGCTTCATTTCCATACTCCTGGGAAAAGGCCGCCCACCGGGCGGCCTTTTCCATTTCCGCCTTCCCCCACGGGGGGCTGTGCCCGAAGCGCCGCTGGCGCTATGTGTCCCGCCAACCCAGTCACCGTCCACCGCCAACCCCGGTTGTATGGCAACCGGGCATCACATTCCACCGTAGGGGCGCTTCACGAAGCGCCCGCACCCAGGCAACAGCTCCCACCCCGCCCGGTTGAATGGCACCCGGTACCGCCACTCTCCGTAGGGGCGGGGCTCTGCTCCGCCCTAACCTGCCAGCAACGCCCGCCAACCCCGGTTGAATGGCACCCGCCACCGTCACCTCCGTAGGGGCCGCCGCCCCCGGCGGCCCGCCTCCGGCGAATCCGATAAAAGGCGCGTTGGTTGCGCATGGTCATCATTTTTGCCCGTAGGGCGGGACTACCCCAAGGGCACTGGCTCCACATACCGCTCATGCTTCGCGGTGTGTCGCTGGCGCTATGTGTCCCGCCAACCCAGTCACCGTCCACCGCCAACCCCGGTTGTATGGCAACCGGGCATCATATTCCGCCGTAGGGCGCGACGACTCTGTCAAGACCAACATAGGTAACACTTTGTCCAAGGACATGGGTAACACTTCACCTAACTTTTGAGCGGCGTTTTGAGATGAACAGTCCTTGACTGAGATCTAT
>JAFSMA010000023.1 GCA_017448145.1 Oscillospiraceae bacterium | reverse complement strand
GGCCAGAATCTCCTCCCGGTTGCCCCGGAGGATGTAGGTGTGTACCCGGCCCACGCTGGAGCGGTGTACCACGGTGAGTCCCGCGGGCAGCTCCGGCTCCACGCCGGGGTAGGCCACCTGCAGCTTTACGGTGTTGTCCTGCAGCTCGCTGAGGCTGTGCTGCAGCAGCACCTTGCCCTTGTTCATAATGCCCACGTGGTCGCACACGTCCTCCAGCTCCCGCAGGTTGTGGGAGCTGACCAGCACGGTGGTGCCGTTCTCCGCCACGTCGCCCAGCAGCAGGCTCCACACCTGGCGGCGCATTACGGGGTCCAGGCCGTCCACGGGTTCGTCTAAAATCAGGTAATCCGGGCGGCAGCACATAGCCAGCCAGAAGGCGGCCTGCTTCTGCTGGCCCTTGCTCATCCGGCGGATGGGCTGCACGTCGCTGATGGGGAACACCTGCTTCATCTTCTGGTACCGCTCCCGGTCAAAGGTGGGGTACATCCCGGCGTAAAACCGGGACATCTCCGCGATGTTGGCCTGGGGGAAATAGAACCAGTCGTCGGGAATGACGGCGATGCGCCGCTTTACGTCCGGGTTTTCGTAAATGGGCTGGCCCTCCAGCAGCAGCTCGCCGCTGTCGGGGCGGTACACGCCGGTGAAATGGCGGATGATGGTGGATTTACCGGCGCCGTTGGGCCCCACCAGGCCGTACACGGCCCCCTTGGGCACCGTCATGGTGGCCTCGTCCAGGGCCCGGAAGCCCTCAAAGGTCTTGACTACGCTCTTGGCTTCAAGCATGTTTCTCCTCTCCTCTCCATAGCTGCAGCAGCTCCGTCTCGGTGGCTCCCAGGCTTTTCAGCTCCGCCAAAATGGGCCGGGCCTTTTGGAGCAGTTCCGTCTTGCGCGCGTCGTGCTGCCCGCCGGACTCGGCCACGAAGCTGCCCTTGCCTGTGACGGACACCACGTACCCCTCCTGCTCCAGCTCGCCGTAGGCCCGCTGGATGGTGTTGGGGTTGATGGCCAGCTCTCCGGCCAGCGCCCGGACGGAGGGCAGTTTGTCCCCCGCGCCCAGGGCACCCGTCACCATCAGGTGGCGCAGCCCGTCCTTGACCTGCTCGTAGATGGGGCGGCTGTCACGATAATCTAAATGTATCATCGCTCTGCCTCCTTTTTCGGTTGGTTTTTGGTACCACGGTATAGTGTATTAATCGTGTTAGTACACTTATACACTGTCGGCGGCAGAATGTCAAGCATAATTTTTGGAAAAAGAAAAAGGGGGAGGGGGAGAAAAATGGAGGGGGATGGCAAACGGAAACAATAACCCGCCCTGCCTTCCCCTTCGGGGGGCTGTGCCCGAAGCGCCGCCGGCGCCAGCGACACACCGCGAGGTACGAGCGGCTTGTGGAGCCAGTGCCCTTGGGGTATGGCGGATGAAGCGTGCCCGCCGCAAGGCAGCGGCCCGATTTTCATGGCCCGAAGGGTCTGGGAATCGGTTTGCCGCAACGAGAGCACGAGTTTTCCCGGGAAGTTCCCGGTCATCGCCCCCTCATTCCCCCCAGTGTGCGCACTGGGGTACCTTCCCCCCGAGGGGGAAGGCCGTGCAAAGTTTTTTCTATTCGCCCCGCCTTCCCCTTGGGGGGAAGGTGGCACGGCCGAAGGCCGTGACGGATGAGGGGGCGATAAACACCCAAGGCCGGGTGGACGGCAAGGGGCATCGACGCCCGTCCGCAACCAACGGCGCCTTTTATCCGCCCCGTCCCGTGGATGCGGGCCGCCGGGGCGTCGGCCCCTACGCAGGGGTGTCGTCACCGTTTCCCGTCCCCCGCCCCCGCACATCTCCGTTGCCGTCGGCGCTGATATTTCCCATAACGGAAAAATATTGCAAAAGGTCTTTTCTTTTTCCCCTTTTTGGCTATAATACATACCGAAGTTTTCGTCAAAAGGAGAACCCCCTATGAAGCTTTCATCCGTCCTTCGCACCGCCGCCGGCAGCGGCGATATTCTCCGCCGCACCGCCCAAATGGCCCGCAAGGCCGCCGCGGAATGCGGCAAGAGCAGCACCGCCATTTTCTTCGACATGCTGCGCTGCGCCCGGGTGTACGGCGCCGGCCCCACCGACTACATGATGTTCCGCTTCTACGAGACCACCGCCGCCGAGCGCGCCACCTTCTTCACCCGCCTCAGCTCCGCCGCCTTCGTCAAGCGGGTCAACGACCGGGCCTACGCCCCCATTTTCAACGATAAAAACACCTTCGCCGCCAAATTCGCCCCCTATATGGGCCGCCAGACCTACGACCTCCGCACCGGCGACGCCGCCGGGTTTGCCGCCTTTTTGCAGGGCAAGGAGGCCATTATGGCCAAGCCCGTGGACGCCGACTGCGGCCGGGGCATCGAGAAACTGTACGTCAGGGATTTCGGCGGCGCCGACGGCCTGTGGGCCTACCTCAGGCAGGAGAGCAAGCCCTTCGGCATCGCCGAGGAGGTCTTGACACAGCATCCCGGCATGGCGGCCCTCCATCCCCAGAGCATCAACTGCGTCCGGGTGGCCACGTTCGTCAAGGACGACGGTGAGCCCACCGTGATCTACGCCGCCTGCAAGGCCGGCACCGGCGACGCCGCCTGCGACAACACCGGCCGGGGCGGCATCACCTGCCGCCTGGACATCGACACCGGCCGCATCATCTCCAACGGCCACAGCGAGGAGCTGGAGGAGTTCACCGCTCACCCCGACACGGGCATCACCTTCAAGGGCTACGAGATCCCCATGGCGGCGGAGTGCAAGGCCCTGGCCCTGACGGCGGCCAAGGTGTATCCCGGCTTCCGCTACGTGGGCTGGGACATCTGCGTCACACCCAACGGCCCCGTGCTGGTGGAGGGCAACGACTACCCCGGTTACGACCTGGCCCAGATGCCCGACAAGGACGCCCCCCACCCCTGGGAGGGCCTCATTCCCTGCTTCACCCGGCAGGGGATCGACGTGAAATAAAATGCACGGCGCAGCCATGCCATTCATGGCGCAGCCAAATCATGCCGCGCAGCGGCAATTCACGGCGGCAAAGCCGCCAATTCACACGACAGAGGGCAGCGAATACCGCCAGGGACGGATGAATGGCATACGGTATCAGTACCCGCCGTAGGGCGCGACGACCCCGGCGCGCCGTGACACGGTAACGATGACCACCAACGCCCGGTTGAATGGGACACGACAACGGTAACCGTGTGTAGGGGCGGGGCTCTGCTCCGCCCTGTTATCGTCAATTGCCCAGCCTCGGGCGGAGCAGAGCCCCGCCCCTACGAACAAATTCGTGACACTCCCGCAACAAACGGTGCCTTTCCGCAGACCCGCCAACCCGCAAGCGGGCGCTTCATGAAGTGCCCCTACAAAGAGAACCGCCACCTGCGTTTTCACCGTAGGGGCGATTCACGAATCGCCCGCAACCCGGTAACAAACACCGCCCCGCCCGATTGAATGGCAAGGGGCATCGTCTGTCACCGTAGGGGCCGACGACCCCGGCGGCCCGTTACCCGGTAACGTCCACCGCCAAAGCCGGGTGAATGGAATACGGTAACAATTAACCGCCCCCGCTTTCCCCTTGGGGGGGGGGAATGAGGGGGCGATTTTGCGGGAAGTTTTCGGTCATCGCCCCCTCATCCGTCACGGCCTTTACAGGCCGCGCCACCTTCCCCCCAGGGGGAAGGCAGGCCAATAGCGTGCCTTTCCGCAGCCAACAACACCTTTCCCGTCATTGCCAACCCGCAAGCGGGCGCTTCATGAAGCGCCCCTACGGATAAAACCGACACCCATTTGCAGCCAACCCGCCTTCTCCCCAAGGGAAAGGCGATTTCTCCCCTCCGCCCCAAAAAACCTCCCCATTTCCTTATAAAAATTTGCAAAAAGCCCTTTACAAGGCGGCTTTCGTGTGTTATGTTATCTAAGCACGTGTGCGTGCAGATTTCGCCCCACAACTTCGTTCCCGGGCCGTTCACCTGCCCCGATACGCAGTGTGCGGGTACTGATTAAGAAAGGTGGAACTTCACTATGATGCTGAAAGACCAGAAGACCGCGATTATCGAGAACAACCGTACCCACGAGACCGACACCGGCTCCCCCGAGGTGCAGGTGGCCATCCTCACCGAGCGCATCAGCCAGCTCACCGAGCACCTGAAGGTGCATCCCCACGACTTCCACAGCCGCCGCGGTATGCAGATGATGATCGGTAAGCGCCGTCGCCTGCTGGACTACCTGGCCAAGAAGGACATCGAGCGTTATCGTGCCCTGATCGCCAAGCTGGGTCTGCGTAAGTAAGTGAAATCAGGGTGATGTGCCGCGGGCGCATCACCCTATTTTCAATATGGCGAGTCAGTCGAAAAGCCCTTAGAACTTGAATATGCGCCCGAATTTCGGGCCCGTATGCAAGTGCTAATGGTTCGGCTGTCTCCACATTACGAAAAAGGAGATTTACCATGTCAACCATTATTACCCATCGCCAGTTCCCCCACTACCACAAGTACACCATGGATCTGGCCGGCCGCCCCCTGACGCTGGAAGTGGGCAAGCTGGCAGAGCTGGCCAACGCCGCCGTGATGGTGGGCTACGGCGACACCCGGGTGCTGTGCACCGTCACCGCCGCCCCCCGTCCCCGTGACGGCATCGACTTCTTCCCCCTCAGCGTGGACTTTGAGGAGAAGATGTACGCCGTGGGCCGCATCCCCGGCAGCTTCAACCGCCGCGAGGGCCGCCCCGGCGAGAAGGGCATTCTGACCTCCCGCGTCATCGACCGCCCCATCCGCCCCCTGTTCCCCTACGACTTCCGCAACGACGTGGCGGTGATGTGCACCGTCATGGCCGTGGATCACGACTGCTCCCCCGAGGTGGCCGCCCTCATCGGCGTGTCCGCCGCCCTGGCCATCTCCGACATCCCCTGGAACGGCCCTGTGGGCGCCGTGAAGATGGGCCTGGTGGACGGCCAGCTGGTCATCAACCCCGACGCCCAGCAGCGCAAGGTGTCCGACCTGGACGTGACCGTGGTCTCCACCGGCAAGAAGGTGGTTATGATCGAGGCCGGCGCCAACCAGGTGGACAACGACACCATGTTCAAGGCGATTCAGACCGCCCACGAGGAGAACCAGCGCCAGATCGCCCTCATCGGCCAGATGGTGGCGGAGCTGGGCAAGCCCAAGTTCGACTATCCCCATGCCGACTTCGACCAGGTGCTGTTTGACCGCATCGTGGCCGACTTCATGGACGAGGCCAAGGCCGCCATGGACACCGACGACAAGAATGTCCGCGAGGCCCGCTGGAACGAGATGATCGAGCACTGGCACGAGAAGTATCTGGACGAGTTCCCCAACATGGACCAGTACCTGGAGGAGATTACCTACAAGTTCCAGAAGAAGATCGTCAAGGCCTGGCTGCTGGAGGGCCACCGTGTGGATGGCCGCCAGAAAAACGAGATCCGTCCTCTGGACGCCGAGGTGGGTGTGCTGCCCCGTGTCCACGGCTCGGGCCTGTTCACCCGCGGCCAGACCCAGGTGCTGTCCGTCTGCACCCTGGACACCCTCTCCGCCAACCAGAAGCTGGACACCATCTGGGAAGAGACCGAGAAGCGCTATATGCACCACTATAACTTCCCCGGCTACAGCGTGGGCGAGGCCAAGGCCGCCCGCAGCCCCGGCCGTCGTGAAATCGGTCACGGCGCCCTGGCCGAGCGGGCCCTGCTGCCCGTCATTCCTCCCGTGGAGGAGTTCCCCTACGCCATCCGCGTGGTGAGCGAGGTGGTGTCCTCCAACGGCTCCACCTCCCAGGGCTCCATCTGCGGCTCCACCCTGGCCCTGATGGACGCCGGTGTGCCCATCTCCGCCCCTGTGGCCGGTATCTCCTGCGGCCTCATCCAGGACGATGACGGCGGCTTCACCACCTTCATCGACATCCAGGGCGTGGAGGACTTCCACGGCGAGATGGACTTCAAGGTGGCCGGCACCAAGAAGGGCATCACCGCCATCCAGATGGATCTGAAGAACGACGGCCTCACCATGGAGATCATCCGCAACGCCCTGGACATCACCTATGACGCCCGGGTGCAGATCCTGGATCAGATCATGCTGCCCGTCATCGCCGAGCCTCGGCCCGAGGTCAGCCCCTACGCCCCCAAGATGATCACCCTGCATATCGACCCCGACCGCATCCGCGAGGTCATCGGCAAGGGCGGCAGCGTCATTCAGAAGATCGTGGCCGAGTCCGGCGCCAAGGTGGACATCGACGACGACGGCACCATCCACATCGCCTCCCCCAACGCCGAGAGCTGCGAGCTGGCCAAGAAGTTCATCGACGACATCGTGTTCGTCCCCGAGGTGGGCAAGCTGTACTACGGCCGCGTGGTGCGCCTGATGACCTTCGGCGCCTTCGTGGAGATCGCCCCCGGCAAGGACGGCCTGGTGCATATCTCCAAGCTGTCCGACAAGCGCATCGAGAAGGTGGAAGACGCCTGCAAGGTGGGCGACATGATGTGGGTCAAGTTCATGGAGATCGACGAGAAGGGCCGCTGGAACCTGTCTCACAAGGACGCCATGAAAGAAATCGCCGCCAAGGAATCCGCCGGCGAGACCATTGAATAATTAAAGCATAAAAAGCCCCTGCTTGTGCCAGAATCGGCGCAAACAGGGGCTTTTTCCGTGAAGAAAGAAAAGAAAAGAGAAAAAGTGTCCGCTCCGCGGACGGATTGAGAATTGCAATACGATATCGCCTTCCCCCCAAGTCCGTAGGGGCGGGGCTCTGCTCCGCCCCAGGCCCCGGCGATTGACGAGAAAAGGGCGGAGCAGCGCCAGCGACACCCTGCGAAGAATGAGCAGTTGGTGGAGCCAGTGCCCTTGGGGTAAGCCCCGCCCCTACGCATGGTTGTCGATGCCGTGTACCATTCAACCGGCCTGGGTGGGTATCGTTACCTGGGCGTCGGGCGATTCGTGAATCGCCCCTACGGTGTAATCGTTGCGGCATCGGTTTTTTCGTAGGGGCGCTTCACGAAGCGCCCGGTTGCCGGTTGGCGGGGTTGCGGGGGCAGGGCAATGCGTAGGGCGGGACGACCTCGGCCCGCCGAGCCGTCGGCCCCTACGGTGAAACCCCGGCCCTCCCCATTGGGGAGGGCCGGGTTGCGTTATGCATAGAAAAAACCGTCAACGGCACAAAAAGCTGTACCATCCCTCGGACGTGTTCTCCTCCAAAATCTCCCAGCCGTCCCGTTGCAGCCGGGCGCGGACTTCATCGGCCCGGTCGTCGATGATGCCGCTGGTGAGGAACAGTCCACCCCGCTTCAAAAAGGGACGCACCTGGGGGCTGAGGCTGAGGATCACGTCCGCCACGATGTTGGCGCACACCACGTCGTAGTCGGCGCCGAACTCCGCCTGCAGGGCCTTGTCACTGGTGACATCGCCCCAGCGGACGGTGTACACGTCCCGGCCGATGCCGTTGAGGGCGGCGTTTTCATAGGCCACGTCCACGCATTTTTCGTCGATGTCGCAGGCAAAGGCCCGGTTGGCGCCCAGCCGCAGGGCGGCGATGGACAAAATGCCGCTGCCGCAGCCCAGATCCAACACCTTCTCCCCGCCGTGGATGTGCTTGTCCAACGCCGTCAGGCACAGGCGGGTGGTGGCGTGGCTGCCGGTGCCGAAGGTGAGGCCGGGGTTGAGGCGCAGGGGCAGCCGCCCCGGCACGCTGGCCTCCTCCCATTCCGGAACCACCAGCAGCCGCTCCCCGATTTCCATGGGCTTATAAAAGGCCTTCCAGTTGTTCTCCCAGTCGGCGTCGGCCACGTTTTCCATCAGCAGCGTCAGAGGGGCGTACTCCGGGTGGGCCTTTTTCAGCTCGCTCATGGCCATGCGGACGTGGGCCACAGTGTTCATGCCGTCGGGGGTGTTCTCCACGTAAAAGGTGACGCGGCACAGGCCCTTTTTCTTCTGTAAAAGGGCGTCATCCACGTAATCCCAGTACTTTTTGTTGTTTTCCAGAAAATCTTTGAAATCCCCCTCGTCGTCAATCACCACGCCGGTGACGCCCTGCTGTTCCAGCAATTCCGTCACAGGGTCGATGCCTCCGGGGGCAGTGTCGATGCGCAGTTCCAGCCAATCCATGGCGTTTTCCTCACTTTCCTACACAGAACCGGGAGAAGATGGTGTCCACCAGATCCTCCCGGATATTTTTGCCGTTCAATTCGCCCAAAGCGGCCAGGGCCGCCTCCGCGTCGGTGAGCACCACGTCGGGGGTCAGCCCACGGCGCAGGCTGTCCAGGGCGGCGGTAACAGCGTCCAGCGCCCGGCCCACCGCGTCCG
>JAFSMA010000022.1 GCA_017448145.1 Oscillospiraceae bacterium | reverse complement strand
CTCAAATCGTTGCCGGAGGCGGCGCCCTTGCGGCCCTCCGTCAGCACGGTGAGGGCGGCGCCGTGGTCAAAGGTGGTGCGGTAGAGGGAGAACTGGTCGTTCTCCGTGTTCAGCTCCTGCTTTTCCCGGGTGAAGACGGTGGTGCTGAAGCCCTGGGCCCCGTTTTCCGCCGCCAGGCGGCACAGGGCGTCGGATGTCTTTTTCAAATCAACCATTGTATGACCCTCCTTTTATCGGCCGCCGATGAGAATGCGGCAGCGCATCTCCGGGCCGCCCATACCCACGGGCATAGGCTGCTTTTTGCCGCAGAAGCCGCTGGACGACCAGGTGATATTGTCGGAAACCATGTCCACGGTG
Source organism: Oscillospiraceae bacterium (assembly GCA_017448145.1). Taxonomy (GTDB): domain Bacteria; phylum Bacillota; class Clostridia; order Oscillospirales; family Oscillospiraceae; genus Vescimonas. The sequence continues at coordinate 14,018 of JAFSMA010000022.1, read as the reverse complement.
CGCAGCATGTCGAAGGCCACGCCGGACACGGTGGTGTCCAGCAGGGCGCGGCCCAGCTTGCCCTTCTTGATCTCGTAGCCCAGGGACACGCCGAACATGAACTCGCCGGTCAAATCGGCCTGGCCGTTGGAGCTGTCGATGAGGTAATAGCCGTCGTCGATGGAGGCGATCATGTCCTCCAGGCGGCTGGCGCCGGGGAGGATGCAGGTGTTGCGCATGCGGATAAGGGGCTCGTCGTTGTAGAGCCAGGCCCGGGCGTTGCCCGCCGGGGCCACGCCGTAGCGCGCCGCGCTCTGGCGGCTGTTCATGTAGCCGGTGAGGATGCCGTTTTCAATGAGCACGGCGTCGGAGGCGGGGGTGCCCTCGTCGTCCAGGTAGACGGGCAGGGGCGTGGGGGCGCCGAAGGCGGTGTGGGCGAAGTCCACCAGCGTCACCAGGTCGGAGGCCACACGCTTATGGAGCATGGGGCCGGCCACGCTGCCGCCCTGCACCAGGTCGGCCTCCACGGTGTGGCCCACGGCCTCATGGGCCAGCATGCCGCCCATCATGCCGCCTAAAATCACGGTCTTTTCCCCGGCCTCGGCGTAGACGCCCTCCCGCTTGGCCATCAGGTGCTGATAGAGTGCGTCGATGGCCTCATAATACACGGTTTCATCGGCAAAATGATCCTCGAAGCTGCCGTAGCCCCCGAAGGCCCGGAACAGCTCCACCGGGGCACCGTCGGTGCTCTCCGCCGTCAGGAAGACGTAGAGGTAGCAGCGGGGATAGGTGACGTGGCCGGAGGCGGCGTCGGAGGCGCAGATGATCTTATCCTGGGAGTCCTCGGTGTAGACCACCCGGCGGCTGATGAGGTCAGGGTAGGTCTTGGCAAGATGGTCGTCCACCCGGCGGCACAGGTCGATGATGCGCTTCTGGTCGCAGTCCACGATAGGGCGGCAGGGGGGAATGGCGGCAGCGGACAGGGCGGGATAGACGACGCCGGGGGCGGCGGCGCGGTGGGCCAGAAAAGCGGCGTTGTCCGTGGCGGCGCGAAGGACGGCCCGGGCGTCCTCCGCCGTGTAGAGGGCGGTGGAGGCGAAGCCGTAGGCCCCGTTTTTGGCCACCCGGGCGCTGATGCCCCGGCTCTCGCTGCGGGCGTTCTGCACCAGGTTGCCTTGCAGCAGCATGACGCGGCGGCTGCGGTTCTCGTGGCCCCGCAGCACCGTCTGGACGCCATCGGCGAAGCAGGCGGCCTGGGGGGTGATGATGTCAGTGAGCATGGCGAATCTCCTTTTGCAATACTCCTGCCCCGCATCAGCCGGACAGGGCGGGTCTTTTCCCGGACAGTATACCACGGCGGGACGGATGTAGCAAGAAAAAGCGACCATCGCCCCAACAAAACGCATCGCGCCCACGGGCGCAGTGCAAATCATGCGCCGCGGCGCAAAGCATGGAGCGAAGCGAGAAATCATGCCGCAGGCAATTCATAAAAAGGGGCGGGCTGCCATGAAACCATCGCAGCCCGCCTGGGGGGGATTCTGTTTTGCCCGGCAGAGGCATCCGCCGCAAAGGCCATTACGGCTGGGGCAGGACGGGAGGCGTGCCGGGCGCGGCATTCCCGCCGGGGGCGCTTGCCCCAAAATCATTTGCCACGGGGGGATTGGCCCCGAAATCGGTTTGCCCCATATCGGTTTGCCCAAAATCCTTTTGAACGAAATCGCCTTGGGGGAAATCGTTTGCCATAGGGGAATTGGGGGCGTTGTCACGGGCCCACTGGCGGGCGGCGGTGACGCCGTGGGCGTGGGCCTCCTCCACCTGCCGGGGCGTGACGGCCACGGCGGCGGCAGGGACGCCGTTTTGGGTCTCCACCGTGTCACGGAGCTGGCGGCACAGCGTTTCGGCGTGGCTCTCGCCGCCGGAGGCGCTGATGAGCACCCCCTCGGGGGCCACCTTGCCGCTTTGTTGCAGCGCCTCCACCGTGGCGGACACGGCGTCGGACACCTTGCGGTGGCGCAGGCTCCCCTCCCCCACCTGGCGGAGGGTGGCGGCGCCGGCCTCGTCCACCGCCTGGACGGACAGGACCCGGTCAAAGCAGTTGATGGTGTACTCCACGGCACCGGCGCTGTCCAGGCTGACGGTGCCGGCGGGGGTGGCATAGGCCACGGTGCCCAGGCTCAGCAGCAGCGTAAGGGCCGCTGCCAGGGCGGCCACGCTGCGGCGGGTCATGCGGGGCGCAAGGGACACCTGCTGGCCGATGGCGTAATGCCTGTCCCTGATGCGGCGGACGGCGCCCCGGTCATCCAGCACGGCCACATAGGCGCCCTGCCGGTCTACGACGATTCCTTTCATTGTTCCGCCTCCCGGGTGATGAATTTCAGATGGGACGCCAGGCCGGGATAGTCGCCGGCCAGGACGGTGACCGCCATGAGGATATATTTGCGGTAGCGGTCCAGGGTCTTTTTATCCACGCCGCTGTGCTCGCTGACGGCCTTCACCGGCAACGTGCGGCTGTGGCGCAGCTGGTTCAGCAGCAGGGGGCTTTCCAGAATGGTGCGGACGGCCCGGGCGCAGCTTTGCCGGGTCTTTTCCTGCCGGGGGGAGCAGTCGGTGAGGTCGAAGAAGCGAAAGCCGTATGTTTCCAGCTCGCGGCTGACATCGGTGATCTCCCGGCGGAGGGCCGTGGGGTCGTTTTGCCGGCTGTCCCGGGCCACGGCGGCGGCTACGCCCAGGGTGTCCTCCTCGCTGTCGCCGGTGAAGGCATAGGGGGAGACGGACACCTCCTGCTGGTAGCGGCGGGTGTGGCGGTAGTAGTCGATCAAATCCCGGCGGATCAGCGTGGCGGCGAAGGGGAGAAAGTCGCCCCGGCTGGGGGAATAGTCGTCCACCGCCCGGGAGAAGGCCCACAGGGCGATGGACCACTCGTCGTCGCTGCGGGTGACAAAGCGGCGGCAGGCCACGCTGGCGGTGCGGAGGATCAGGGCCTCATGCTCCCGAATCAGCTCTTCCCTGGCCTGGCGGTCATTGGCGGCCCGGAGGGCCAGGGTGTTGACGGCGTTATCCATGGCGTTGACGGGGTTTTCCACACCGCTCCCTCCTTTCATAGCTTGGGGGGCGGAGGCAATTCTCCGCCCCCCTGTTGTGGGCTATGATAGAGGGGTAAGCTGAAATCTATCTGAAATCAGCGTTTATTTTTTGGAAAACAGATTGGAAAACCAGTTGGCGATGCGCTGGAAGAAGTTGGGCTGGGCCTCGGCCTGGGGCTGGGTGTCAGCCTGGGGCTGGGTGTCGGCGGGGCCGTTCTGACCCATCTGGCCGTTCATCTGGCCGTTCATGCCGCCCATCGGGCCGCCCATGCCGCCCATACCGGCGTCAAAGGCCACGCCGCTGTTGTTGGTCAGGTCGAAGTCATCAGACACGTAGTAGCTGCCCACGAAGTCCAGGCCCGCCTCGCCGCCGTTTGCGGCGCTGTTGATGACGGCGCTGCCGGAGATGAGGTTGATGTCGCCGTTGGAGTCCAGGCCGTCGCCCCGGGAGTTGATGGTGACCTTGGCGCCGGTGACGTTGATGGCGTAGGTCAGGGTGTCGGCAAAGAGGGCGTCGGAGTTGGCGGCGTTGATGGCGTCGTCGGAGGCGTTGATGGTGACGGTGCCCCCGGCCAGGTTGACCACGGTGCCCTCCAGGCCCTCGACGCACTGGGCGACGGTGACGGTGGGGCCGCCGGTGCTGCTGCCCACGGTGAGGATGCGGTCGGCGTGGATGGCGTCATCCCCGGCGGTGACGGTGACAGCGCCGGACAGCAGGGCCACGTCGTAGTTGCCGTTGATGCCGTCATTGGTGGCATTTACGGTGACGGTGGGGCCGTCGATGACCAGCACGGTTTCATCGCCGGCCTTGATGCCGTTTTTGGCGTTGCCGTTGACGGTCAGCGTGCCGGTGCCGGTGATGACACAGTCGGCCCCCGCCTTTACCTTGATGGCGGCGCCGTCGAAGGCGTCGGCCACGGCGGTGTCGGTGGAAGTTTCGTCGTCGGGGTTTTCATTGTCGGTGAGCTTGACGGTGCCGGAGATGACCACCTTCACCTGGCTTTCCTTATTGATGGAGAGGGTGGCGCCGGTGGTGCTGGTGAGATCCAGATCCTCCAGGATCAGCACCACGCCGGTGACGCCTTTCTTGACGGTGATGTTGCCGTCCGCGGCCTTGCCGGTGATGAGATAGGTGCCGGACTCCGTGATTTTGATGTCGCTGTTGGTATCGGAGACGGTGATCTTGGTGGCGGCGGCGCGGTTCACCGTCAGATCGGCGGCGGAGTTGGTGGTCTCGCCGGACACTACCTCGCTGGGGCTGTCGGCGGTGGTGTACTGGCCCATGCCACCCATCATGCCACCCATTTGGCCGCCCATGCCGCCCATGCCGCCGGGCATCTGGCCGTCCATCTGGGGCATTTCACCGGAAGGCATCTCGCCCATCTGGGGCATCTGGCCGGTCTGGCCGTTCCTGCCGGGCATCTGGCCCATCTGGCCGCCGGGGCCGCTCCGGCCCATCTGGCCCATTTGACCGCCGGGGCCGCCCATCTGCATCTGGGGGGCGGTGGTGGTGCTATTGTTGTTGGTGGTGGTCTCCGCCAGGGCGGGGACGGTGGCGGCGCACAGCACGGCGGCCGCGCAGCATACAGCAATCCATTTCTTTTTCATAATGAGTACCTCCTTGTATGGTGGGCGGGGCCCGGGGGCTCCGCGTGGGTGACGGTTTCGTTTTGCCGTTTCACCTATGAATACGGAGGCGGGGCGGGAAAAAGTGGGGTCGCGGAGAAATATTTTTGAAAAAATCTGCGGAGGGGCGCTCCGCAGATTCGTTTTTATTCATATTGGAAGCCGCTGGGCTGGCCCAGGGGCTGATCCAACAGCTCCGGGTGGGCGAAAACGTGCTTGAGAAGCCGCAGGCTGCGGGCGAAGTAGAAGCCGTCGGCAATGCGCTCGTCCAGGGTGGCGCCGAAGTCGATGACGTCACGGATGGCCTTGGTGCCGTCGGGCATCACCAGCTCCTCCTTGTGGAGGGTGCCGATGGTGACCATGACGCTGTTGGTGCCGTAGTTATTGAGATGGTGGTACACCGCCGGGGCCTTGATGCTGCCCAGGTTGGAGCAGAGGATGGTGGTGTAGTCGGGGTCGCCCTGGGTGAGCACCTTGGGGTTGACGCCCCAGAAGTCCAGGTAGCGGATGATGCGGATGGCCAGCATCAGAATGGGCCGGGGCAGCTTGGCGAAGCCGTCCAGCAGCGCGTCCACGCCGCCGGTGGAGGTCTCGCTCCTGCGGGTCTCCTTCACGTCCCCCACGATCTTGCGGGAGACGGTGTCCAGGGTGTCGTCGTCCTTGGGCACCAGCACCATCAGCGACTCCTCGCCGCCGTCGGCAAAGCGGCGCTTCACCACGAAGCTGATGCTGATCTCGTCCCGCTCGTACATCCGGTAGCCCTGGATGAAGCGGTTCATCTTGGGCCGCTCCCGAACCATGCGGGCCATGGACATAATCATGCAGTGGAACACGGTGGTTTTGAACTCCGGGTGCTGGGCGTTCTTTTGTTCCAGATATTGGAGCAGCTCCGTGGCGTCCAGCTTGTCGTTTAAGTACACCTCGCAGTCGGTGCGCTTAGGCATGAGGTAGGCCATGACGGTCTGGAGGCCGGGGGCCTTCACCCAGCGGCCGTCCCGCCGGTCGCCCCACTTGCGCTTTTTCGTCTCGCTCATAGTAAAATCCTCTCAATCGTTGGCGTTTTCCCGCAAAGCGGACAGAATTTCGTCCAGTACGGGGTAGATGTCCGCCTCTTTTTCATAGGGGTGGATGTGGAAATAGGGGTCGCCGGTGAGCATGGCGGAGAGCTGGGTCTTGGTGCGGTCATAGAAAATGTGGCAGGGGATGCCCCGGGCCTCGGCATAGGCCAGCTCGTAGCCCACCCCCAGGGAGGGGCAGGTGCACTCGGCGATGACGGCGGCGCTGCGGCGGAGCCAGGTGGTGTCCTGGTCATAGATGGCGCTGTCCCCCGCCCTGCCCTGCTCCAAAAGATTCAGCTCGGGACGGCCCACGTGCTCGGTGAGGACGGTGTCGGTGCGCTGGAGATAGGCGATGAGCCGCTGATAGAGGGCCGCGTCCACCCGGCCGCCCCGAATGGAGCCGGCGAAATAGAGATCCATATTCTTTCCTCCCTTGGTGGGGATTGTATGCTTGCCGCCGTCTACTGTACCACGATTTTCCCCCGGACACAATGCAAAATTCTGCCAAATGGGACAAAAATCGCAAATAACATCCCCGGCAAAAACCGGGGATGTTGCGAAGCCATTTCCATGCCATTATTTTAATAGGACTTCGCCTGCTCCTCGCCACGGAGGACACGGAGGGCGGCCTGGGCCAGGGCCAGCAGCTCGTCCTCGCCGGGGTAGACGGTGATGGGGGCGATCCAGCCCACCATGGCGGTGAGGGCGGACACCGTTTTTTCGCTGTACGCGATGCCGCCGGTGAGGATAATCTGATCCACCTTACCCTTCATGGCGGCGGCCATGGCGCCGATCTCCTTGCCGATCTGGTAGTGGAAGGCGTCCATCACCAGGCGGGTGTCCGGGTCGTCGCGCTCTTGCAGGAGGCGGACATCGGTGGAGCCGGTATAGGCCACCAGTCCGCCGCCGCCGGTGAGCATATGGCGGATCTCCTCATGGGTGTACTTGCCGGAGAAGCACTTCTCCACCAGCTCGCCGCAGGGCAGGCTGCCGGAACGCTCCGGGGAGAAGGGGCCCTCGCCGTCCAGGGCGTTCTGGGTGTCCACCACCCGGCCGCCTACGTGGGCACCCACGCTGACGCCGCCGCCCATATGGCAGACAATGAGGTTTAATTCCTCATAGGGCCGCCCCGCCTCACGGGCGTACCGCCTGGCCACCGCCTTCTGGTTCAGGGCGTGGAACTTGGAGCGGCGGGGCACCGCCGGGTGGCCGGAAAGACGGGCCACGTCCCACAGCTCATCCACCACAGGGGGGTCGGCCACAAAGGAGGGAATGCCCAGCTCGTCGCCGATCTCCCGGGCGATGAGGGCCCCCAGGTTGGAGGCGTGCTGGCCCTGGGCCCCGGCCACGCAGTCACGCAGCAGGGCGTCGGTAGTGCGGTAGGTGCCGCCGCTGACAGGGGCCAGCATACCGCCCCGGCCGCAGACGGCGCTGAGGGTATGGACATCGAAGCCCTTTTCCGCCAGGGCGTCCAGCACCAGGCCGCGGCGCCAGGTTTTCTGCTCCGGGATGGAGGCAAAGGCGCTGATTTCGGCGGCGGTGTGGCGCAGGGTTTTGTCAAAGAGCAGGGTCTCGCCCTCAAACACGCCGATTTTGGTGGACGTGGAGCCGGGGTTGACCACAAGGATGTAATGGGACATGGGGAACTCCTCCTTTGCTGGGTTGCGCGTGCGATATACCATTATTAATATGGGGTATTATACATGATTCGTTCGCCGGTTGCAAGGGCTACGCCAGCTCCAGCACCACGGGGCAGTGGTCGCTGCCCATGACCTCGGTGCGGATATGGGCGGCGGTGAGCCGGGGGCGGAGGGAGTCGGAGGTGAGGAAATAGTCGATGCGCCAGCCGGCGTTGTTGGCCCGGGCGTTGAAGCGGAAGCTCCACCAGGAGTAGCACACGGCGTCGGGATTCAAGTAGCGGAAGGTGTCGGTGAAGCCGGAGGACAGCAATTCTGTCATCTTGGCCCTTTCCTCGTCGGAAAAGCCGGGGTTCATGTGGTTGGTCTTGGGATTTTTGATGTCGATCTCCTCATGGGCCACGTTCAGATCGCCGCAGTAGATGACAGGCTTTTTCTCGTCCAGGGACAGTAAATACGCCCGCAGATCGTCCTCCCACTGCATGCGGTAGGGCAGGCGGGCAAGGCCGTCCTTGCTGTTGGGGGTGTAGCAGCACACCAGGTAGTAGTCCGGGTACTCGCAGGTGATGAGGCGGCCCTCGTGGCGGTGCTGGTCGTCACCGAAGTCATAGGTGACGGCAAGGGGCTCTTCACGGGTAAAGACGGCGGTGCCGGAATAGCCCTTTTTGTCGGCGCTGTGAAAATAAATGTGGTAATCCGGCAAATCCAGGGACACCTGGTCGGCGGTGCATTTGGTCTCCTGCAGGCAGATCACGTCCGGCGACTCCCAGCGCAGGTAGTCCAGAAAGCCCTTTTGCAGGCAGGAGCGGAGACCGTTGACGTTCCAGGATACGAATTTCATGGGCAAGCCCTCCTTTTTCCCCGCTATGCTATCACATTTCGGGGCAAAAGTACACGGATTTATTGACAAAAGTTTGGCTTTGCGATATGATACGGGAACGAGTGAAAGGCAATGATGGGAAGAGTAACCGGTGGGCAACGCCACAGAGAGTCCGGCGCGGTGGGAGCGGACGCGGAGGAAACCGGTGAACATGGCCCCGGAGCCGCCCGGCTGAGCGCAGACGCCAGGTCGGGTCGGGCGCGCCCGTTACAGCGTGGGAGTGCGGCAGCACTCCGTGAGGCCCTTTTGCGCGAGCAGGGGGCGAAGCAAGGTGGTAACGCGGCGTTTGCCGCCCTTGACGATGGCGTCGGGGGCGGGTTTTTTTATGGGTATCATCCCCCCTTCCCCGGCGCATGATAACGATAATACAATTTGCCCCAGGCAGAAAAGGAGACGTTTATGGCAGAGAAATTCTACATCACCACGCCGATCTACTACCCCAGCGACAAGCTGCACATCGGCCACACCTACTGCACCGTGGCGGCGGACGCCATGGCCCGCTACAAGCGGCTCACCGGCTGCGACGTCATGTTCCTCACCGGCACCGACGAGCACGGCCAGAAAATCGAGAACAAGGCCCGGGAGGCCGGCAAGACGCCCAAGGAGTTTTTGGACGGCATCGTGTGCGGCGAAAAGGGCGTGCTGGACCTGTGGAAGCTGATGAACATCTCCAACGACCGGTTCATCCGCACCACCGACGGCTACCACTGCCAGTCCATCCAGAAGATTTTCAGGAAGATGTACGAAAAGGGCGACATCTACAAGGGCTCCTACAAGGGCAAGTACTGCACCCCCTGCGAGAGCTTCTGGACCGAGAGCCAGCTGGTGGACGGCAAGTGCCCCGACTGCGGGCGGGAGGTGCACGACGCGGAGGAGGAGGCCTACTTCTTCCGGCTGAGCAAGTACGCCGACCGGGTGCAGCACCTGCTGGAGGACACCGACTTTTTGCAGCCCCGGAGCCGGGTGAACGAGATGGTGAACAACTTCATCAAGCCGGGGCTGGAGGATCTGTGCGTCAGCCGCACCAGCTTCAGCTGGGGCATCCCCGTGGACTTCGACCCGGGCCACGTGGTGTACGTGTGGGTGGACGCCCTGTTTAACTACACCACCGCCCTGGGCTTTTTGAACGACACCTATCACGATTATGAGAAATACTGGCCCGCCGACGTCCACTTTGTGGGCAAGGAGATCGTGCGGTTCCACTCCATCATCTGGCCCGCCATGCTGATGAGCATGGAGATGCCCCTGCCCAAGCACGTGTACGGCCACGGCTGGCTGGTGATCGACGGCGGCAAGATGAGCAAGAGCAAGGGCAACGTGGTGGACCCCTACGCCCTGGCGGAACTGTTCGGCGTGGACGCGCTGCGGTTCTTCCTGCTGCGCACCTTCCCCTTCGGCACCGACGGCAACTTCTCCAATGAGCTGCTGATCAACGCCATCAACATCGACCTGGCCAACAAGCTGGGCAACCTGGTGAGCCGCACCACCGGCATGGTGGAGAAGTACTTCGGCGGCACGCTGCCCACCGAGCGGGAGGACGACAAGCTGGACTGCGAGCTGAAGACCCTGGCCTGCACCCTCCGGGACCGCTACGAGGCGGAGATGGAGAAGTTCCAGTTCCAGAACGCCCTGGAGGAGATCTTCAAGGTCATCGACCGGGCCAACAAGTATATCGACGAGACCACCCCCTGGGCCCTGGGCAAGGACGAGGCCCGCCGTGTGCGGCTGGCCACGGTGCTGTATAACCTGCTGGAGACCGTGCGCATCTGCACCACGCTGCTGCTGCCCTTCATGCCCGACACCTGCGGCAAAATCTTTGACAAGATCGGCGCCTGCGACGGCTGCCGCACCTGGGACAAGGCCAACGTATGGGGCAGCCTGCGGCAGGACGCCACCGTGCAAAAGGGCGAAAACCTGTTCCCCCGCATCGACAGCGAGGCGGCCCTCGCCACGTTGGAGGCCATGCACGAGGCCCAGAAGAAGGCGGCGCTGCCCGCCATCGAGCTGGAGCCCTACGTGGAGGAGAAGGTGGACTTCGACAGCTTTATGAAGTGCGATCTCCGGGCGGTGAAGATCAAGGACTGCAAGGCGGTGAAGAAGAGCGACAAGCTGCTGCAATTCACCCTGGACGACGGCTCCGGCACCGACCGCACCATCCTCTCCGGCATCCACCACTGGTACGAGCCGGAGGATCTCATCGGCAAGACGGCCATCGCCATCCTCAACCTGCCGCCCCGGAAGATGATGGGCATTGAGAGCTGCGGTATGCTGATCTCCGCCGTGCACACGGAGAAGGGCGAGGAAAAGCTGAAGCTGATGCTGATTGACGACAGCGTGCCCGCCGGCGCCAAGCTGTGCTGATGGATATGCTGTTCGACACCCACGCCCACTACGACGACGACGCCTTTGACGCGGACCGGGAGGCCCTGTTGGCAGCCATGCCGGGCCGGGGCGTGGGCCGCATCGTCAACCCCGGCTGCACCGTGGCGTCGTCACGGCAGGCGGTGGAATTGGCGGCGCGGTTCGACCATGTGTACGCCGCCGTGGGCATCCACCCGGAAAACTGCGGCGACTATCAGCCGTCCTTCATCGACGAATTGCGCGCCCTGGCGAAACAACCCAAGGTGGTGGCCATCGGGGAAATCGGGCTGGACTACTACTGGGCGGAAAATCCGCCCCGGGAATTACAGCACCGGGTGCTGCGTGACCAGTTGGCCCTGGCGACGGAATTGGAGTTGCCCGTCATCATCCACGACCGGGACGCCCACGCCGACACCCTGGCCATCGTGGAAGAGTTCCCCCAGGTGACGGGGGTGTTCCACTGCTTCGCAGGCTCCGTGGAGATGGGCCGGAAATTGGTGGAGATGGGGTGGTATCTGGGCTTCAACGGCGCGGCCACCTTCAAAAACGCCCGGAAGGCACCGGAGGTCATCGCCGACGCGCCTCTTTCCCGGCTGGTCATTGAGACCGACAGCCCCTACCTCACCCCGGTGCCCTACCGGGGGCAGCGGAACGACTCGGGCTACGTCCGCCTGGTGGCAGAGCGCATCGCCGCCATCCGGGGACTGGACGTGGAAGAGGTCATCCGGATAACGTGGGAAAACGGGTGCCGGCTGTTTAAGATGGATCATTGAGAGAACGTAAAAATCCCCGGGGAAACCGGGGATTTTTATTTACAAACGGTATAATCTTTGCTATAATCTACCCACTGTATTCAATTTTTCGGAAATCAGGTGAGTGACAATGACAGATTTTTCCCGCACGCTGAGCTTGCTGCGGCAGGAGACGGGGATTTCCCAGCGGAAGGCCGCCCGGGAGCTGGGCATCTCCCAGGCCCTTTTGAGCCACTATGAAAACGGCATCCGGGAGCCGGGGCTGGCGTTTGTGGCCAAGGTGTGCGACTTTTACCACGTGTCCGCCGACTATCTGCTGGGCCGCACGTCCAGCCGGGACGGGGCCATGATTGAGGCGGGCGACCTGTACGACGCCAGCGACGAGAAGAGCAGCCTGCGGGGCAGCATCATGGCCACGCTGCAGAAGAAGCTGGTGGTGAACACCACCGGGGTGCTGTTCGACCTGCTGGGCCGCAGCGGCAGCCGGGAGGCCGTCACCGCGGCGGGCGACTATTTGAGCGCGGCGCTCTATCAGCTGCTGCGGCAGCTCTACCGCCGGGGCGGCGGCAACGAGGATTTATTTGCCCTGGACGGCCCCGCCTTTGACGGCGGCGTGGTGGCGGCGGATATGCAGCTCAGCCGGGTGAAATTCAGCCGGGCACTGGCAGCGTGCGACAATGTGCCCGACATGAGCTCCCACACCCTCACCGACGCGCCGGGGGTGGGCCAGAGCGTGGCCCAGGTGCTGCACAATACCGATGAACGCGCCAAGGCGCGGATGGAGGACGAATAACCATGTTTGACCAGAGCAAAATCCGCAATTTTTCCATCATCGCCCACATTGACCACGGCAAATCCACCCTGGCCGACCGCCTTTTGGAGAAGTGCAACGCCGTGACGGAGCGGGAGATGGCCGACCAGCTGTTGGACAACATGGACCTGGAGCGGGAGCGGGGCATCACCATCAAGAGCCGGGCGGTACATCTTCTCTACACCGCCAAGGACGGCGAGACCTACGCATTGAACCTCATCGACACCCCGGGCCACGTGGATTTCAACTACGAGGTGAGCCGCTCGCTGGCGGCCTGCGAGGGGGCGGTGCTGGTGGTGGACGCCACCCAGGGCGTGGAGGCCCAGACCCTGGCCAACACGTACCTGGCCATGGAGCACGATCTGGAGATCCTGCCGGTATTCAACAAGATCGACCTGCCGGCCGCCGACCCCATGAAGGCCAAGCAGGAGGTGGAGGACATCATCGGCCTGCCCGCCCTGGAGGCGCCGGAGATCTCCGCCAAGCTGGGGCAGAACATTGACGCCGTGCTGGAGGACATTGTGCAGAACATCCCCGCCCCCCACGGCGACCCCAACGCCCCCCTGCAGGCGCTGGTGTTCGACAGCCAGTATGACCCCTACGTGGGCGTGGTGGTGTATTTCTGCATCAAGCAGGGCACCCTCCGCCGGGGGCAGACCATCCGCCTGATGGCCAGCGGCGCGGAGTACACCATTCTGGAATGCGGCTACTTAAAGCCTCTGGGCAACGAGCCCACGGAGGCCTTGCAGGCCGGCGAGGTCGGCTATTTCACCGCCAGCATCAAGAACGTGAAGGACACCCAGGTGGGCGACACCATCACCGACGCCGCCGCCCCGGCGGCGGAGCCCCTGCCGGGCTACCGGCCCGCCCAGAGCATGGTGTACTGCGGCATTTACACCGAGGACGGCAGCAAGTACCCCGACCTGCGGGACGCGCTGGAAAAGCTGCAATTAAACGACGCCTCCCTCACCTTTGAGCCGGAGAGCTCGGTGGCCCTGGGCTTCGGCTTTCGATGCGGCTTTTTGGGGATGCTCCACATGGAGATCATTCAGGAGCGGCTGGAGCGGGAATTTAATCTGGATCTGGTGACCACGCTGCCCAACGTCATTTACCACGTGTACAAGGCCGATGGCACCATGGTGCGGGTGGACAACCCCCACAATTATCCCGACCCCGGCACCATCGAGCACGCCGAGGAGCCCTATGTGAAGGTGTCCATCATCACGCCCCAGGACTTCGTGGGCAACATCATGCCCATGTGCCAGGATCGGCGGGGCGAGTTCAAGGACATGCAGTATCTGGACACCCATCTGGTGGAGCTCCATTACCAGATGCCGCTGAACGAGATCATTTACGACTTTTTCGACACTCTGAAAGCCAACACCAAGGGCTACGCCAGCCTGGACTACGAGCTGTCCGGCTACCGCACCAGCGAGCTGGTGAAGGTGGACTTGCTCTTAAACGGCGACGGCGTGGACGCTCTCAGCTTCATCGCCCACAAGGACAAGGCCTACGGCCGGGCCCGGCGGCTGTGCGAAAAGCTGAAGGAGAACATCCCCCGGCAGCTGTTCGAGGTGCCCATCCAGGCCGCCATCGGCGGGCGCATCATCGCCCGGGAGACGGTGAAGGCCATGCGCAAGGACGTTCTGGCCAAGTGCTATGGCGGCGACATCACGCGCAAGAAGAAGCTGCTGGAGAAGCAGAAAGAGGGCAAGAAGAAGATGCGGAACCTGGGTACGGTGCAGGTGCCCACGGAGGCGTTTATGGCGGTGCTGAAGCTGGATAGTGATTGATTTGTATTGAAAAAGGAGACGCCGGGGGCGTCTCCTTT
>JAFSMA010000021.1 GCA_017448145.1 Oscillospiraceae bacterium | reverse complement strand
GGGGCGACAGCGTTCTGCTCCGGGAGGCCGCCGCCTTCCTCCACGGCCAGCTGGGGGACAGGGCAGGCGCCAACCGGGGCTATCTCTGGAAAACCACAGTGGGCATCATCCGTCAGCGGCCCATTCTCGGCGGCGGGCCCGGCTCCTTTGCCGCCCTCTTTGCCCCCTATATTGACCAGTACCAGGCCATCACCGGGCGGACGGACATCATCGACTTCCCCCACAACGATTTCCTCTGCGTGGCCGCCACCACCGGTCTGGTGGGGCTGGGGCTGTACCTGCTGTTCCTGCTCTCCCTGTCGGCGCGGTGCCTCCGGGCCCTGCGGCGCAGCCCTTTGCCGCTGCTGTTCCTGGCGGGGCTGGCGGGGTACCTGTGCTACGCCTTCTTCGTGTTCTCCCTGGCCATCGTCAGCCCCCTGTTCTGGGCGCTGGCCGGTTTGGCGGACAAATGCGTGCGGCAGCTCACCCCCACCGAAGAATAGAAATGCAACCCGTTTTTTTGCAAAACAGGCCCAAAAAAGCCAACGGCGTCAGTGTTGCCGTTGGCTTTTTTCATTGCTCCAATGGATGATTGTTCCGCCCCAAAAGGCTGCCCAGGGCGTCTCCGGCCAGCTGCCGCAGCTCGCCGCTGACGGCCAGGGCAAGCGGCACCACCGCCGCCGCGTACACCGCCAGGCACGCCACCATCTGCCACAGGGGCCGACCGGGCAGCACCAGCGGCTTGAGCCACCAGCACACCGCCCCCGCCGCCACACACACCGCCGCCAGGGCGGCAAGGCGGCTTTTGGCGAAGGTGGCACCCAGGTAATCCTTGCCGAAATGGTAGTACAGCGCCATGTTGCCCACCTCCGCCAGCAGCGTGGCCAGGGCCGCCCCCACGCCTTGGAGGGCGGGGATCAGCACGGCGTTGGCCGCCGCGTTCACCAGGCAGGTGATGAGCATGGTGCGGGCATACTGCCGCTCCCGGCCGATGGATTGCAGCACGCCCACCCCCAGCACGAAGTTCACCGCCAGCACCGGCATGCCCGCCATCAGCGCCACCACCATCGCCCCCGCCGGGGCGTAGGCCTCGCCGCCCAGCACCAGCGCCGTCTCCCGGGCGAACACGGTGAAATACACCGCCGCCGCCCAGCCCGCCGTAAAGGTGAACACCCCCACCTGCCGCAGCAGGGCCCGGAAGGCGCCGTCCTCCCCCTGCCTGTGGAGCAGGGCCAGCCGGGGCAGCGCCGCGTCCAGCCCCGCCACCATCAGCGATACCAGGATGGATTTGACTTTCGCCGCGAAGGTGTAGTGCCCGGTGGTCACCTCCCCGGCCAGCAGATTCAGCATGACGATATCGGTGTTGCTGTTGATGCTCACCGCCACCGCCGAGGCCACGAAGGCCAGAATGGGCCCCACGTGCCGCCGCAGCTGCAACGCTTTCAGGGGGTAAAAGCGGAGATAGGGCCGGGCCAGGAAGCAGTCCAGCGCCGCCGAGGCCGCCTGGGTCAAAACGTTGATGGCGGTGTACCGCGCCACATGGTCCGGTGAATGCACCATGGCGAAGATCAGCACCGCCGCCACCAGCTTGCAGGCAATGGCCCGCAGGGCGGTGTAGCGAAACCGCTCCAGGGCGAAATGGAGCCATTCCAACCGGGGCGCCGCCGCCAGCACGGTGACGGAGTTCAGCAGCAGCAGCGTCCGGTAGCGGGAGAGTCCCGGCGCGGCCAGCACCGTGACAAGCAGCGCCCCGTAGGCCACCGCCTCCAGGGCCAGGCTGATATACAGCAGCTCGCACACCGTTTTCCGCAGCGCTTCCGGCTGCTGCCGCACCCGGGCGCAGGCCAGCTTGCCATAGATGGGCACGCCCAGGGAGGCGATGGTCACAAAGTAGGCCACCACCGACTCGGCAAACTCCGCCGCCCCCAGGCCCCCCGGCCCCAGCGTCCGGGACACGTAGGGGAACAGCACCAGCGGCACCGCCAGCGTGACGCCCACCCGAAGGATGTTGAACGCCGCGTTGCTCCCTATGGATATGGTGTTGTTCCCTGCCTTTTCCCCCATATCAGCCTCGCTCCTCCGTCTCTTTTCCCCGTCCCCACAGGTAGCCCACCAGGGGCCAGAACACCAGCGCGCCGGGATTGCACACATAGAACACGTCCGACTCAAACAGCATGGCCGTGGCCATAATGGCCACCGCCGCCAGGGCGGCGTAATCCTCCCACCGGAGCCGCCCCTGCCGGTACAGCGCCGCCACCCGGCCCAGCAGCCGCGCGGCGCACCAGGCCGCCGCCGCCAGCCCCGCCAGCCCGGTGGACACCGCCACCGTCAGCGCCGCGTTGTGGGCGCCATACACCTGGCCGTGGGCGGCGTAGTCCACGGGATAATGCTCCTTGAAATACTGCACGATGAAGAAATCCGGGTATTCCCGGTCAATATACGCCATATAGCCGCCGGGGGAATAGCCAAAGAGCAGCTTTTCCGGCCTGTCCGCCAAAATGCGGACATAGTCCCGCCAGATGGCGAAGCGGTTGCTGGACACGTTGCCCTGGGTGGAGGGCCTGGCGGCGGGCATTGTCTCCGCGGCGGTCTGGGGCGCGTCGTTCTGCACCGCCAAAATCACCTGCCGCAGCCCCAGGTCGGAGAGGGTGTATATGGCAAATACCCCCACCGCCGCCGTCAGCGCCAGCAGCACCAACCCAAAGCGCTGCTTCCCGCCCCGGTGGCCGCTGCCCCACCACAGGGCCGTGACCGTAAAGGCCGCCGCCATCAGCC
This sequence comes from Oscillospiraceae bacterium, assembly GCA_017448145.1. Classification (GTDB taxonomy): domain Bacteria; phylum Bacillota; class Clostridia; order Oscillospirales; family Oscillospiraceae; genus Vescimonas. The sequence goes on along the minus strand of JAFSMA010000021.1, from coordinate 2,381 downwards.
CCAGCAGCACCGCCCTGGCCCCCGTCAGCACGCACACCGCGCCGCACAGCGCCAGCGACACCGCCGCAAACGCCTTGGCCCAGCCCTTGGCCCGGCGCAGCAGCCACACCGCCGCCACCATGGCCAGGGCAGTCTGGCGGCTGCCCACGTAGGGGGTGATGTATACGCCGAAGAGCCTGCCCTCGTGTACCCCCTGGTGGAACACCTCGTCCCGGCCCGCCACATAGGCGTAGGCCATGCGAAAGCCCATCACCAGCGACTGCGCCGCCGCGGCGTCCGCCGCCAGCAGCAGCACTGCCACCGCCGCCGTCAGCGCCTTTCGGGCCGGGGCGCTGGGGTGCTCCCCCAGCTCCCGGCTGGCCCCCAGCACCGGCAGCAGAATGTCCGCCTGCCAGAGGAAGGTTTTCACGTTGTCCGTCAGGCCGCTGCCCGGATTGGTGAGGGTGGACAGGGCCAGCGCCAGCAAAATCCCCCAGCAGGGGGCCATCTCCCGGTTCCAGTACCGCCGGGGCTGGGTCAGAAGCGTCACCGCCAGCAGAGCGAAGCCCGCCACCGCCAGCGCCGGGGACAGGTAGGCCAGCACGCTGCCCTGTATGGCCAGCCGCACCGGCACCATGGTGTACACCGTCTGGTACACCAGACACACCGCCCCGAAGGTCAGGCCGGTAAGGGGGGAGGCGATCCACCCCAACAGTCTCTTTTTCACTGGTTCACCACCCTGTTCCGGCTGTAAAACCACCGGACGATCCGCCGGTACAGTCTTTTGTCCGCCAGCAGCGCCACGTAGGCCAACCGGCGGCCCATTGTCAGATAATTCCGCCCCAGGATCACCTGCTTCTGCCCACGCAGAAAGGCGATGATCTCCTCCTCCAGCGCCTCGCTCCAGCCGCCGGGGGAGGTGTACATCTTGTCCAGCATCCCGAACCGAGTCCAGCTCAGCCGCATCCGGGCCGGCTCCTCCAGGGCCGGATCCAGAGCCGCCGCCAGGGCATACACCTGGTCCCAGGCCCGGAGACAGTCCAGCGCGCTGTCGTCAAAGGGCTTGGTGGTCAGGCTGCCGGGGCGGTGGTAATAGTGGTATTTGGGCCGGTTGGTAATCAGCATGGTGTCCGCCGCCGCCACCGCCTCCGCCAGATACAGGGCGTCCTCCGCAATGGACAGGGCCGGGAAACGCACGGCGCCGCACTTGCTGCGCCGCAGCAGCTTGTTAAAGATGTGCATGGTGGTCACCTTGGCCTCCAGCAGCCGCCCCAGGGCGGTGACCTTATCGGCCAGCTCGTAGTATTCCGGCTGCCGGGGCAGCAGCGTCTTTTCGGCGTAGCAGTCGAAAAAGCCGCACTGGGTCACGTCCGCCCCCGTCTCCTCCGCCAGGCCCACCAGATAGGCGAACATGTCCGGCTCCACGAAGTCGTCGCTGTCCACAAAGCCGATGTAGTCCCCGGTGGCGGCGTCCAGCCCGGCGTTCCTGGCGGAGCTGACGCCGCCGTTGGCCTTGTGGATTACCTTCACCCGCCTGTCTTCGGCGGCGTACGATTCACAGATGGCCCGGCTGCCGTCGGTGGAGCCGTCGTCCACCGTCAGGATTTCCAGGTTGCCGTAGGTCTGGCCCACCAGGGCGTCCAGGCACCGGGGCAGATATTTTTCCACATTATATACGGGTACAATCACAGAAACCAGGGGTGTATTGCCGTTTTTCATCACTTTTTCTCCCCCATGTAATGGGTATAGGGCCGCTCTGTGTCCAGCAAAAGGGCCTGGTGGGCCGGGACGCGCCCGGCCGGGGGCGGCGGGGTCATGTAGTCGCCGAAGGCCATGGTCAGGTAAGCGTCATACCCCACCGGAATGGGCAGGGCGGTGCCCTCAAAGGGCACCCACACCGCCGAGGCGAAGGCCGCCGCCGGGTAGCGGTTTTTCATGTACCGGGGCCCGGCGCAGATCTCCGTCACATAGCGGCATTGGCGGATGGGATAGCGGCTCATGCGCCGCTCTGCCATGCGCCACAGCCGGTATCGCGCCCCGGCGGAGGGCACCGCCGCCAGCAGCAGCCGCCCCAGCAGCGCCACCGGCTTGCCGTGGTGCTCCGGCACCAGCTGGGCGCAGTAAAGCTGATACACGCTGCCCCAGAACAGCTGCCCCCACCGCCGCAGCCCCGTGGGGCAGCCATCCAGGGGGAAGATGTCCAGGCAGACGCCGTGTACGATGTCCAGCCCCTGCTGGTAGGGCCGCACCAGAGTGGTGCCCTTGTGGCGCAGGGTCATAAACATATTGTGGTCGTTATAGTCCTCCGAGGGCCAGGCCAGGGTGTATTGCGCCGTGTCCGCCCAAAGGGTTTTCAGCCGTTCGTAGTCCTGCCGGGGCATGAAAAAGTCCAGGTCGTCATC